>CAMDWM010000115.1:0-5092 GCA_945878755.1 Akkermansia muciniphila
GCTTCGTGCTTGGTCCTGAATTCGTCGCTCCACGCCGCGGGTTGGTGCGTTACGCCATCCATGCGACAAATAGTGCGGGAGGCCTTGGCGTAAAGGATGGCGTGATCGGGGCTGCGGAACTCGACATCCACCGTCAGGCCAGCCGCACGGACTTTACGGACACTGAGAATTAGCTTCACGTCGCACTCTGGGCGGATGGCGACGAGGTAGTGCAGGTCGATATCGCGGACCACCACATAGACATCTGGCGCCACTGCGGGGTCGATGGTATCTTTGCCCATCAAAGCGATGAACATGACCTTTTGCGCACGCTCCATCATGAGCACGTAGTGCGAGTGATGGAGGATCCCGAGACCGTCGGTCTGGTCGAACCAGGTCCGGATGGTCACGTGAAAAGTCTTATCAGGTTGGAGTCCGTCGGCGGGCATGGGGAACAGGGATGGGATGAAAGCCGACGGGAGCAAGCGAACGTATTATTTCGTGCGCAAGGTCGCCGCGAGACGGTCGAGTTCGGTCCACGTGTCGACGGCGGGCCTGAGTCCGAGGTCGCGCTGGGCGGCGGAGACATTGAACCAATGGTCCTTGGCCAGCTCGACCGCAACGAAGCGCGTCATGGGTGGCTCGCCCTTGAGCGGAAGAATGGTCCAGAGGGCTTCCATGACCGAACCGATTACGTAAGCACGGCGCAGGGGAATCTGCTTCGTGATGGGCGGGAGTCCCGCCCCCACAACGAGGCGGTTGATAAACTCCCAGAGGTTCACGGGTTCGCCTTGCGAGAGGAAGTACGCCTTCCCGTTGGCGCGGCCGGCGAGGAGGGCATCCAGCGCGCTGAGATGAGCATTTGCGGCGGTGTCCACGTGGGTGACGTCCACGCGGTTGGTGCCGTCACCGACGATGCGCAACTTGCCGGCACGGGCACGGGCGAGTACGCGCGGAAAAAGATGATGGTCGCCGGGGCCCCAGATGAGATGCGGACGGAGCGCACAGACTTTAAGGGTGTCCGAGGCGGCCTCGAGGGCCCGGCGTTCGGCGGTCGCCTTGGTTTCGGCGTAGGCGCAGAGGAATTCGCTGCCGTAGGGCAGGGACTCGTCGGCCCCGCGGAAGGACTCGCCGTTGAAGACCACGCTCGGAGTACTCGTATAAACCAGGGCCTTCACGCCGTGCTCGCGGCAGGCCTGCACGACCGTCTCAGTGCCGGTGATATTGCTGCGGACGTAATCGTCCCAGGCCCCCCACACGCCGGCCTTGGCGGCCACATGGAAGACGTAGTCGCAGCCCTGGACGGCGGCCGTCAGCGCGGTGGCATCCGCGAGGTCGCCACGGTGGAACGTCACACGCGGTGCCAGGTCGGCGGCTAGGTCCGAGCGTCCATACACGCGCACGGCGTAGCCGCGGGCGAGGCAACGTTCGACCACGGCGCGGCCGAGGAAGCCATTACCGCCGGTGACGAGAACGGTGGGTGGGTTCATACGCGGGTAAGGGCCGTCCATTCCTTGGACAGCTGCAGGCGGTGAATCTTGGCGTTGTGGCGAACGTCTACGGGCAATTTCTTTTGAAAGAAAATATGCTGGATGGCGGCGGCCTGAGGGTGGTTGGCTACCTGTGTTCGCAGGGCCTCGACGAACTTCTCGCGTTCACCGGCGTTGGTCGGGAAGTGGCCTTCCTTGGGTTCCACCACCAGCGCTGGAATCATAGGGGCCTGGAGGCCGAGTCCGATGAGCGCACAGCGCGCGACTTGGGGGTGCGCACGAAAGGCGGGCTCGAGGGCTTCGGTATAGAGGTCGCCTTGGGCGGCACGGACCTTCTCGGCGCGGCGGCCGAAGAAACGCAGCAAGCTGTCCGCCCCGATGGCACCGAGGTCGCCCATCCGATGCCAGACGCGTTCGCCGTCGGCAATTTTCGCCAGGGCTGTCGCAGCGGGGAGGCCATCGTAGGCCCGGGTAACGCTCGGTCCGGTGACGATGATTTCGCCTACCTCGCCAGGGGGGCAGGGTGTCGTCTCCGCTAAAGTAAGCAGGGGCCCTTCCGTTTCGCGGATGATACGAATCTCCACACCGGCGACGGCCCGGCCAACGCACGTGCCACCGCCTTGGCGGGCCAAGTCTCGTTGCGTGGCGAGCAGCTCCTTGGCCTCGATCGTACTTACGGGCAGGCATTCCGTCGCACCGTAGGGCGTATGAATCTGCGCTTGTGGGGCGATGCGCAGTAATTGCTCCAATAATCGATCCGGCACGGGTGCGCCGGCGATCAACACGCGCCGCAGGTGGGGCAAGGTGAGGCGTCTTTGGTCGCAGTGATCGGCGATACGCGCCCAGATGGCCGGGGAGCCGAAAGAATTCGTTACGCGCTCGGAAATGAGCGCCGCCACGATGGGGGCCGGGTCGGCAGAGGCTGGCTTGGTCGGGTTGAGAAGCGGTGTCACCGTCGTCATGCCGAGCGCCGGATTAAATAGCGCGAACATCGGCAGCATTGGCATATCTACCTCGCCTGGCTGAATGCCATAGGTTGAGCGGACTAACTCAATCTGGGCGTCGAACATTCCATGCGTGTAGGCGACGCCCTTGGGCGCACCCGTCGAGCCAGATGTAAACAAGATCGCCGCAGGATCATGCGCGGAGATCGCGGCCAGTGGCCGAGGGTCCGAAGACGTGCACTGTCCAAGCTGTGCGCGCCAGTGGCGACCGCCGACGGTGACCCGGTGTTCGAGGCTCTGGAAGGCTGCGAACGGTAAGAGGCTAAGCCAGTGAGCCGTGCGCACGGCGACCAGCGCGGTTGGTCGGGCGTGGCGGACGCAGTTCAGGTAACTCTGGAAGCCCATGCCAGGGTCGATGGCCACCGCGACGGCACCGAGCTTGAGCAGCCCAAACATGCAGACGATGAGGTCATGGCCAGGTCGGACCGCTAGGAGGACGCGCGTACCTTGGGCGATGCCTTGCGCGTGGAAGACCCGTGCGGCCGCATCGCTTTCCTGGTCGAGCTGCTGAAACGTACTCTGCGCATGGACGACCCGCCCTTGGGGGCTCACCGACAGCGGCGAGAGCGTAGCCGTCAGGTCCGGCGTCTGGGTGGCGGCGGCGCGGAGGTGTCGGGCGACGTTGCGGCCAGGGTCGTGCATTTTGCCTAGAAACGAAGAAGCCCCGTTTTCGGGGCTTCTGCAAGGTCTCTTGTGAGGTTTAGTAGTCGGTAACCGTAACCGCACCCCAGAGGAGGACGATACGGTCACCCGAGGACGTCCGGCGGCTGTAGAACTCGTTAGTGCTCACGCGAACCGTAGCGTTATTGTTCGCCGAGTAGGAACCAGGCTCGGTGCGGACGATGCCGAGGAAATTGTGGCTCGGTTCGAGGGAGACCGCCTTACCGTGGTTCGCGGTGTCGTACGTGTTGCATCCGACCAGACCGGCGGAGGCGATGAGGGTGGCAAGGGCGAGCTGCTTCATGGTTGGGGGTGTGTTTATTTGGGAGAGGGGGGAAGGGGTGACAAGCCAGAAACCTCAGCCGGTTACCCACAGGTGCCAGGCTTCGACCAATTCGGGTCCGCGAAAGAACCAAATAGCACCCGCAATCGCTAGGCTAGGTACAAACGGGACGTGGCTATCGGTCTCTTTTTTGGTGAAAACTGCGATAACCATCGGGAATTTGAGCAGCACCCCGATGACCGCTCCCCCAAAGAGGCAGAAGACCGCCCCTTGCCAACCGCAGAAGGCCCCGACCCCTGCGCAGAGGATAATGTCGGCCTCGCCCATGGCTTCTTGGCCCATCAGGATACTCCCAATCGTCCGGATCCACCAGACGAGGGCCGTCCCCACGGCGATACCAATCAGCGAGTCGCCGGCCGCTTGGAGGCGGTTGATGACTTCCAGCGAGTTACCGGTTTCTCCCTGGAGGGAGGGGACTAGAATGGAAAAAAGCAGGCCGAGGGCGACGAGGGCTAGGTTCGGGGCATCGGGGACCATCATATCATCGAGGTCGCAACCAGCCAAGACGATGAGCAGCGGCAGGAAGACGGCGGCGATGGCTGCCTTGAGCGGAGGCAAGGTCAGGATGGCCACCGCAAAGAGGACGGCCGTGAGGAGCTCGACAATCGGGTAGCGAACGGAAATCGAGGCCCCACAGCAGCGGGCCTTGCCGCGTAAGGCGAGCCAGCCGAAGAGCGGCAGGTTTAGCCACCACGGAATCGGTTGGCCGCAGGCGCAACGGGAAGCGGGCGTAACGACCGATTCTTCTTTGGGCAGGCGATGAATGCAGACGTTAAGGAAACTTCCGATGCAGGCGCCCACAGCCCCGGCACAGATGGCGGAGACCGCGGGATGCAAGGCGATGAAGATTTGGACGTCGACGAGAGTCATGGGGTTGCGGGGGGCTCGCCGAGGGCGGCGCGCATCGGGGCGGCAGGAGGCATGATGCCCGTCCAGAGGCGGAAGGCGAGCGCTCCTTGCCAGCGGAGCATCGAGCGGCCATCGCAGCCGTCAACGCCACGCGCCGCGGCATCCTGCAGGAGTTGCGAGCGGTGGGCACCGTAGGTCGTATCGAACACGAACTGACCCGGGCGGAGTAGTTCGGCGGATAAGGGTGAAGTGTCGCCGGGTTTTAGCCCGAGCGTGGTGCAGTTGACGATGACCGCATCTGTGGGCAGGCTTGCGCTATCGCCAGCGCGGACGCGTGCGTCGGCGAGGGCGGTAGCGAGAGCCGTGCCTTTAGCGACATCGCGATTGACGATGCGGAGTTCGCTGCACCCTGCGGCGAGGCAGGCAGCAGCGACTGCGCGAGCCGCACCACCGGCGCCGAGCAGGCGGACAGGACGACCCGAGATTCCGTGACCGGAGTGCTCGCGGAGGGCTTCAAGGAAACCTTGGCCATCCGTGGTGTGGCCGGCCCAGCCCGTTGCGGTGGGCACGAGTGTGTTCACCGATTCGGCGCGCCGGGCTTCGTCCGAGAGTTCGGCCACGAGGGTGAGCGCCTGGATCTTGTGCGGCACCGTTAAGTTGAGTCCGGCGAAGCCAAGTTCGCGTAGTCTTAGTAAGGCCGCGGGTAGTTCGGCAGCGGTAATATGCAGGCGCAGGTAACTGAGCGTCGCAAGGGTCGGGTGCGTTGG
>CAMDWM010000116.1:0-4891 GCA_945878755.1 Akkermansia muciniphila
CGGGTAGGCTACCGCACGTGGAGGCGATGGTCGCCGCACGTGAGGGAAGATGGACTGTCAGCCGAGTGAACGGCCAAAAACTTTAGGACTCCCTCGGGGGAGGGAGCATCAAAGGAAAGAGTTCGAGGGCGCGGGCGTTCCAGCGGCGAAGCTGGGTCAGCCGTTCGATGACCGCGGGCGAGGCTTGCGTGCCCTGGGCGCCTTGGACGATGCGGTCGAGGCTGGGGCTCGATTGCTCCAAGGCGGGTAAAACCTGACTGCGCAGCAGGGTGACCAAGGACGCAGCCAAGGAGGGGGTCGGTTGCCAGCGCTCCCGGCGGGAGCCAGGTGCCTTAACCGAGAGGACCATTCCTTGGTCTCTTAGGAACTTAAGTCCTTGACTGACAGAGCCTTTACTCATCCCTAGGCGACCCTGTATTTGGTCGAAATCGACCGCCGCAGGCGACGCATAAAGCAACGAATAGATCTCGGCGACCGAACGCGGGACCCCTAAAATCCCCGCCATTCTGACAAAAAACTCGGCTAATTCAGCTTCATAGGCACTCAACGGCGCAAAGGAAGGCCGGCTCTTGCGGCGGGCAGATAGTTTAGATGAAGGGGGCGTCATCGGACCGAGCGGGGGACTCAGCTGATGTTTCAATATTTTTTGAACATACGCAAGGGCTTTTTGCCAGAATGAGTTAAAGTGCCCAGATACCCCTGCCCTACCCACCCTTGCCTCCCCTTTGGGCTCGGCCTAAATCTGGCTACACCCATGCGACGTCTTACCCTGGCCTTCTGCGGTTGTGGATCCCGCGCTCGGACCTACGCAGGGATCGCCTCTGAGATGCCCGACCGCTTTGCGCTCGTGGCCGGGGCCGACCCGGTCGAAGGACGCGTCGAGTTCATCCGCGGCAAATCCGACCGTCCGACCGACTTCCAGGGCTTCGCTTCAGCCGAGGCCATGTTCGCGGCCGGCAAGCCAGCCGACGTCGTCATCATCGGCACGCAAGACGCCCAGCACCGAGACCACGCCATCCGCGCGATGGAACTCGGTTGCGACCTACTCCTGGAAAAGCCCATCGCCAACCGGCTCGAAGACGTCCTCGCCGTCCAGGCCGCCGCCCGGCGCCTCGGGCGTCGCGTCGTCGTCTGCCACGTCCTTCGCTACACGCCTTTCTACGCCAAAGTCGAAAGCCTCCTCCGCAGCGGGGTCGTCGGTGAAATCGTGACCGCTAACTTTATCGAGGGCGTTCAACCTTGGCATCAAGCGCACTCCTTCGTCCGCGGACATTGGGCCAACGAAAGCAAGTCCTCGCCGATGATTTTAGCGAAGAGCTGCCACGACATGGATCTCTTGGCCTGGCTCATCAATCGGCCCTGTTTAGCGGTTTCCTCTCATGGCGCGCTGACGCAATTCACCGCGGCCCACGCCCCGGCGGGCGCACCCGCGCGTTGTACCGACGGGTGTCCCGTGGCCAGCCAGTGCCCTTACGATGCGCACCGCTACGCCCAACCCGAAGGCCGCCGCTGGCTGGGCATGGTCTATGATCGCGCGAAGGAAGCCACGGACGAAGAAATCTTCACGTGGCTCCGTACGAGCCCCTGGGGACGCTGCGCCTTCCGCTGCGATAACGACGTCGTCGACCATCAGGTGCTGGCGCTGAAATTTACGGGCGAGGTGACCGCGACCTTCACGATGACCGCTTTTGACGACGGCCGGCAGCTGGAGATTTTTGGGACTAAAGGCGTCCTGCGCGGTGGCGCCTTCGTCAAAAAGCACTTGGGCTGCGACTTGGTCTTCACGCCGCACGGGTGGAATCAAACCGCAGAGAAAATCACCGTGGAGACGCCCACGGGCGGGTATGCCGGCCACGGCGGTGGCGACGCGGGGCTGATGGCCACGCTCCACGCTGAGCTGACGGGAGCCGATGCGTCCGCACTGCGCACCTCGCTAGAGGTTTCGATTCAAAGCCACCGCATGGCCTTTGCGGCGGAAACTTCCCGCAAAGAAGGCCGCACCGTGGTCATTGAGACCTCGGCCGGCTAAAGACTTCCACCTTGGCGCCCCCTTGGGGATTCGAACCCCAGTTACCTCAATGAAAACGAGGTGTCCTGGACCGGGCTAGACGAAGGGGGCTTCCGGTGGAGAGACGGAACTTACGGACCAGCACCCCTTGGTCAAGTTTTTAGGCGAGGGCACAAAAAAGGGGTGCGCCGAACGACGCACCCCAAATTTCTAGGGTTTTGGGCCGATTTCTTAGAAGCGCTTACGGTAGCCCGCATTCACGCCGAGCGAGTTCCCGTTACCCTGCTCGTAGGTCAAACCGATTGAGAAGGTGGAATTCTCATCCGGTCCGAAGTTTAGGGACGGGCTAACATAGAACCCCGAACCGGCGCTCACACGCAAGCTGGAGGTGTAAGTCGTGTTGATGCCCGTCGCGTTCGTGGACGTGAAGTCCCCAAACTCACCCGAGAGCTGCTTCACGTAGCCGATGTCCATGGACAGACGGTAGCGCCAATCGCCACGGCCTTCTTCCCACACGTGGTGGAAGCCGGTGCCCACGCGCACCGAAGCCTGCGAAACTGACCCAGAGGTGACCGCCATTGCGTCGGTCTGGCCGGATTCGTCCATGCTCGATAACTTGGTCGAAGCATACTGCACGCCGATGAAAGGCGTGATAAAGGTATCGGCCGACTTCAGTGCGATGACGGTCCCGAGGCGACCCCACACGCCATAGGTCAAGGCGCTTGGGGACGACGCGTTCGTGTTGCCAGAACCAATCACGGAGTCGCGGGTAATCTCTGACGATAAGTGCGAGACGGAGACGCCTGCATCGAGGGAGAGTTGCCCACGCATTGCGACCGTGCCGACATAGGCATTGGCAGCGAATCCATTACCCGAAGCACTGGTGGAGGTGTCACTCGAGAGCGAGAAGTGCTGAGCGGTCAGGGCTAAGCCAGCGACGCCATCGACGCCGACCTGCGTGGTGTAACCAGCGGTGATACCGTAGGTCGTCGCCTTATTCTGGAGCTCGCCGGAGGCGCCCACGGTGGCCTTGCCGCCGATGGTGTCGACGTACCACTCGTTGGAGAGAATCGTTAGGCTGGAGCGGTCAAAGCGACGGAGCTCGAGGCGACGCGCCGCGTTGGTGATGTTCTGCTGGAAGAGCGTGCCTGCGGCCGTGACGGTACCCGCGGCACCGTACGGGGTAAGGTTGTCGAGGGCCGTCTGCAGGCCCACGTCGCTGAGGATAGCTAAACCTCCACCGACCGCATTGTAGCTCGCGGCCGGCGTAGAACGGTAGACGTCATCGGCCGTACCGAGCACCGTGTCCGCACCGTTATTCAGCAAGACGGAGTTCACCTGCGTGATGGACTTGACCGAAGCCAGGAGGGAAGCCGGCGCTTTGAAGGCGTCGTAATCGGCCGGAGCGCGAACCACATAGGCGGCCAACTCGCCAACCTTACCGCTCGCATCCGTCGGGTAAGAGAGGACGTAGCGGAACGGGCTGATGCCCTGTGAGGTGATCTGCGAGGCTGGGATCAACGAAGTGAAGCTGGCCGCATCTGGGACGAGCGTATCCTTAAAGAGGACGAAGCGTCGACCAAAGGCCGGGGCGGCTACACCAAACTGCGTCAGGGTGATCGTGCCGGTGCCGCCATTGTTGAGGTCAGCCGTACCCGTGAAGAGTACTTGGTCGTTATAGGTGCCGTTAGCCAGCGTGGCCGAGAGCTCCATGGTGAAGGCACCGGTGTTAGTCACGTTGCCGTTCACCGTGACGATACCAGGCGAGTAGCCCGGCGCGACGGTGCCGTTGTTGACGAAGTTTGCGTTAGCGAGCGTGGTACCGATGATGGCCTGACCACCCAAAGTGCTACCCGCGCCGACAGTGACGGCTCCCGTGACAGCAATGACATTCGTACCGGACGCACCGAGGACGACGTTGGCGCTCGACTGCAGGCTAAGGCCGCCCGCGAAGGAACCCGTGACGGTCAAGATGCCCGTGGGGCCAGTCGTTGCACCTAGGACGTTCAGCATGCCAGCGCTGGTGGTGGTGAAGCCTGACGTACCCAAAATCGGCGCGGAGGCATCTTGCTGAATAGAAAGGTTACCACCCATCAGCGAAACGCTGCGGCCACCGAGAATCTGGTTGGCCACCGGCGTGACCAAGAGCGTGCCCGCCTCAATCTCGTAAGCGGAGAAGATCGGGTCAGCGACGACCCCGAGGTTGGCGTTGAGCGTGCCTAGGCCCGTCTTCACGAATTTCACGGCACCCGCCACACCCGTGATTGGGGTGTTAAAGGTCGTAGGGGAAGCAAGGTCCACATTAACGGCCAAGGACCCGGCGTTGAGCGTGAGGGCCGTCGCGTTGTTGAAGCGCGAATCAATCTTGAGGTGTCCCGCCGTCGCACCCGAACCGACCGCCAAGGTAATGTTGGCGCCGAGTTGCGTAGAAAGAGCGGAATTCGTGAAGCCAGCGCGGCCTGGACCGACCAGGGTTAACTGCGAAGCCACCCCGGCGACCGTGCCGACGAAGCTAGTGTTAATGGCCTGGTTGATGGTGACGGCGCCGCCGGTGTTGAAGTTTAGATTAGACCCCGACGAGCCATTGACCCCAGCGATGGAGCTCTGTCCGTTCTGGTGCAAGGTGACGGCATCACCCAAGGTGACAGCGGCCAAGGAGGCGACCGCCGTGAGGTAAACGTTGGAGTTATTGTTCGTCGTATTGGTGATCTGCAAGGTGCCCTGTGAAGTCAGGCTAAGGCCCTGAATCTGGGCACCGAGGTTACGCTCACGGAAGCCATCCAGACGAACTTCCAAGGTCGAACCAGACGCAATCGTGGCATTGATCAAGTCAATGGGGGCACTGGCAGCACCGTTAGGACGCGTGTCGAGCACGGTGAGTTT
>CAMDWM010000117.1:0-4875 GCA_945878755.1 Akkermansia muciniphila
GGCAAGGATTTCGCGGACTTCTCCAAGTTCACCCAAGGCTGGAACTCCTACGCTGCTTTTGAAGCGGGCGTCGTCATCGGCGATATTCGCTTTGGCATGCTGCCTACGAGCGGTCGGCCGTTATGGTCGGTCTACTTCGGACGCGACCCCAAGCACGGCTCAAATAATTCCACCGTGGAAATCCTGATGGACCGCAAGCTAGAGGACGGTGACTGGGGCCGCTTCGGGGGCTTGCTCGACGGCTCTGACCCGCGTTACGTTCCAGCCCGCTGATTGCTTGGTGCGTACCCTCCTCCCCTACCTAGCGCTGGCCTATTTAACGATCTCGACCTTGTTCGGAGGCGTCACGACTTTTTCCGGAAGTCCCGGGAAGAGCTGTCGAAGCACCTCGGGTTGCTTGCGGAGCCCAGCAGCGTCGATGAACTTCCAGTCGGCTTTCCCGACCGGACGTACCGCAATGAAGAAACTCTCGACGCGGATGCGGATATCGCCCGCCCGAGCGACTTGCACGAACGGCACGAAACAGATTTCTTCCTGGCCCGCGACGTGGAGCTCGGTGGGCACGCCAAAGGTAACCTTCTCGATTACGTTCGTACCGGCCAAAGACTTCAACGCGAGCCGCGTGGCCGCTTCGAAGGGCTCCTTACCGCCAAACAACGTGAATACAGCCGGGTGGGTCAGTTGCAGGAACTTATCGGCATCGCCCTTGGCGGCGGCGTCTCGATAGGCGGTCGCCTGCGCCACCACCACCTGGGCATCTTTGTCGGGCAACGCCGCCGCGTTCGCCACCAAGGTCGCCGAGGCGAGGATGCAGGTGAGCACTTTCATTTTAATTCGAAGCGGTAGGTCGCCGTGGCATCCGAAGGAATGAAACCGTCCCCGACACGGGCGGGCGTGAACCGCGACGATTGGGCCGCTTGGAGGGCCGCCGCATCCAAGGAGTCACTTCCGGAGCTCGCGGCGATTTGTGCCGTGAGGACTTCGCCTGAGGCTGAAATGTGTAAGCGCACCGTGACGCGACCTTCCACGCCGGCACGACGGGCGCGCTCGGGATAGGCCGGCTCCGTCCGCACGCGGAACTGCGGCGGCACGAAGAGGGGGGCGGGCTCTTCGGTGGGTGCTGCGGTGCCGGGGCTGGAAGAGGCCAACGCCGAAACAGGTAAAGCCAGGGCAACCTTACTTTCGATGACCACGGGCACGGCCGAGTGGGTGATCGCCGCTGCCTCCGTTAAGACGGCGCGCGAGCCTCCGCCCAAGGCCAACCCTTGCTTTACTTCTCCCGATAGGCCTAAGGGCTCGGCATCGAGTCGGACTAAAATTAAGCCGCCGGCAGGAGCTTCCGCTCCGCTCGAGTGCCAAGACCCACTCGCAGCCACCCCGGCCAAAGCCGCTAAATGGACGCAGCCTACGGCGGCCCAGATTAGGCGATGACGGCGCGGTTCGCTCACAGGGCAGAGTCGCTGGGCGTCCGCGGACAGTCAAGACGGAGGCGTGTCATTTCCCAGCGGGCGGCGGCACCAGACTCTTTAAGCGCCAAGTCCCATAGGGCTTCCGAGCTGTCGGGCTGGCCAACCGCTCCAAGGACACCCAAGCGGCTTTGCGGAAATGGATACCCTCCGCCCCATCGCGCAAGCCCAAGAGCAACCCAACCAATGACGCCAAATGCGGGTTATGTCCGACAAAGAGACGTGCGCTGCGGGAGCGGGCAAGTTGCGCTGCCGTCACCCGTGCATCGGCCTCTGGCTCCAAGCCGGCCAATACCTGCAACGGCTGGCGCACCTTCGCCGCTGACTTAACTAGCTGAGCCGTCTCCACCGAGCGCAGCAACGGGCTATGCTCGATGGCACGGACTAACGACCAGACCTCCAGACCTAGTTGGCGACCGACGCGGGCGGATTGCCGCCGACCCTTGGCCGAGAGCAGGCGCCCCTCATCTGGTTCGCCAGGCACCGCATCGGCATGTCGCAAGAGGAAGACGATCATCGTGTGGCGACGCTAGCGGCCCTAAAATATTATGCAATTGGTCGTGCCGAAAAACCGGGCTCACCGACCAATGCTGACGTGCGCCGGCTGATTCTCGCCACCCTTTTCCTTGGACTATTGCCGAGGACGAGCGTCGCTGCGGTTTCTGAGGTCGGCGCTACCTATAACGGTACGATCTGCGTGGACGCTGCCACGGGCGCAGTCCTCTCCGAAAGCAAGGCGGACTGGCCTGGCCACCCCGCCAGCGTCACCAAGCTGATGACGATGCTTCTCGTCCTCGAGGACATCCAGGCCGGCAAGACCTCGCTTTACACCCCGATCACTATCACCAAGGCATCGGTCGGCACCGGCGGCTCGATGGTCTGGCTCGCCGCGGGCGAGACCTTCACCGCCGAGGCCCTGCTCTATGCCCTCATGCTACAGTCGGCGAACGATGCCGCCGTCGCGCTCGCGATTAACCGAGCCGGCAGTGTGCCCGCTTTCGTGATCCGTATGAATACGCGGGCCGCTGAACTCGGGATGACGCGGACCCGCTTTGTCACTCCCAACGGGCTTACCTACGGGAAAGGACCGCACGACACCACGAGCGCCCGGGACCTCGCCAAGTTAAGCGTCGTGCTCTGCAAGATGCCAGCCGCGCTGAAGTTCACCTCCGCCAAGACTTACACCTTCCGGCCGGGGCCTAAGTCCGTGAACTTGGTGAACCACAACCGCCTCTCGAGCTCCTTCAAAGGATGCGACGGGCTCAAGACGGGCTGGACCGTGGCGGCCGACGCCTCGATGATCACGACCGCGCGCGAAGGCGAAGCCCGGGTCATCGCCGTGGTCCTCGGTTGCGACAGCCCCCAAGGGGCGAAGGCCGCCCAGCGCGTCCGGGATCAGATGGCGGCCCGTCTCATGGCCCAAGGGCTCGCCCGCCTCGCCTTGTTGGAAGTAGAAAAAGCCAAGCTTCATGCCCTTCCCGCCCGGGTCGCCCCCGTGGCAGCCGCCCCCAAGTCGGCACAAAAAGGCTCAAAACCAGCCGAAGAACCGGGCTTTTTCGACTGGCTAGGTGGTTTATTTAGCTTTTAACCCCTGTCACCAGGGGGGTGGAAGAAAGTAGTGAACATTTGTTCATTTTACTTGCAAGGGCCTCCCAAGCGGGCAGTTTGGCGTTCTCACCCACCTCACGCCCATGTCCATCTCCAAGACCGACGCCACAGCCAAAGAAAAAGCGGCCACGCAGTCCTCCGAGCGCAAGACGCTCGACCTCGCCCTCTCCGCCATCAACAAGCAATACGGGGACGGCACGCTCATGCGCATGGGCGACGCAACCAAGATGACGGTCTCCACCGTCTCGACCGGCTCCGTCGCCATCGACCTCGCCCTGGGCGTCGGCGGCCTCCCTCGCGGTCGTATCGTCGAGATCTTCGGCCCAGAGTCCTCTGGCAAGACGACCCTCTGTCTCTCCATCATCGCCGAAATTCAGCGCCAAGGCGGCAATGCGGTCTTCGTGGACGTCGAGCACGCCCTCGACCCCCGCTACTCCAAGATTGTCGGCGTTGACCTAGACAACCTCCTGGTCTCCCAGCCCGAATCGGGTGAAGACGCCCTCAACATCGCCGAAACCCTCATCCGCTCCGGCGCCATCGATGTCATCGTCATCGACTCCGTCGCCGCCCTCGTCTCCAAGCAGGAGCTCGAAGGTCAGATGGGCGACTCCACCATGGGCGTCCAAGCCCGTATGATGAGCCAGGCCATGCGTCGCCTCACCGCTGCTATCAGCCGCACCAACTGCGTGGTGATCTTCACCAACCAGATTCGTGAAAAAATCGGCGTGATGTTCGGGAGCCCGGAAACCACCCCTGGTGGCCGCGCCCTCAAGTTCTTCTCTTCCGTTCGCATCGACATCCGCCGTATCGGCCAGATCAAGGAGCCTTCCGGCAAGGTGATCGGTAACCGTACCAAGGTGAAGGTCGTGAAGAACAAGGTCGCCCCTCCGTTCACCGAGTGCGAGTTCGACATCATGTACACCGAAGGCATCTCCCGTACGGGCTCGGTCCTCGACATGGGTATCGAACACAAGATCCTCGAAAAGAAGGGTGCGTGGATCGCTTATAACGGCCAGCTCATCGGCCAAGGTCGCGAAGCGGCCAAGGACTACCTCATGAAGAACCCGAAGGTGCTCGAAGAGCTCCAGAAGATCATCCTCGAGAAGGTCCAAGTCGTCGGTGGCATGACGCTCGGCGCCGGTACCGGCGAAGGCGTCACCGCTGAATAAAGATTCGTTGTTGGCTGCCATAGCCCGGGCCGCACGCAAGTGCGGCCCGTTTAGTTTACGGATAATGCAGAGGAGTGGGGAAACCCCAGAGGCTCACCGAGTGTTCACCCAATGGAATGAGCCTCACGGTCGTGCGCTTGCAGGCAGACCGCTTCGTGCGGTGAATGGATGCCTTATGGAATCCCCTCGACTCAACACCTTCGTCACGTGGCAGCGCAGCGTCCAGCTCGCCGCCGAAATCCTCAAGCTCGCGCAAACCGCCCAAGGCGGGGCCCAGCGTTGCCTCGAAGCCATCGCCGAGGAAGCCATCCAGCGAGCGGCCTCCCTCGGAGACAGCTACTTGAATATGGAAACAGGGTTTGAGCTCTGGAGCCTCAACGATGGTCGGGCACTCGCACTCTACACCCGGCTCAAAACCGCTGAAATCTCCGGACTCCTCCCCGAGCGCGAAGCCCGCCGGCTGCTAGGGCTATTCGAAGAGGTCGAACGGATGATGGAAAACTACCTGCGCGCCCAAGCCAAGGCCGAGGCAGCCCAAGGCCCGCAGGCCCGTTCCGCGTGGAAGCCCACTGCCCAGGATGAGTTCATGCGGCTCAACGAATCCAAAGCCCCGCGGCCAAGGCGAGAAGCGT
>CAMDWM010000118.1:0-4868 GCA_945878755.1 Akkermansia muciniphila
GATGCTGGTACCGCAATGCGCGGCAGCCGCACCGGTCGCGTCTTCATGGCTGGCGGCACGATTCAAGTCACCGTTGACCGCGTCGACCGCTTCAAGCGCCAAGTGGACTTCCGTCTCTACGACGAACGCCAGCCGAAGGCACGTCCGCCCGATCGGCGCCGCGCTTAAGCTCTTAGCAGCGCAGTAGGCGCCACCAAGTCGCCGCGTATTCACGCCCCGTTTTACCGAGGCGAATTCGGCCGGCATCATCATCGGTCCAGACGACAGGGATTTCCCGGAGACGACCGCCGGCGCGGGCTAAGCGAACGAGCACTTCCGCGCCGAAAGAAAAACCACGGGCCTCCTCCGGTAAGATCAGCGATTCATAACTAGCCCGACGTACGAGCTTCAGGCCGCAACCGGGATCGGTGACCCTAGCGCCGGGCAACCAACGCCAAAAGAAGGACAGGAGACTGGAAACGAACGATCGGGCCAGCGAGCGACCGCGCACTTCCGAGTCATCGTGCCAACGCGAGCCAGCGATCGCGTCGCAGCTCCCGGCGCGGATTAAGGCATAACCTGTGCCGAGGGCGCGCGGATTGGTGGCCATATCGGCATCGCAATACGCGAGCACTTCACAATCAGCCGGAGCGGATTCCCAACCCCGACGGATCGCCAATCCCTTGTCGCCAGTTTCCGCCGCACGCAGATAGATAAGCGGACGGGCGAAAAGAGCGGCGTGGGCCTCAGCAACCGACCGGGTCGTATCCGTCGATCCGTTGTCGGAGACGATGACCTGGGTATCCGTCAGCCCTTGGGCGCGGAGGCTCTCCGCCAAAACCGCCAAGCCAGCCCCCAGGCGGGTCGCTTCATTCCTGGCGGGGATGACGATACAAAGCGGCATGAGCGGGCTTAATAAAGTCCCCAAGACCGTCCAGTATTCAACCTTTCATGCCGAGATGCGAATGAGATGAGAATGAGACTCAGTTTCATCTTTGACAGGTGAGATTCATTCTCATTAAGTCGAGGTCTCCACCCATGAACGCCCCCAAGTTCCTCTCCCTCTTAACCCTCGCCGCCAGCTCGGCCTGGGGTTGTGACAATCCTTTTGGCTACTCTTACTTAGCGGAAACCATCAAGCCCGGGCAGGTCGAAATCGTCCAGTGGGTGACCGGGCGCTTCGGCCGCGACCTCGGCAACGGCTACGACGCGCGCTACCGCGGCTTCGACCTGAAGACCGAAGTCGAATGGGGGATTTCGCCGAACGAACAACTCGCGGTGTACGTGAACTCGCGCTACCTCGAGCGCACCGCCCGCGACGGTCTACTCTTCGACGGCTTCCAAATCGCCTACAAGCGGATGCTCTCCAACCCAGACACTCAAGATTGGGGCGTGGCGCTCTACATCGAGCCTGGCTACTCGCAGGTGAGCTCCAAGAACGGCGCCCATCGCGACCAGCTCAAGCTCGAGACTAAACTCCTCCTCCAGCATAACTTCGGTGCGAACGACGAATGGGTCTATGCGGCTAACATCATCGGCGAACTCGAGCACGAAACCGCCACGCACGCCGACACCGTCAAACTAAAGCTCACTCAAGGATTAGCCCGGGCGGTCGGCGCGAGCTGGTACGTGGGGGCTGAGGCGATCCTCGAGGCCGAGTGGAGTGAACTAAACAATCACCAATACACCGCGCTCCTCGCCGGCCCGTGCGTCCGCTATCAGCGCGACGGCTTCTTCGTCCGATTCACCGCCCTCGCGCAGGTGACAGCCACCCCGGCGAATAAAGGTGACCTGAACGTGACGAAGAAATCGCCCTACGAAGGGCGCTTGCTCTTCGGCTACGAATTTTAAAACGGCGTTCGGTTCCTCAATGGGTAGGGGCGCGACTGCGTCGCGTCCGTGGGCGGACAGACCTCAGGATGAACGGGGACTGTGCCCGGCGACTCGCACGCGCTAATTGGCTGAAGGCAACAGGTAGGGGCGCGACTGCGTCGCGTCCGTGGGCGGACAGACTTCCGGAGGTTCGGTGACCTTGCCTAGCGACTCGCACGTGCTAAGGCGAACGGACGCCACGCAGTGGCGCCCCTACCTTATGGCCATCGCTTGACGTAAGGCCAGAGTTCAGCGGACGAGACCAGCCCAGCACGCAGGGGGTTAGCGATGACATATGCCAACTTCTCTCGAAAGCTGTCATCGTTGCGAATCCGATGATCAAAGGCACCCCGTTGCCAATGAATGTCCAAACCGTATCCGGCAGCGCGCTTGAATCGGGCAACGAATGTTGCGATCGGCAAGCGAGACGGAATCATCACAATCATATGTAAATGGTCGGGCATAGCCAAAAGTATCAAAGGAACACATAAGTGTATGCCGGAAAGATGATCTGCAGCGGCAGAGACGGACTGCCATCTGTCTGGATGTGCGAACTGATTAAGCCCTCTCGGTTTTCCGCAAAAGGTAAGGAATATCGGATCTTCACCATCAACCCAGGATGGCCGGCCATGATACAGCCATTTTCTTTCGGGTAGACTCATTGCGAATTTATTTACGATTTATGACGTTCATCGATACAGGGAATCCCCCAGCCCGAAGGTAGGGGCGCGACTACGTCGCGTCCGTGGGCGGACAGACTTCAGGATGAACGGGGACCTTGCCGGCGACTCGCACGCGCTAAGGCGAACGGACGCCACGCAGTGGCGCCCCTACCTCAACGCCTACTTCAGCGCTGCCTTAACCGTTGCGAGCATCTGCTCGGGCGCGAGGCCGTTCGCCGCACGGAGGGTCTTCACATCGCTCGCGTGGCCGACGAAATGATCCGGCCAACCGAGGCGAACGATCGGGGTCCGCACGCCGTGTTCGGCGAGCGTCTCGAGTACACCCGTCCCGAAGCCGCCCGTGACAGCGCCATCTTCCAGCGTCACGATGAGTTTAGCCGTCTGGGCTTGGGTGATAAGTAAGGTCGCGTCGATGGGCTTAGCGAAACGCGCGTTGACCACCCCCACCGATAAACCGGTCTCCGCCGCCAACTTCTCAGCAAGCACCTGGGCTTCGGGCACCATGGCACCGAGCGCCCACAACTGGACATCGATGCCAGCCTGCAGCACCTCGGCCTTGCCCAGCGGAATCAGCGTGGGCTGAGCCTTAATCGCCTTACCGGCGGCCGGGCCGCGCGGATAACGAATGAACATCGGGGCGCCGGACTGCAGCGCGGTGTGCAACATGTCGGAGAGCTCATCCTCGTCCTTCGGTTGCATGAGCGTGACGTTGGGAACGCAGCGCAGGTAGGCGATATCGAAGAGACCGTGGTGCGTCGGGCCATCGCTCGGGGAGACGCCCGCGCGGTCCATGCAAAACGTCACCGGCAAGCGCTGCAGGCAGACGTCATGGATGACCATATCGTAGGCGCGTTGCAGGAACGTGGAGTAGATGGCGCAGACGGGACGGACGTCGCGCGCGGCTAAACCAGCGGCGAAAAGGGTCGCGTGTTCCTCGGCGATACCGACATCGTGATACTGCCCTGGCAACGCCTGCTTGAGTTGGCTTAGCCCGGTGCCGGAAGGCATCGCGGCGGTGATACCGACAACCTTGGCATCGGCCTTGGCCTCACGGACCAACAAGGCACCAAAGACATCCTGCCACGCCTTGGGCGCGCCGGGCTTACCGGTGGCTAGGCTATCGCCAGTCTCCGGATCGAACGCGCCCGTACCGTGAAATTTCTCGGGATTCTGGAGCGCAGCGCCGAGACCCCGACCCTTTTCGGTGCGCACGTGCAGCAGCACCGGACCCTTCGCTTCCTTACAGAAGCGCAGGTACTTTTCGACTGTCGGGAGGTCGTGCCCGTCGATGGGCCCAATGTAACGGATACCGTACTGCTCGAAGAGCGACGAATTGCGCGTGTACCAATTCTTGACGTGGCGCTTAAAGCTGCGACCGAAGTTTAAAAGCTTAGTGCCGACGCGCGACCGGCCCAAAAGGCGCTTTAAGCCTTGCTGCGATTGGTTGTAGGAGCGCGTGACAATCAGTTTATTGAGGATCTCGGCAATCGCCCCGACGTTCCGGTCAATCGACCACTCGTTGTCGTTCAGGATAATGACCAAGCGCTTCGTCGAGTTCGCGGCGTTATTGAGCGCTTCCATCGTGACGCCACAGGTGAGGGCCGCGTCACCGATCAGCGCGACCACGTGGGCGTCTTCGCCGAGGCGGTCGCGGGCATTGGCCAAGCCGACGGCGGCGGACAAAGCCGTCCCCGCATGGCCTGCACCGAAGACGTCGTGTAAACTCTCCTCCCGATTCAGGAAGCCCGACAAGCCGCCCGTGGTGCGAATGCCGTCGAAGTCCGCACCATTCCGGCCGGTCAGTAACTTGTGGACGTAGCCCTGGTGGGAGACATCGAAGACAAACTTATCCTGGGGCGTATTAAAGACGCGGTGGAGAGCGATGGACAGCTCGACGACCCCGAGATTAGGGCCCACGTGGCCGCCGTTTTTCGCCGTGACAGCGATCAGGCGCTCGCGGATTTCTTGCGCGAGCAAGGGCAACTGGGCCGGCGCCAACGCCTGCACGTCCTGCGGGCCGCGGATTTGAGGTAGCAACGCCATCGCTTAGCCCTGCTCGGAGTCGGCCGACTTCTTGCCCAACTGCTCGATGCGCAGTTCAGCGGCCTGCAGGCTGGACTGACAGGACTTCAGGAGACGCATACCCTCTTCATACTTGGCGACCAATTCATCGAGGGAGACCGTACCGGACTCCAGCGAGTCGACGAGCTGCTCGAGCTTCGCCATCTCGACTTCAAAGGACTCCTTGCCGGAGGCAGGGCTGGCTTTTTTATCCGCGCTCATGGGCGATGACTGTCGGCCGAGTTGCCCAGTCGCTCAAGCGGATTGTGCAGG
>CAMDWM010000119.1:0-4864 GCA_945878755.1 Akkermansia muciniphila
TTAGGCCTTATGGATGGGCGGCGGCGTGCTGCTCAAGCCACGGTTCCGGAGGCCGTTCAGGACGATGAGGTTAATCAAGTGCATCACGCCAAGGACGATTACAACCACGCCGAGCTTCCAGCTGAGGTGCTCGGCCACGGTGAGGCCACGCTCTGGGGGCGTTCCCGTCGAAAGGAAGAGCAGCATGAAGCCAAAGTTCACGAGGTAGAAGCCGATGATAAGGAGATTATTAACCGAGTCGGCCATGGCCGCATTGCCGTGAAACGCCTCGACCAGGAAGGCACGGCCGCTGCGGAAGAGGGTCCGCCCGACCCAGAGGGTGATGGCGAGCGCAGCGACGAAGTAGATGCCGTATTCAATGAAGCTGAGCGGATCCGTGACTGCATAGTTAGGTTCCGCGGCGAGGGCTGCGAAGAGGGCGAGCGGGTTCATAGTTTCATCAGTATGGCGGCTGGGTACGGGAGTCTCAATTACCCATTTTTCTTATAAGAATATATGGCTCGGGCCATTAAGCCGTCAGCGGGTTGGTCGCCCGCCGTCGTATAGAAACGGCTCAGACGACCACATAGCCTCCGTAAGGCTAGCCGATACGAGCGAGCAAGAGGGAAGGTACCGCCCCTCGTGAACTGCCAAGAAAAGATAGACCGTCCAGCCAAGGGCCGAAGTTCGTTCTGGAATCGCCCGAGGGGTCGGCTAACTTGGACTTACCCCGATGCGCTGCTTCTCTTGGCTTTTCCTTTCCTGTGTTTGTCTGCTGGCTGGACCGACGCAGCCGAATATCTTGTTTATTTTGACCGACGACCAGGGCTATGGCGACCTTTCCGCCCATGGTAACCCGGTCCTCAAGACGCCTAACCTCGATCGCCTTCGCGCAGAGAGTGTGCGGCTTGTTGACTTCCAAGTCTCGCCGACTTGCGCCCCGACGCGCAGCGCGCTGCTCACGGGTCGGCATGAGTTTAAGAACGGCATCACCCATACGATCCTTGAGCGCGAACGGCTAGCCCTGGGGGCGGCGACCTTGGCTGAGCAGCTACAGAAGGCCGGCTACCGAACCGGTATCTTCGGCAAATGGCACCTCGGCGATGAGGCCCAGTATCAGCCCAACCAGCGCGGCTTTAGCGAAGTGTTTATTCATGGCGCGGGTGGCATCGGTCAGAGTTATGCGGGGAGTTGTGGTGACGTGCCGAAGAATTCCTATTACGGGCCAACGATTCTGCATAATGGTAAGTTCGTGAAGACCGCCGGCTACTGCACCGATGAGTTCTTCGCTCAGGCAACCCGGTGGATCGAAGGCGAAGCCGCCGCCAAGCGGCCTTTCCTCGCCTGGGTGGCCACCAATGCACCGCACGGGCCTTATAACGCCAAGCCCGAGGACGCTGCCCTCTATGAAGGCAAGGGGCTCGGGAAGGACACCGAAAACTTCTTCGGCATGCTCCATAATATTGACCAAAACGTCGGCCGAATTCTGGCGAAGATTGAGGCCCTTGGCCTGGCCCAGGACACCCTAGTAGTCTTCATGAACGACAACGGAGGCACCGCGGGCACTAAGGTCTTCAACGCCGGGATGCGGGCACAGAAGGGGACAGCGTTCATGGGCGGCATCCGGGCCATATCCTTCTGGCGTCTGCCAGGACGCTTCCAGCCGAGCGATGTCAAGGCCCTCGCCGCGCACATCGATGTCGCCCCGACTATCCTCGAGCTCACCGGGACACCCGCCTCCGCGACCATGCAGGTGCAGATGGAAGGGCGTAGCTTGCTGCCGTTGCTGACGGCCAAGGCCGGCCAGCAGGTCGCTTGGCCGGACCGAACGCTCTTCACCCACGTCGGTCGCTGGAACGGAGCCGATCCGGAGGTCGGTCGCTACGCCAACACCAGTGTGCGTACCGCCCGCTGGCACCTCGTCGCCGCTGGTAACGGCCAGGCCGCGGGGAAGGGCAAGGCTAAGGCGGCCGCGAAAGGCGAGCCGGCCGTGTCAGCGCCCGTCAAGCCGATCTGGCAGCTCTTCGATCTTAACGCGGACTATGGTGAGACCACCGATATCGCCGCCCAGCACCCCGAGGTCGTCGTCGAACTCGCTGCCAAGCATGATGCCTGGTGGAAAGAGGTCCGCCCGATGATGGTCAATGAAGGGGTTAAAGGACCCGCCGAAAACTCCTTTAAGGTGCTCTACCGGGAGCAGATGGGGAAGTGAGGGGATGGGCAGAGTACAGAGTACAGAGTACAGAGTACAGAGTACGGAGGACAGGTTAGCATCGCTTCCTCGTCATCAACTATCCATCGATTCCGACACTCAGTTGCTTACGCCAATACCTTTTTCACTAATTCGCCGTGAATGTCGGTGAGGCGGAAGTCGCGGCCTTGGTAGCGGTACGTTAGGCGGGTGTGTTCCACGCCCATGAGGTGCATGATGGTCGCGTTGAGGTCGTGCACGTGCACCGGGTCCTTCACGATATTATAGCAGAAGTCGTCGGTCTCGCCGTGAACGTAACCTTTCTTCACACCGGCCCCGGCCATGAGTACGGTGAAGCAACGGGGATGGTGATCGCGACCGTAGCTGGTCTCGGTCAGGGCGCCTTGCGAGTAGATGGTGCGCCCGAATTCGCCGCCCCAGACGATGAGGGTGTCGTCGAGGAGCCCTCGCTGCTTGAGGTCAGTGAGCAGTCCAGCCGTCGCATGATCCGTGTCGGCACACTGGCCCTTGAGGGCTTTCGGTAAGCCGCCGTGGTGGTCCCAACCCATGTGGAAGAGTTGCACGAAGCGGACGTCGCGCTCACAGAGGCGGCGAGCGAGTAAGCAGTTCGAGGCGTAGGAACCCGGGCGCTTCACATCGGGACCATAGAGGTCGAGCACGTGTTGCGGTTCCTTGGAGAAATCGAGTAGGTCTGGCACGCTCGTCTGCATCCGGAACGCGAGTTCGTACTGAGCGATACGGGTCTGGATTTCAGGGTCACCTAAGACGCCATGGCGTTGCTGGTTCAGTGCGGAAATTTCATCGAGCGATTCGCGACGGATGTCCCGGCTCATGCCCTCTGGGTCCTTAAGGTAGAGCACACGTTCACCTTTATTTCGGAACTTCACCCCTTGGTGCTTCGAAGGTAAGAAGCCGGCGCCCCACAGGCGGTCATACAGCGGTTGGTCGTCTGGGCGGCCACTGCCGAACGAAGACATGACGACGTAATTGGGGAGGTTATCATTCTCGCTACCCAGACCGTAGCTGGCCCAGGAGCCGATGGAAGGACGTCCGGCCAACTGGCTGCCGGTCTGCATGAAGGTGATGGCGGGGTCGTGGTTGATGGCCTCGGTGAACATCGAGCGCACCATGCACCATTCGTCGGCCTTGCTGGCAATGTGTGGCATGACCTCACTAAACCACATGCCTGACTGGCCATGCTGCTTGAAATTAAAGATGGAAGGGGCGACCGGAAAAGTCTTCTGCCCTGAGGTCATCGTGGTCAGGCGTTGGCCCTGACGGATGGACGCGGGTAGATCCTGGGCGCGGAACTTCGCCATCCCTGGCTTCGGGTCGAAGAGGTCCATCTGCGACGGTGCCCCTGACTGAAAGAGGTAGATGATCTTCTTAGCCTTCGGCTTGAAGTTCGGGAAGCCCGTGACCTCGGGTTTGCCGGCGAAGGCCGACGGGCCCAGAATCGAGCCGAGGGCAGCGAGGCCGATGCCGCCCGCAGACTGTTTCAGGAAGGTGCGGCGGGAGAGGGCCAGCCGGTCGGCAGGGTTAAGGCCGAGAAAGTCGCGGTCGTTGCAGTTCATTCGCGGGTAACGGTTTCGTCGAGGTTAAGCAGCACGTTGGTGGTGACGGTCCAAGCAGCTAGTTGAGCTGGATCAAGGTCGGTCGGTGCGGCGCTCTGGCCAATGGCGAGGAGCTTCTTGGCCGCTGGTAAGTCGGCCGCATAAGCCGTGACGCGTCGGTCAAGTCCCTTACGCAAGACCGCGAGTTCAGCGGGCGTGCCGGGACGGCTAGTGACGCGCTGGAAGGCCCAAGCTAAGCGTTGGTCAGTGGTCCCAGGTTGGCGCAGGGTGAGCTCGGCTAACTTACGCGAGGCTTCCACGAAGGTGACTTCGTTCAGGAGCGAGAGCGCCTGCATGGGGGTGTTACTGCGGAAGCGCTTCACGGTGCAGAACTCGCGGGTAGCCGAGTCGAAGAGTAGCATCGAGGGTGGGGCCGCCGTGCGTTTCCAAATAGTGTATAGCGATCGGCGGTAGAGGCCTTCGCCCGTGTCGGCCTTGTAGTTACGCATATCTCCGTAAACGCTGGTTTCGTCCCAGACAGCTTCTGGCATGTAGGGCTTCACGCTGACGCCACCGACTTTAGGCACGAGCAGGCCACTCACGGCGAGGGCTTGGTCCCGGATGGTTTCGGCAGGGAGTCGGAAACGTGGGCCGCGGGAGATCCAACGATTCTCCGGGTCCTTCTCCAGTTTCTCGGGTGTCACGACCGTGGTTTGGCGATAAGCTTGGCTCATGAGGATGAGCTTCTGCATCCGCTTCATGTCCCAGCCGTTTTCCGCAAAGTCCACGGCGAGCCAGTCCAGTAGTTCCGGGTGGCTCGGCCATTCGGCTTGCGAGCCAAAGTTCTCGGAGGTCTTCACCAAGCCGGTGCCGAAGAAGTTTTCCCAGGCACGGTTGACCCAAACGCGGGCGGTCAAGGGGTGTTGGCCGCTCACCAGCCAGCGGGCGAAGCCGAGGCGATTATTAGGTTCACCCGCGGGCAGGGGCGGTAGTGCCGCGGGGAGCTTTCGTTCTACCTTCGCGCCTGGCCTATCGTATTCTCCCCGGTCGAGCACGAAGGCATCCTTGGGCTTGGCCAGCTCCTTCATCACCATGACATCAAGGATGCCGGGGAGAGTGT
>CAMDWM010000120.1:0-4733 GCA_945878755.1 Akkermansia muciniphila
CGCAATGGATTCTACTTCATTCTTGTTGACCCAAAAACCCGGCCGCAGAGGATGGGTGCCTCGTGATGAACACGCGCAACAGCATCTTCCAGCCCGGAGCGGACATATGTCCCCCCCGCGGAGAGACGCGTTGATTTCACGATAAATCCACCAGTCGACTCCTCCCCTGCCGGGCGTTCATGCGCCCGCGGGTTTCCCGCCTCCGGCCGCCTCGTGTAGTGGCCGCGGGCCTCCTTCGCACGACCCCCAACCCTTTATAAACTATGAACATCCATCATCTCATCGGAGAAATCCTCGAAGAACTCAAAACCCTCAGGGACGAAAACGCCCTACTCGGACACGAAGTCGCCGCCCTGCACGCCAAGCTCGCCTTGGTGGAGCATAAGGTCGACAGCGTGGCGGAGGAAATGGGGATGATCTAGGGCGCGGAGACGCGGAGTACGGAGTACGGAGGAGAGACAGGTGCAAAGGTGCAAATCGGCCGATGGCCGGTGCAAAAGTGGAAAGGTAAGAGTCAGAGGCAGAGGCACACATACAAAAGGTAGGGGCGTGGCTAGGTTGGCACGCAGTGCCAACCCTACCAGAGGCAGACTAGGGCAGCACGTGGTGCGGTCACTACCTTAGAGACAGGAGGCAAGGGGGAACCGGGGACCGGGAAGGATGCGCGGCCGAAGGACGCCGCACAACGGACGCGACGCAGTCGCGCCCCTACCAAAGAGGCAGGAGGGCGGACTAGGGCAGCACGCAGTGCTGCCCCTACCAGATACAAGGGTGCCAACCCTACCTCACTTAGACCAGTTTCTTGAGTTCGCCGGAGCTGTCGCCGAACTGGACGTCGCGGATGTCCATACGATTAAGCATGGAGACCCAGAGGTTGTTCAATGGGGTTTCCTTACCGTACTGGATGCTACGACCCTGGCGGATCGTACCGCAACCGCGGCCAGCGAGAAGGATAGGCAAGTCATCGTGGTTGTGGCGGTTGCCGTCGCCGTTACCCGAACCGTAGACGATCATCGAGTGGTCGAGCAGTGTGCCGTCGCCTTCCTTGACCGACTTCAAACGATTGAGGAAGTAGGCCAACTGCGTCGTGTGGAAGACATTGATGTCTTGAATCTTCGCCATCTTCGCCGGGTCGTTGCCGTGGTGGGAAAGGCTGTGGTGACCCTCGCGCACGTTGATGAATGGGTACGAACGGTTGCTACCTTCGTTGGCGAAGACGAACGTCGAGATGCGCGTCGTATCGGTCTGAAACGCCAGGACGACGAGGTCCGCGAGGAGGCGGAGGTGTTCTTCGTAGCTCTGCGGGATGCCAGCTGGGGCCTTGACGCCCGCCGGGAGCTTGGGCGCATTCGAGGCGCCAGCCTTGGCGATACGCTGTTCCATTTCGCGAACCGCGGTGAAGTATTCGTCGAGCTTGCGCTGGTCATCGGCGCCCAGGCGCACGTTTAATTCGCGGAAGTCATCACGCACGGCGTCGAGTACGCTCTTGCGTTCGGCATCGCGGCGCGCGCGTTCGACGTCGGTACCCGAACCGAACAGCCGCTCGAAGATTAGCTTAGGGCTGACCTCCTTCGGCATCGGCTGGGTGGAGGAGCGCCAGGACATATTGGACTCGTAGATGCAGCTGTAGCCGGAGTCGCAACCGCCGGCCATTTTGCTGGAATCGGCGCCGACTTCAAGAGAGGCCAAGCGCGTGCGGTCGCCCATGCGAGCGGCGGCGATTTGGTCGACGGAAACCCCGACCTTGATATTAGCACCGTCGGTCTTGCGCGGCTGGGCGCCGGTCAAGTAAGCGGCCATCGCACGGGCGTGGTCGCCACCGCCGTCACCGTTGGCACGCGCCTTGTCGGCCGTCAGGCCGGAGAGAATTGAGAAGTCCTTGGTCAAGTCCGCCAGCGGCGCGAGAATCGGCGGCAGCTTAGCCGGGAGCGCCCCTTCCGTCGCGACGCGCCAGGCACTGGGAACGACGCCATTCGGAATGTAAACGTAGGCCATGCGGTTCGGCGCGGCCTGGGCGATGGGCGTGTTGCCGGCGGCCCAGCTCGTTTGCATGCCCATCTTCTCGAGCCAAGGCAGCGCGAGGGTGACGCCCATTCCCTTAAGGACGGTACGGCGGCTGAGGACTTTATCGTGTATCATGGCGGAAAAGGATTATTTCTTTTTAGGAGGGGTCTGGACGCTTTCAACCTGCGAAATACCGCGACGGAGGCGGAAGGGTTCGCTCAAGACCACGGCCATCACGACGGCGGAGAAGCGGTTTTCGCCCTTTTGGACTGAAAGCACCATCTTATCGAGGGTCGGCTCGTCATAGAACTCCAGCCCCCGGCCTAGGCCGTAGATCAGCAGTTTAGAGGAAAAATTCCGGATATACTTCTCGTTGTCGGCCTTTAAAACCGACTTCAGTTGGGAAGCGCCAGCAAACGTACGCCCATCGGGCAGCTTGCCGGCCGTATTAATGAGCACGCCCTCGTCCATGGTACGACTCCGGCCGATGGCGTCGAACTTCTCGAAAGCGAAGCCGATGGCATCCATGCGATTATGGCAGGAAGCGCAGGCCGGATTAATGCGGTGTTGTTCGAGCCGTTGGCGGAGATTGCCGGTGAGCTGCTTTTGGCCCTCGAGCGACGGTACATCTTCGGGAGCGGGCGGTGGGGGCGTCCCGAGAATCTGTTCGAGGATCCACTTACCGCGTTTCACGGGCGAAGTCCGGTCGGGGTTGGACGTCGCCGTGAGGATACTCGCCTGCGTGAGGACGCCGCCCCGTTCGCCCTTGGGCAACGTCACGCGGACGAAATCGCCGGCGCGGCGCGACTCCACATTAGGCACCTTATACAACTCGGCGAGCGGCTGATCGAGGTAAGTGAAGTCGGCGTCGATGATATCGAACACGCTACGATCTTCGCGCACGATTTCCGACAGGAACAACTCCGTCTCCTTGACCATCGAAGTGCGCAGCGCGTCATCGAATTCTGGGAACTGCTTGGTATCGGGCGTCACCAGGGACAAGCGGCGCGTCTGGAGCCACTGGAGTGCGAAGCCCGACACCAGGTACTGGGAACGCTTGTCTTTAAGGAGGCGCTTCGTCTGGGCCTCGAGGTTGGCGGAAAGTTTGCCCGCGTTAGCGAGGGCGAATAACTCCTCATCAGGCATCGAGCCCCACAGGAAATAACTCAAGCGCGAGGCGAGGGCAAACTCCGCAATCGGGTGGGCATCTTTCGCGAAGGGCTGGTCATCCTGTTCAATCCGGAAGACGAATTTCGGCGAGGCCAGCACGACGGAAATCATCGCTTGGGCTCCGGCCTCCCAAGACCCACCAGTGGCCTCGGCAGTCATAAACACCTTGGTATAACGCTGAATTTCCGTGGCGGTGGCGGGCCGGCGGAAAGAGCGGCTCACGAAAAGATTCACCATGGCGCGGGCCCGGTCATCGCCCTTCTTGCCCTCGGCGAACGTCGCCAACTTCCGCTGCAAATCGGTGCGTGTGTCGGTGGGGCCGAGCAATTGATAACGATACGTCCCAAGGCGACGGCTGCCTGACTTGAAGTCGGGCGGAGGGTTGGCCCACGTCACAGCGAGCGTGTGTTTACCAGCTGTCAACTTCACCTTCATGTCGACCTTCTCGGCACCGCGGCTGGTCTTCACCTTGAGCGACTGCGTGCCGACGGTCTTCCCATCCACCACGAGGTTAACGACGGCCGCTTGATCGCCGGGATTGCCGATACCCACTAAGTGGGCGCGGAAGATATATTCGCCCTCGCGTGGGGCGTCGAAAGTGGCGGACAACGTCGCATCGTTGAAAATCCGCATCTGGTCCTCGGAGCGACCCCGCGGGAACATATTATACCCATCAACATTGAGCACATCGAGCTTCTGCTCCGCCGTCGGCATGACGCGTTCCGCGATGACCTTGGCTGAGGCGATGAAGCGCTCCAAGTGGACGGGGGAGAACGTGAGCACATCGCCGATATTGTCGAAGCCGTAGCCCGTATCATCGGCGGGGAAGTCGACGGAGAAGTTACCTTCGATATAGCAAAGGTCGCGGATGGTATTGTTGTATTCCGTGTGGTTGAGGCGGCGGACGGTCACCTTGCCTGGGTCGACTTTGGCTTGGGCGACCGCTTGCCCGAGCAGGCCGCGGATTTGCTTCTGCAACTCATCGATTTCTGCCTGGGAGGGCCGCGTCTTACGTTCGGGCGGCGGCATCTCGCCGGCGGTCACTTGGGTGAGTAACTGGCGCCACATCCGTTGATCGCGATAAATCCCGTTGGCATCCTTGTGGAGCTCCAGGTTGAGGTCGGCCTTCGTCTTATCGTTCCCGTGACAATCGTAGCAGTACTTCTCGAGGAAAGGTTGCACCCCCTGTTTGAAGTCGAGCGGCGCCGCCGACACGCCCGTCCCCAGCCCGACTCCGAGGAGGAGGCAGGTCAAGCGCCAGAGGCGGAGGGTGGGCGAAGGTGACTTCACGGATGTTAAAGACAAAGCGGACGGGGGTTGGTTGCAAACTTCGACAGACGAGTTCGACGGCCCAACAGGGGGTATTATTACTTAAGTTACTGAATAACAGTTATTTAAGGCAGAAATTGCCTCTAAAATGGCTTAAAGGGGCAGGCAAGGCGCCAAGGAAAGGTTCCGGGCGGGCCGGACCTGCGAGTGTCACCCTAGGAAAAGGCGAGGTTGGACAAGAAGTTACGAAACCTAACACTCCGCTTGGGGTTCTAAACTTACCCACCCCT
>CAMDWM010000121.1:0-4712 GCA_945878755.1 Akkermansia muciniphila
AGCCAAGGAGCCGGCGGCCATCGTGGTTCAGGTCCGCGCCGCGGCGGACGCCAAACCGACGAACTTCCGTCTGACTTTGAACACCGCCCTCTGCGGAGAGTGCAAGCGTCAGGAGTACGGATGCACTTGCGCCCACTGATGATATTAAGGCGCGATAAAAATCCCAATTGCACGTAAATGATGCTTCTGCAAAATGTGCAGAGTTGGCAGTTAACTTGTCCGCAAACTGTCCGCAAAAAATCTCGGTCGTTGAAGGTCAATGACATACAGACGCAAAGTCTGACTTCGAATCCCATCCTCTCCGCCACTTTTACGCATACAGTCCGATCAAGGGCTTTGCGTGCGTTTTATGCCATGAACCGGTTAATTTTGACCTCAGTGGCTGGGGCTGATTGTCCTGACGTTACCAAAAACTCTACCAAAGATCGAGTGGGCCGGTCCGGGTATGACCAAGAACTATGACCAACGTCACTGACCTGACCCCGTGGTCGTGGGCCGGGTACTTTGTTTACTTGGTAGAGGGCGGGGGTTTGATGGCGGAATGATGCGCGCATGGTTTACTCTAATCCTGTCCTTGTTCGCTGTCGTCGGGTCGGCCCAGACGCTTCGCCAGGCTTCGCCTTGGGCGTCCGGCGTCGGTCTCGCCGACCGGATTGCGGATCGCCCAGCGGACTGGCCGTTACTGACGGCTCAGTTCAGTCATGTGACGCCGGAGAATTGCATGAAGCCGGACGCGCTTCGCCGGACGGAGCAGACCTGGAATTTCGATCAGGCCGACAAGTTCGTCGCCTTCGCGAACTCGAAGGACCTCAAGGTCGTCGGCCATTGCCTGGTCTGGGCCAAGGACGACCGCACCCCGGCCTGGTTCTATCAGGATGGCGCGGCCCCGGCCACGAAAGAGGTCCTGCTGGCCCGTATGAAATCTTACATCGATACCGTCGTCGGTCGCTATAAGGGGAAGATCGCCGCGTGGGACGTGGTCAACGAGGCGCTCGATGACGGCAAGGCCGAGCTACGTGAGTCCGGTTGGACGCGGGCCGCGGGTGAGGACTTCATTGCGCTAGCCTTCGAATACGCCCACGCGGCCGATCCTTCGGCTCAGCTGATCTACAACGACTATAACAACGAGCTCGACGGTAAGCGGGAGAAGATGCTCGCGCTGTTGGCCCGGCTGAAGGCGCGCAAGGCGCCGGTGCATGCCGTCGGCCTTCAGGGCCACTATGAGATCGACCGCGTGCCCTATGAAGCGCTGGAGAAGACCCTGATCGCCCTCCGCGCCATCGGCATGAAGGTCGTGGTCAGCGAACTCGATATCGACGTCATCCCACGCGGCCGCTGGTGGGCCGACGGCAACAAGCACCGCGCCGACATGGCGAAGATTAATCCTTACGTCGATGGCTGCCCGCCCGAGATCCTCGCCCGCCAGGCGGAGCAGTACTCGAAGCTCTTCCGTCTCTTCCGTAAGTATGACGACGTCATTGACCGCGTCTCGTTCTGGAACCTCCATGACGGCCAGAGCTGGCTCAACGACTTCCCTTGGAAGCGTGTGAACCATCCGCTGCTCTTCGATCGTCAGGGTCAGCCCAAGCCGGCCTTCGACGCCGTGGTGAAGGAACTGACTGCAGCAAGCGCCAAGGGGTCAGGCCGTTAGTAGGCCTGTCTGTTAGTAAAATCGCCCAAAAAGACTGGTTTTACTAACACCCCCGTTTACTAACGGCCTGACCCCTTCTGGTAGCTGATGAATAGAATGCTCGAGCCATCAGGCTGGCGGAGCCGGGCGCCTCCGACCATGATTCGGTATGCGCATCAGCTGTTCATGGCACCGTCTGGTCCGGTCCGTCTTCATGGGCGCGGCGGTAGTCGTGTTGCTCTGCATGCCTTGGGTCTTGGCGGCCGAGGCCTTCGGTTGGAGCCAGCGACCGGTGCATCTGCTCCAGAGCTTCGTGGCTGTGCCGATCGCCTTTGTCTCGTCGGTCGCCTTCCTTTGTCTGCGGACTCCTGAGGACGCCCCGAAGTGGGAGCGACGGGCGGCTTGGGCTGTGTGCATCCTTTCCGGAGCCTGGCTGGCGATGCTTTTGGTGGTCTGCGTGGCGTTGGCCGGTGGGATGTTCCCGGGGCCGGCCTGATCAGGAGGCACGGGCTTGCCAGCCGTAACGGGGAAGGGCAGAGTGCCCCACCCCCATGAAAACCCGCATCACGTCCCTCGTCGCCCTTGTGGCGCTGCTTTCCGGCTGCGCCACCTCGTCGCAGAACTACGCCATCCAGCCAGTGCTCCACCCCGGCACGGAGAAGCGCCATGAATCTTTCAACGAGATTTCGAAGAAGGGCGAAGCCCAGCTCGTCTTCCTCGGCGACTCGATCACCCACGGTTGGGAAGGTAAGGGCAAGGCCGTCTGGGAAAAGACCTGGGCGCCGCTCAAGGCTGCCAACTTCGGCATCGGCGGCGACCGCACCGAACACGTCCTCTGGCGCTTGGAAAACGGTAACTTCGACGGCCTCAAGCCGAAGGAAATCGTCCTGATGATCGGAACCAATAACACCGGCCACCAGGGTCGCGCTCAGAAGGAGCTCAACGGCGCTGTCTACCAGTGCACCGCTGAGCAGACCGCCGAAGGAATCAAGGCCATCGTCGCCAAGCTCCAGCAGAAGTGCCCCGACGCCAAGATCCTGATCCTCGCCATCTTCCCGCGCGGCGCGAACAAGGACGACAAGTTCCGCCAGCAGAACGAAGCCACCAACGCCATCGTGAAGGGCTTCGCTGACGACAAGAAGGTCTTCTTCCTCGATGTCGGGGCCAAGTTCCTCGCAGCTGACGGCACCCTACCCAAGAGCATCATGCCCGACCTCCTGCACCCGAACGCCGAGGGTTACCAGATCTGGTCCGACGCGATGGAAGCCAAGGTCAAGGAACTGCTCAAGTAAGCCTTAGCGTCAGGTTTTGAAGAGGGCCGCCCATCTGGGCGGCCTTTTGTTTGGGTGCTCATCCATAATAAAGGTAGCCCCCTCTGAGCGGCGCCGTAGATTCGGCCTACCCCCATGAAGCTTTCGTTTCGCCATGCCCTGATGTTTTTGGGCTTAAGTCTCGGGGTTTTAATCGCGGCAGAGCCGATCCCCGCCGGCCAGCAGCTCACCGACCTGAAGGGCCGGTTTAAATCACAGTATGATATTGAAATCCGGTCGGCTCAGGCGGACGACAAGGCTTTATCGGCGTCTTACGATATCACCCCGGTCGCCGACGCGAATCTCGCCGGTACGGTGAAGGTGCTCGGATGGGTGGAGGAGGAGCTTAAGCGCTATCCAGTCGGTTTCCTGAAGCATCATGGACCGCGCTACCTCCTGCTTGGCGAATCGTTTCTATCCAAGCGTCCGGCGTCGGGCGTGATGCCCGTCTCCCCGTCGTCTCTCGATTTCAAGGCCGCCGAGGCGATCGCCCTGACCGTCCCCGCCAAGCTCACCGCGGTGCAGGAGTTTTTCAAAGGGCGCCATATCCATCAGACCCTGATCGGCTTCCTGCTCCAAGACCATAAGGCTCCGGCCGATCCCATCTCGTTCGATGCCTGGAAAAAACTCCCCAAGCCGGCTACCGCCTCCACCACCCCCATCGGGAAGCGCTTGGCCGGTGCCGACTCGCGGGCCGCGCTGTTCGGTCTTTTGTGGGACCCGTTCGAGCACCTTGATCTGATCGCCGAAGCTAAGGTGGACGCATCGGTCGCCCAGAAACTCGCCGTCATGAAGGATTTCCTGGCCACGCTGGATAAGGGTTTCGACCAAGCGTTCTTCAATCAACTCACCATTATCCCGGAGTCTCAGCGGATTGTCTGCACAAACGACCTCACCGATCTAGGCAGCGTCGACCTGATCAAGAAGGATGCGGAGATCCAGGCCGACCTACGACTCATCGAAAAGAAGTGGGGTATCACCGTGCTGTGGGCGCCCGGTTCGCCCGCGCCGCCGATGCCGGCCAAGGTCCGCTTGGTCTATTCGTATTTCACCGACAAGAAGATTGTCCAGTTCAAGGCCTTCGTGCGCATGCTGCGCGAGGAGTTGGACATGTATCCGGATGCAATCGTCTCCCGGCTAGGCTTTGGCAACATCTACATCCTGGATGAGTTCACGTATCGCGACGTGAAACTGGCTGGCCAGAGCTTCAGCTGGATCCCCAAGCCGGCGGTCGCCTATGGGTTGAACTCCTTCAAGCCAGAGGACGCAAATTCCCGCGCCTTCTTCAGTCGCACTACCCACCATGAGGTCTTTCATGCGTTGGAACGGCAGTTCACCGTCGCCGGTGGTACGCTGTTCGGGCCGGAATGGAACGCCCTGAACGAAGAGGGCTTCAGATATAGGATCGGTCCGTACTCGGTCAGCGCCGAAGGGCAGCCCACTCATACCAAGGACAACGCCGGCCGGAAGGGCTTCGCCGAGCCTTACGGCATGAACATCGCCACTGACGACCGTGCCACGCTGTATGCGCGCATGATGGTGGCAGACAAAGTCTTCTACGGCCGACTGCCGACGGATCCGATCCTGCTCGCCAAGACCAAGCGGCTACAGGAATTCTTCCGTAATATCCGCCAGGAGCTCTCCATTCCGGAATCCAACCCGCTCTACCAGATGTTGGCCAAGACTCCGACGGACGGTTCGCCGACCGCACCCAAGAGCGAAGCGAAGTAATTCGCTCAGGCCGTCTTCAGCGACGCCATGTCGATCACGAA
>CAMDWM010000122.1:0-4712 GCA_945878755.1 Akkermansia muciniphila
CAGGTCGTCCGGGCGGCTGACCCGCGCGTGGACGGCGAGCCCGTCTCCGTGTGGCACCCCGAAGTTCGCTTCTATGAAGTCCGTGACGGCGACCGCCACCTCGGCTCCTTCTACACCGATTGGTTCCCCCGCGAATCGAAGCGCGGTGGCGCTTGGATGAATTTCTTCCGAACCGGCGGCCCGCGCCGCGATGGTTCCTTTGCCCCGCACCTCGGTTTAATGTGTGGTAACTTCACGCCTCCGGTCGGCGCTAAGCAGGCGCTCCTGACGCACGACGAGGTCACCACCGTCTTCCACGAGTTTGGCCATTTGCTGCACCACGTCCTCTCCGAGGTCGAAGTCGAATCCCTCGCAGGCGTGCGCGTCGCCTGGGACTTTGTCGAGCTCCCGTCGCAGATTCTCGAGAACTGGTGTTGGGAAGAGGAGTCCCTTGCGCTCTTCGCCCGTCACCACGAGACGGACGCGACCCTACCGACCGAGCTCCTTGCTAAACTGGAAGCGGCCGCGAACTTCCGTGCGGCCTCCACCTGCATGCGGCAGCTCTGCTTCTCGAAGCTCGACCTCGACCTGCATATCCGTGCCCAAGAACTGAAGGATGCCGACCTCGATAAGCACTGGAATGATGACCTCGGCGCTTGGCAGGCTCGGACGACCCGCCGCCTCCCTTCCATGGCCCGGCGCTTCAATCACCTCTTTTCGGACGCCACCGGCTACGCGGCTGGGTATTACTCCTATAAGTGGGCGGAGGCCCTGGAGGCCGATGCCTTTACCCGCTTCATCAAGGAGGGCGTCCTCAATCCCAAGGTTGGCCGTGAATTACGGGCTAAAATTCTCGCTAAGGGCAATTCCGAGCCCGCCGAGAAGGTTTTCCATGATTTCATGGGCCGTGACCTCGATTCTGAGGCCGTCTTAGTCCGCGATGGCTTGGCCTGAGACCCTCCCGAGGTGACGGAAGCGTAAAAATGCCCACTAAATGGGCTAGGATGCCTTATTCCCCTTGCACCGAGGGGTTTTTTCCTATGCGTAAGGCCTTTACAGATGAATCTACGTAACATCGCAGTCATTGCCCACGTCGACCATGGCAAGACCACTCTCACCGACCGCCTGCTTTACCAGTCTGGCATGTTCCGCGCCGAGGACCTCGACAAGCTCGCGGGTGGCCAGCACGGCCTCATCATGGACTCGGGTGACCTCGAGCGTGAGCGCGGTATTACCATCACCGCGAAGAATTGCGCCATCAAGTGGACCGACCCGCGCGATCAGAAGGAATATAAGATCAACCTGATCGACACCCCGGGCCACGCGGACTTCGGCGGCGAAGTCGAGCGCGTGCTCAACATGGCGGACGGTTGCCTCCTTGTCGTTGACTCCTTTGAAGGCCCGATGCCCCAGACGCGCTTCGTGCTATCGAAGGCCCTCGCGCTTGGTCTCAAACCCATCGTCGTCATCAATAAGATCGACAAGGCCTCCGCCCGTCCTGACGCCGTCGTCGACGAAGTCTTTGACTTGCTCGTCGCCCTCGATGCGCCGGAGTCTGCCCTCGACTTCCCGATCATCTACGCTTCCGGCCGTGAAGGCTGGGGCACCCTCGACCGCGCCAAGACCGTGGAAGGCCAGCGCCCGAAGGACCTGATGGACCTCTTCTACACCATCGTTGACAAGATCCCTGAGCCCTACGCCGAAGGTTCCTCCCGCGGGGCCGCTGCCGGCTTCAAGTCCCGCTCCGAGGCCCTCGCTAACCCGCTCCAAATCATGGTGACGGCCATGCTCTACTCCGACTACGTCGGTCGTATCGCCGTCGGTCGCGTGACCGCCGGTAAGATTGCCCCTGGCATGCCTGTCATGATGGTCTCCCGTAATGGTGAACAGTTCAAGCAGCGCGTCCTTGAGGTTGAAGTCTTTGAAGCCCTCGGTCGCGTGAAGTCCCAGGAAGTCGCCGCCGGCGACATCTGTGCCGTCATCGGCCTCGACCACGTCGAGATCGGCGCGACCATCACCGACCTGGAGGATCCCCGGCCCATGACTCCCGTCAGTGTCGACGAGCCCACCGTGACCATGGCCTTCCGTGTCAACGATTCTCCTTTTGCTGGTCGCGACGGTAAGTTCGTCACCGGCCGTCAGGTCGGCGAGCGTCTCATCAAGGAGCTCGAGAAGAACGTCGCCCTCCGCGTCGACCGCGTCACGGGGGATGACTCTTGGAAGGTGTCCGGCCGTGGCCTCATGCACTTGGGCGTCCTCATCGAAACGATGCGCCGCGAAGGCTTCGAACTCTCCGTGGGTAAGCCCACCGTCATTATGAAGCAAATCGATGGCGTCGAGTGCGAGCCAGTCGAAACCTTGGCGGTCGACTGTCCAGAAGCCTCGCAGAGCGACGTGATGTCCCTCGTCCTCGGTCGTCGTGGCGAGCTCCGTTCGATGGATGCCAAGGCTGGCACCAGCGGTTGGATTCACATGGAATTCAAGGTTCCTTCCCGCGCCCTCTTCGGTCTGCGCACCCTGATGCTCACCACCACTCGTGGCGATGCCGTCATGTACCACAATCTTCTCGGATACGAACCGGTCCGTGGGGAAGCCCCGCGTCGCGCCGCTGGCGTGATGATTGGTGGAGAAGGTGGCGCCGTCACGGCCTACTCCTTGGACCGTCTGTACGACCGTGGTGACTTCTTCGTGAAGCCGACCGACGAAATCTACATGGGTCAAATCGTCGGCGAACATTGCAAGGACAACGACCTCGAGATCAACCTCGTCATCAACCAGAAGCTTTCGAACGTGCGTGCTTCTGGTTCCGACGACGCAGCCAAAATCAAGCCGATGCGCCAGATGTCCCTCGAGTCCTGCCTCGAATACATTGAGTCCGACGAGATGGTCGAAATCACCCCGAACTTCATCCGCATGCGTAAGCGTTACCTCACGGAAAACGAGCGCAAGCGCTTCGACAAGTAAGCCGTCGGGTTAGCCCGGCAGCGTTAATTCGTAACGATGGCCTCCATCCGCAAGGATGGAGGTCTTTAGTTTCCAGAGCCCGCGGGGAAGGTGGGTGGCCACGCGTTCGGGCCATTCCACGAGCACATTCCAAGGGGAACGGGCCACGTCCCAGATCATAAGGTCATCAAGGCCAGCGCCAGACTTCAGTCGGTAGGCGTCGACGTGGAAGACCTGGCGACTGCCCTCATGGATGTTAAGCAGGGCGAAGGAGGGGCTGGTGATGTCACCCGTGACGCCTAGACCGCGCACGAGACCGCGTACGAAGGTCGTCTTGCCCGTGCCGAGGTCGCCTTGGAGGGTGAGCACCGTATCAGGCGGCAAGAGGGCTGCAAACGCCTCGGCGGCCCGTTCGGTCTCCTCGCCCGAGCGGGTGACAAGACCGGCGGTCCAGGACGCAAGGTCGGCAGGAGAAGCCATACGGGGAGTCTTTACCGCGGGGTATTTGGGGCAACCCTGAATCCGTTTCAAGTCGACCTGGTTGCTCGTCCGAACTTCAGCGAGAACGAGCCTGAGACCGCTTGGCAGTAGGCTTGGATTTCCCCGAGTGTCAGTTCGGCGTCGGTACGATCCTCGAACTTGGAGACCCAGCTTTGGGTTCGTCGCAGGCGTGTTGCGACCTCTTTCTGAGAGAGGCCAGCCTTGAGCCTCTGGCATACGAGATGGGTGATCACCTTGGTGCGTTCTCCGGCCGCGCGGACGCGCTGGGCGGTTTCCGCCGAAATGAAGCCAGCCCGGCGGAGGTCTTCGACGTTCCGGTAGCGGGTGGAGCGGGTTGGTGTGATGAGTTCAGCCATGGGATGGGTCGGTGCGGAGATGATCGAGGAGTTCGTAGACGAGGCGGAGATCGCGCTTCTGGTTAGATTTATCTGCAATCAGTAGGAGGTGGAGGGTGCGTGTCCGGTCGTCCGGGTAAGCGTAGAGTCGGGTTTCGCGAAGGTGTGGCCCTTGGCCATGCTGGTCGATGGCGATGATGCCGCGGCCTTCATGATGCAGGCAACCGGCATGGACGAGGCCGGGGTGGCGGGCGTGGCGCAGACGAGGAAGGTAGCGTTCTTGGAGGTTGGCGAGGGTCGCGGCGAGCTCGTCGGGGTGCTTCTTCTCGTAGGTTTGGGTGGTGCGGATGAATTCAGGCGTCGGACGGATGTGCCATTCAAGGTGGGGCATGATACATTCCAATTTGGAATACAGTCAAGCCTTGGGTAGCCGCACGGTCCCCTCAACGCAGGGAATCTGACGGGAGGGATGAGGGATCGACCCGGCTTAGTTAGGAGCGAAACAAAAGACCCGGCCAAGTGGCCGGGTCTCGTGGGGAACTCTGGGCGCCTCAGTTAGGAGACGATGCCGAGCGGCTTGATGGTCTTCCAGCCGCCGCGGGTGAAGTCGGGGCACTGGATCGGCATCGAACCGTCCTTCACCGAGCGGACGGAGATTTCGAGGATCGCGGACCAATCGGCCGCATCGTAGACGGTCATGTCCGGCGTGATGCCTTGGCGCAGGCAGTCGAGCATGCGGAAGTTCATGACGTGGTCCATGCCACCGTGACCGCCGACCTTCTTGGCGGATTCACCGACCTTCTTGATGAGCGGGTGGGCGTTGGCCTTCATGAACGCTGCGAGCTTTTCATCCTGCAGCCAGCTGTGGGAGCTGAGCTTCATGCCCTTGATCGAGGGATGCGGGTTCGCGGGGTTGACGGCGAGGCGACCGGGGTAGCCGAAGAACGTCGCCTG
>CAMDWM010000123.1:0-4700 GCA_945878755.1 Akkermansia muciniphila
TTGCTGCTGGCGCAGGACGAAGTGTACGACGAAGAAGGCAAGAAGTTGAACTTCGGGTCATTCCATGTGCCGAACGACTATTTGTTTAAGGTCTGCCGTGAGAACCCTGAATTCGTTCCCGCAGTCTCGATTCATCCAGGCCGCAAGGATGCGCTCGCGGAGTTAGACCGTTGTTTGGCCTTAGGCGCCCGGGCGCTCAAGCTTCTACCCAACTGTCAGAACGTGAATTGCTCGTTGCCGCAGTACGATGAGTTCTGGCGCCGGATGGCCTCCGCTGGGCTCCCGTTTCTTTGTCATACCGGGGGTGAGATGACCGTACCCGTGTTACACCGTTCTTACCAAGATCCCCGTGTCCTGCGTCGCCCCTTGGAGCTGGGCGTTAAGGTCATCGCCGCGCACTCCGCTGGTAATAGTCACTTCTTCGACCAGAACTACTTCGGTGAACTCATTAAACTGATGGATGAGTTCCCTGGCCTTTACGCGGATACCAGTGCGCTGAATAGCCCGATACGCAGTGGGGTCTTGAAGCAGGTCAAGCAGTCGGGCCGCTTAGAGCGCTTCCTGCATGGCAGCGATTATCCCGTGCCCGTGGGGGCCAATTGGGTGTGGCTCCGCGGCCTGATCACGCGCGCCCAGGCTTCGGAGGCGGGCAAGATACCTAACCTTATCGAGCGCGACGCGTTCCTCAAGCGGGCCATGGGCTTCGATGACGCGCACTTCACCCAGCTCGGGGCGATTCTCCGGCCGGTCTGAGGCCCTTAGAGCGCCTTCAGTAGGCCGGGGATATCAACGGATTCTCGAATCATCTTTTCGATGATGGGAATCTTGTCAGCGTCCTGCCGCATCGTCTTAACAGACATATTATTAATACGAGCGGTGACGGCAAAGGACTCCGCTTCGACCGCGGCGATAGGGATGCCAGCCTCAGTCAGGCGTTTGATGATGCCTTCGTTGGGTAGAAGCCCATTAGAGAGGAGGACGCCGGCGAGCGATTTAGCGCCATCGTTTTCAATAAAAGCCTCCAGCAAATCTTCGCGGTCGCCAGGGACGATCACGAGTGTACCGTTGATCTTAAGGTATTCCAGGGCCCGCCGGGCGGACATGGCGCCGATGACGACGCGCCGGACGCGGCGGAGGCCGGTTGGCTGGTGAATCCAGCGGGCGCGGGTTTCGTCAGCCACCTGATCAAGATTAGGGTAGACGAGCGTTTCCTGGAGTGGCACCACGCCCAGTAACGGGACGCCGAGTTTACGAAGGCCGCGGCCAGCGAAATCGCGGATGAACTCGACCTTGTCGGGTAAGACTTTGTTGAGAATAACGCCGACGACTTCGACGCCGGCCTTGTCAAAGAGTGCCTTGTTGAGGGCGACTTCATCGATGGGCTTGCCGATGCCGCCGGCCGCAACGATGAGGGCTTTGGAGCGTAGCACGCGGGCGTTGTCGGCATTGGAAGAACCAAAGACTGAGCCCACACCTGCATGGCCAGAGCCCTCCACGACGACAATGTCTTTACCGTAGGCCGCGCGGTCGAAGGCCCGGCAGATACGGTCCTTGAGCTGGGGGCCGATGACCTCGGGGTTCTCGAGATAGTTCTTAGTGAACTCCGGTCCGATGGCCACGGGCGACATGGCGGAGATCGGGATATCGAGGTTGAAAAGTCCCTCGATGAGCAAGGTGTCTTCGTCGACTTGGTCATCGCCTGATTGGACGATGCGCTGGGCGATGGGTTTGATGTAGCCCACGTGTAGTCCCATCGTTTGCAGCGCCGCCGTTAGACCGAGGCACGTCGTCGTCTTACCATCGTTCATCCGCGTTGCCGCGACGAAGATCCGGCGCGTGTCGAGGTTCATCGGGCTCATCAGCAAGCCCGGGATGTTGTCGGCGAAGCGCTGGCGGATAGCCATGGTTAGGCAGCCGGTCCGTCCTTGAGGGTCGGGTAGAGGTAGGACTTATCGACGGCTTGGGCCGCGACGATGACGGCAGTGCCGAAAATATCGTGCGCGCTGGCACCACGGGAGATCTCTGCGGCTGGCCGTTCAAGCCCCGTGAGAATCTGGCCGTAAGCAGGGATGTCCGCGATATGCTGGGCCATCTTAGAAGCGATGTTGCCGGAGTTTAGGTCGGGAAAAATCAGTACGCTGGCTTTGCCGGCGACGCTCCCTGTGACTTCCTTGGACTCCGCGGCAAAAGGGTTCAAGGCAGCATCGGCCTGCATTTCACCGTCGATGTCAGCGACGATACCGAGTTCACGGGCTTTGCGCTTAGCCATCTCGGTCGCCGCTTGGACCTTCTTGATGGAGGCGAGACGGGCGTTGGCCGAGTGCGTCGAGTAGGCGAGCAGGGCAACCTTGGGCGTCGTATTGGTGAGGTGGCCAGCGAGGCCAGCGGTGGTTACAGCGATATCGGCCAGCTGTTCGGCGGTCGGCTCGGGGATGACGCCGCAATCGGCGAGGAAGAGGACCCCATCGCAGCCGAAGCGGGCTTCTTCGGATTCGAGAATGAGCATGGACGATACCGTTTCCACGCCGGCTTGCCGTGGCATCGTCTGGAGGATGGCGCGGAGGCCAGAGGCAGCGTGGGTGGTGGCGCCAGAAATGAGGGCGTCGGCGCCAGCCGTGGCCACCATGATGCACGCGAAGTAACTGGGGTTCTTGACTAACTCGCGCGGGTCACCTTGCAGGTTGGTGTTCCCGTAGCGTTGGATGGACGCAAGCTTTTCAGTGTAGTTGGCGAGTTCGTCGCTGCGTTCGGGCTCGATGACCCGGATGCCTTCCAGGCTGATATTAAGGCGAGCAGCCGTGATTTTAATGCGCTGGCGGTCGCCGATGAGGATCGGAACCCCTAACTTCTTGGTGACGAACTGGCGGGCGGCCTGGATGATGCGAGGGTCGGCGCCTTCAGGGAAGACGACGCGCTTCGGGTGGTTCTGGAGGCGGGCGGAAAGGCGGGAAATCAGGGACATGGAAGGAGAGGCGGCACGGGGCCGTCTATGGCGTCTATTAGAGGCAAAAGCCGTGGCAGGGCGAGGCAGAAGGCGCTCACCCTGCGACCCGTTGTCCGAGAGTCACTTACCCGCTGGAGCCGGTGGCGTATAGGTGAAGACGGGTAGCCCCTTGAGGGCCTGCTTAGTCTCGGCCGTCACGGGGTAGCCGAGCTTCGTGAAGAAATCGGAGACGTCGGCCTTGGCGGCTTGGCCGTAGCGGATGACGAAGCTGTTCTGCTTGGAGGGAACATCGCCTGACGCCGGATTCTGGGCGTAGGATCGGAGTGTGCTGCGGATGGGTTCCCAGCCGTGGGCTTCGATGAGCACCATGAAGGGGGCTAGCTGCTCGAACGCCCCCATGTTGGGAGGGTTAGCGAGGCGCTTGGCCATGTTGCCGTGCAGGTCCTTAATCGAGCCGTGACCCGTGCCGCGGGGAAGTCCGACCAGCTTTTCCATACAGTACAGCGAGAAGAGATTCACGGTTACCTCGGTCTGACCAGAGAAGGTCCAGTCGGTGCGCTGGTGGTTGTGGCCGAGCTCATGGAAGAAGCCCCAATTGCCCTTGGTCGATAACTTTTGCAGATCGACGATATCGGCTTCACTGGGGTTGATGAAGCACATGAACGGGTAGCCTGAGTGCATGAAGCCTGCCGAGATTTGGATGTCGGGGACCACGCGTTCCGGGGCGAAGCGCTCGAGCGCGACGAGGTCGTCCTGCAGTTTCATCGCCTTATCCCACCATTCGGTGAGGGGCTTGGGGTCGGTGATCTGGGTAACGGTCCCGCGGCGAACGTGCAGGATGGCGTGCTTGGCAACAAACGTCACCCAAGGGGCGGGCGAATTGGCCAGGGACTGCTTCCAGCTTTCGGGCGTATCCTTGCCGAGTACATACGTCGGCATGGCAACGGCGTTGGCGAAGGTAAGGGCGGGGGCTACTTTGACTGGCTGGGTGGGGGCTTGGGCGGCTTTGCGTCCGGGGCCGGCTCCAGCGTTGCGGACTTGGATAAAGAGCTGTCCGCCGAAGGCGTTGGCGATCTTGTTCTCTCCGGGTTTTAGTTCGAAGGTCCGCGTGATGACGGGGAAGCGGTTCCACTTCTCGAGTTTCAGCAGGCTATCGCGGTGGCAGCCGACGACGATGCGGACCGTGCGGCCTTCAGGCAGGGACGGGGCGGTAACCGTGACGATCTCGCCGGGCGCGGCGTACAGTCCGGTTTCCTGCCAGACTTCGGGGCTCGTCGCGAGGTTGGGCGCGTTGCCGAGGGAGGTATCCCAGCGGGTGATGAGGTTCGCGTCGTAGGCCACGGTGCGCGTGACGCGTTCCTTAGACTCGACTGCGCCCGGGAAATCCTTGGCTGCCGGGTGGGCGGTGACTTGCTCGGCCGGCAACGACATGTAAGCTTGGATGCTCTTGTGTAGCTCGGCACGTTCGGCCTCGACTGGCTGGACGAAGGCGGCCTTCGGTTTTGGGATGATGTCTCCAGGCTTGGTCGCCGCGAAGGCACAAACTGCAAGCAAGAGGGGTAGGCAGGCTTTGAGCATGGGGATAAGCCGATGACACCCGCAAACGGCGCCGTTTCCAGCGAAAACCGCTATATGACCGAGACGGGTCTTAACGGAAGACCACCGTCTTGTGGCCGGCTAAGAGGACGCGGTCTTCGACGACGGCACGGAGGCCGCGGGAGAGGACGACTTTCTCGATATCCTTGCCGAGCTGCAC
>CAMDWM010000124.1:0-4654 GCA_945878755.1 Akkermansia muciniphila
CTGGATGGTCGGTAAGTGGCACATGGGTTCGCCGGGTCCCATGGACCGCGGCTTCCAGCATTATTTTGGCTATAAGGATTTTGGCGCGCATTCGGAAGGCCAGTGGAACGCGGCCAAATACGTGCGTCTACCCGCCACCGTAATGCCCGAGCTTAACTACGAGACCGGTCGTTTCTACGCCACGGACGTCTTCACTGATTACGCCTGCGAATTCCTACGGCAGGCTCGGTCTGATAAAGCCAAGCCATGGTTTCTTTACTTGGCCCATTCCTCTCCACACTTCCCGCTGCAGGCACCGCAAGCCTCGATCGACCGGAATATGGCGACTTATCGGCGTGGTTGGGACGTCCTGCGCACGGAACGCATGGAGCGAATGAAGAAACTCGGCCTTGTCCCCGCGACTGCGACCTTACCGCCGCGGGCTCGTGTGCCCGTGGACCGCGAGGATATTGCGAACGGTTATCCGGGGCAATTGAACCCGGCTTGGGAAAGCCTGTCCGCCGATCGCCGCGAAGACCTCGCGCGCCGGATGGCTACCTTTGCGGCGATGGTGGAGCACGTTGATCGCGGCATCGGTCGTATCCTCACCGACCTCGAAGCCAGCGGTGAACTGGCGAACACGCTCATCCTTTTCACCAGTGATAACGGGGCCTGCTACGAATGGGGCCCCTTCGGTTTCGATAGCGCTTCGCGCACGGGGAAGACGACTCTGCATGCGGGCGAACAGCTGGCGCAGATGGGCCAGGCGGGCTCGTTCTCGTCCTATGGCTCGGGCTGGGCAAATCTCGGTAATACGCCCCTCGCGATGTACAAACACTTCTGCAACGAAGGCGGCATCACTTCGCCGCTCATTGCGCATTGGCCGGCGGCGTGGCCCGCCCGGAGCGAGTGGGTCCGGCCCCCGGCGCACGTCATGGACTTCTTCCCGACCATCGCCGAAGCCACGGGTGCAGTGCGTCCGGTGGAGATTGCGGGCGTGAAGCTTAAGCCGCTGTCCGGTGTCTCCCTTGTTCCGTTGATGCGTGGCCTCGCGTGGCCGGAACGGGGCATCCCGACGGCGCATGAAGGCGCCCGTGGCTATCGCCTCGGCCAGTGGAAAATCGTCTGGGGCAAGCGCCAGGCCGCGCCTGTGCAGTGGCAGTTGTTTGACCTCTCTCAGGACCCCTCGGAGGAAAACGACCTTGCGGCGACTCAGCCAGCCAAGACCGCTGAACTCGCGGCGCTGTGGAACGCCTGGGCTGAACGGGTCGGCGTCCGGCCGCGTTAATTTCGCCATGAAGCCCTTTGCACTCCTCCTTTTATTCTTAGTTTTGCCGACGTGGGGTCGGGCGGAACGTCCTTATTTTGGTGCTGAGCCCGGTGCCTTAGAAAAAGCCAAGCAAGCCATCGCTGCCGGTGACCCGGTGCTCGTCGGGGCCTTGAAAAAAATCAAGCAGGACGCGGAGAAAGCGCTCTTGGTCGCCCCCGCCTCGGTGACGGAAAAGCAGAAGCTCCCGCCCAGCGGCGATGCGCATGATTACATGAGTTTAGCGCCTTATTTCTGGCCGGATCCCTCCAAGCCCAAAGGCATACCGTATCTGCGGAAGGACGGCGAAGTGAATCCGGAGTCCCGTGAACTCGCCGCCAATGATACGCTGCGCGTTCGTGCCTTGGCAGCGACCGTGGAGGCGCTTGCGCTCGCTTACTACTTCACGGGGGAGGAGAAATATGCCGCGCACGCTGCCCAGCATCTGCGCGTTTGGTTTCTCGCGCCCGCGACCCGGATGAATCCGAATCTTAAGTTCGCCCAAGCCGTGCTCGGCGTGAACGACGGACGCGGGACGGGCATTATCGAAGCCCGCGGGTTGGCGGTATCGGCCGACGCAGCCATTCTGCTGCTTGGTTCGAAAGCGTGGACGAAGGACGACCAGACCGCGGTGGAGCGCTGGGGTGACCAGTATTTCGAATGGCTTTTACGCAGTAAGAACGGCCAGGACGAACGGGCTGCTAAGAATAACCACGGCACTTGGTATGATGTGCAGGCCGTACATTGGGCCCTCGTGCTTAAGCGGACCGAAGAAGCCAAGGGTTTTTTAGAGCAAGCCGGTGTGAAGCGAATCGAAGTCCAGATTGAGCCGGACGGACGGCAGCCCTTGGAACTGAGCCGGACGGCTTCCTTTAGCTACTCGTGCTTCAACCTGCGTGCCTTGGCCGACCTCGCCTTGCTCGGCCAGCACGCGGGCGTCAATCTGTGGGCGTATCGATCGAAGGACGGGCGCTCACTCCGGGTGGCCTTGGATTATCTTGTGCCTTATCTAGGTAAGCAGCCGAAGCCTTGGCCGGGCCAACAGATTCATGGCAGTAACCCCGATGAAATCATGCCCGTCCTCCGGCGGGCCGCCCATGCGACCGGTGCGAACGCTTATGAAGAGCTACTCGCGCAGTATGCAGAAGTGCCGACTAAGCGGTTCCAGTTGGTCGCTCCGCGCTAAGCGTTACTTCGCCCAGCCGAACAGCACGCAGGCACGGTAGAATAAGTAGCCGAGCGTGAGCGTAATCGGGATCGTCAGGACCCAGGCCCAGACGATACGGCTCACCAGACCCCACTTCACCGCATCGAGGCGCTTGGTGGCGCCGACGCCGAGGATAGAGGTTGAGATGACGTGCGTCGTCGAAAGCGGAATACCCAGTTCGGAGGCGCCCGTGATGGTGATGGCCGCGGCGGTTTCGGCGGCGAAGCCGTGGACCGGCTGCAGTTTGACCATCTTGTGCCCCATCGTACGGATGATGCGCCACCCACCGGCGGCGGTGCCGGCCGCCATGGTCACCGCGCAGAGCACGATAATCCAGATGGGTACTTGGTCGACCCCACCCTTGGCGTTGATCGCGGGCTTGAGCCATTGCGCCCAAGCGGGGGCATGGGCGGGATCAAAGGCGCCCGCGCCTACTCCGACAATGAGTGCAAACGTGATGATGCCGACGGTCTTCTGGGCATCGTTAGAGCCGTGGGAGAAGCCCATCAGGCCAGCGGAGACTAGTTGGAGTTTGCCGAAGACCTTGCTGACGATGCTGGGTCGAATCGTCAGGCGGACGATGACCACCGTCAGGAGCATCATGAAAATCACGCCGAGCGTGAAGCCGATGAAAGGCGAAATCACCATTGGTTTGATTAACTTGGGCCAGAGTCCGACGGTCTTGCCAGCTGCGTCGGTGCTCGACCAGATAAGGCTATGCCAGTTCAGGTGGGTCAGCCCGAGGACGCCGCCGCAGAGGCCGCCGATGAGCGCGTGGGATGAACTGGAAGGAATCCCAAACCACCAGGTGATGAGGTTCCAGACAATCCCACCCATGAGTCCGCAAGCGATGGCCAGCTGCATGCCTTCGATGGCGATATGCCCGCCGGCCATATCGATGTAGCCGGAGTAGATGGTCTTCGCTACCGCAGTGCCCCAGAAGGCCCCGAAGAGGTTGGTGACCGCCGCCAGCATGATGGCTTGGCGGGGCGTCAGGACGCGGGTTGAGACGACGGTAGCGATAGCGTTAGCCGCATCGTGGAAGCCGTTGATGTATTCAAACACCACGGCCACCACGATGACCAACACCATCAACAGGAATGGATCCATGAGCGGCTAGGGCAGCGGCTTAGGCGTACTTGAGAGCAATCTGGAACACGACCTTACCGGCATCGCGGCAATGGTCGATCGCGCGCTCAAGGAGCTCGTAGATGTCCTTGAGCACGACGACTTCCTTGGCGTCGACGTTGCCCTGGTAGAGGTCGCGGAGGAGGCCCACCATGAGGCGGTCGGCGTCCCCTTCGATGGTCTGGAGGGTCTCGTAGTCGTCCTGAATCTCTTCGACGTTGGAGAGCTTACGGAGGCGGCCGACGAGGCGGGCGGTAACTTGAGTGGCCTGCTCGAGCATGCGGACCTGCTTGTCGACGATATCAGTCGAAAACTGTAAGGGGCAGATGGCGAGGCGTTCACCGATCTTCTCGCAGGTCTTCGGAATTTTATAGAGAGCGTTGGCGAGGGCCTCGATGTCCTCGCGCTCGAGCGGGGTCACGAAGGTCTTACAGAGTTCCTGGGTGATCGAGAGGCCGATGCGCTTATCCACTCGGCGGGCGACGACCAACTCGGTGAAGCACTGTTCGAAGTCGGGCTTGCCGACCTGTGCGTAAAGTTTGGAAAGCGATTTAGCACTTTTTTGCGCTTCAACGGCGCTCGCTTCGAGGAGTTCGTAGAACTTTTCATCCTTACCGAGGACCTTCTTGAGGAAGTCTTTCATAGGTGTGTGGGGTATGCCCTTCAAACCCTCCCGAATACGGAAGGGCAACACCTGTTCGTAACATATATGTAACATCCGTAACATCAGTCTGTTACAAGTGTTACGATTGTGTGACTAGATTTTGGGGGTAAGTCTGTGGTTTTAGTGTTAATAGTCATAATCGTCACCGGATACCTACGGTTTCGCCACGGTTTCGTCACCCAACGCTGGCATGATTCGTTTCCATGGAAGACACACTTCGTCCGTTGAGCGCCAAGGTCCATTTCCGCACCCTCGTGTTGTCGGATCTCCACCTCGGCACCAAGGACGCCCAAGCCCGCGAGTTACTCGAGGTGCTCCGCGGTATCCGTTGCGACAAGCTCATCCTCAATGGCGACATCGTCGATCTCTG
>CAMDWM010000125.1:0-4648 GCA_945878755.1 Akkermansia muciniphila
GTCAAAGACGTCCGGAAGATTGATTCCGGGGACGAACCCGACTTCATCCTCGAGGATGACGACGCCATCTATGTCGATGACAGCAAATTCTGAACCCCATGGCCGAAACACCCCAGAAGCCTGAGGATAATCAGGACGATTCCGCTTCCCGCGGCCGTGGCTACGGTAGCTACGGAAACTACGGTAACTATGGTGGAGCTTACGGTGGTGGCTACGGCGCCGGCTATGGGCAGAGTGCTTACGGTCGCTATGGCGTCAAGGAGGGTGGCAACCCGCTCTACGCTTACATTGCGATGCTGCGCGAGCGCTTTTGGTGGCTCATCTTGGCGGTGCTGCTGGGCGTCACCATCGCCGTGGTCCTCACCTATCAGACGATGCCAGAGTACCGTGCAATCGGTAAACTGCGCGTGTTCCGGATGGCGCCGGACGTGACGGCGAATAACACCACGGCAAATAATAACTTCAACATCACGACTAACGACGACTTCTTTACCGCCGTCGAGTCCATGCGCAGCACGAGTATTATCGAAAGCGTATCGCGCCAGCTCACGATTGACGAGAAGAAGCGCGTCATTGAGCCCTACCAGCAGGGCAACATCTTCAGCGGCCCGCTCTCCGAGCAGGAAGTTTTCGGCCGGCAACGAGCGGTCACCCCCTTGAAGTCGACCTTCGTCGTCGCCGTCGAATTCACCCACCCGAACCGTGAACTGGCCCGGCAGGTGGCTGGTATCTTCTGTAAGGCCATCCAAAAGAATAGCGAAGACGAGCGCCTGACCATCACCAACCCGCTGGTCGAGAAGCTGCGGAGCGAAATCGACCTGATTGAGGAACGCCTCCGCAAACTGTCCGATAAGCGGAGCGACCTCATCAAGAACCAGAAACTCCTTTCGATTGCCAAGGACACGACGACACTGAACACCGAACGCGGCGTGCTGGTCCGTAACCGCGAAGATGCCCGTAAGCAAATTGATGAGTTAGAGATTATCTGGAAGCTCATCTTGGAGTATAAGAAGGCCACCAAGGACGTCTATGATATCGCCCAAGTCCGCACGGATGAACGCGTCGCCGCCCTGGGGCCGAAGGTAACGGAACTGCGGGTGCTCGTGAGTACCATGGAGAAAAAATACACGGACGAGCACCCAACGCTCATCCAGACCCGGGCTCAGCTGGATCAGACCCAAAAGGAGCTGACACAGGCGGTCGCCAACTCGGTCAATCGCATCCAAGCCTCTGTGCAGAATGCCCGTTCGAGCTACGACGCCATCGTTGCTAACCTCGAGCGCAAGGACGATGAAATCTATCGTCTGCAGGCCGCCAACAACGAGCTCGAGCGCGTCGACAAGGAAATCCGCGGCCAAGAGGAGTTTCTCGCCCGTCAGAAGCAAAACTACGAAGAACAGAAGCTACGTTCGTCCACCTCTGGTACCAGCACGTCGATTAAGATCCAGGAGATGCCTTCCGTGGCCGATCGCCCGGTGAACAAGAACTACTACATGAACGCCTTGACCGGGATGGGCCTCGGCCTCCTGGTCGGTTTTGGACTCATCGTGCTGATGGGATCATTCGACGACCGTGTGAAGTCCGCCAAGGACGTGGAGATGGGCCTGGGCCTGCCTTTACTTGGCACCGTGCCCAAGGTGATCGAAGCGGTGGGTCCGGATCGGGCGCTCTTGGCCCGCCAAGAGAAGGACAAGGTCGCGACTGAGGCCGTCCGGTCCATCTACTCCGCGATGAAGGTCAGTCCAGCGACGGCGAATAGCCGCGTCTTCTTGGTGACCTCCACGCGCCCGGGCGAAGGCAAAACCTTCGTCGCCACGAATCTTGCACTCAGTTTTGCCCAACATGCGGAGCGCGTGCTGGTCATCGACGCCGACTTGCGCCTACCCAATGTCGGCCCGTCCCTTGGTTTCTCCGGTGATGGCGGCGTGAGCCGTTGGTTTAATGGCGAAATGACGTTGGACGAAGCCATCGTGCGCGACGTGGCTCCGGGCCTCGATGTCTTGCCCGTCGGCATGAGTTGCCGTAACCCGACGCAGGTTATTAATAACCCTAAATTCCTCGCCATGTTGGACGAGGTAAAGACGCGTTATGACCGCGTCTTTATCGACTCCCCGCCGATTGGCGCTGTTTCCGACGCGTTGCACCTAGTCCCGAAGGTCGACGGGGTCATCTACGTGGTCCGCTTTAACCTCGTGCACATGCGTAATGCCAGCGCCTGCTTGGCCCGCTTGGCCGATACGGGCGTGCCAATCTTGGGGGCAATCCTGAACCGGATGTCTATCCGGATGGCCTCGGTCTATACGGATTCCTACGATCCGGCTAATAAGAAGTATTATATTGATGCCCAAGATTCGGACTCGTCCCGCTGAGTCGCTGCGGCTTTAATCATGAGGTCGTCCTCCCCATGCGTTTCTACCTTCTCTTGGCTTTAGGCTTTGCTTGTGTCGGCTGTGAAACCGTCCCGGGTACGGGCCGGTCACAGATCAACTTCGTCAGTAACTCCGAGGTCGCTAGCATGGCGGCTGGGGAATTCTCTAAGATGAAGAAGCTCCCGAACGACCCACGCCTCGCCCAGATTCGTCGCATCGGGCTCAGCATCGTCGCCGTCGCCCGCAAGGAAGATAAAAATGGTGTTCTGCCGCCCACCAACCAGTGGCAGTTCGCCGTCATCGACGATAAGTCACCGAACGCTTTTGCGATGCCAGGCGGCAAGATCGGCTTCAACGCTGGGATGTTCCCCTATGCCAGCACCGACGACGACATCGCGGTGATCCTCGGCCATGAAGTGGCTCACGTGCTCTGCCAGCACAGCAGCGAACGCATTTCCCAAGGCCTGTTGGTCCAGTTAGGTGCCGTTACGGTGGACGAGGCGACCAAGAATAAGTCGGCGGAGACCCGGCAGGCGTGGATGGCCGGCTTCGGCCTCGGTAGCCAGTTCGGCCTCCTCCTGCCGTTTAGCCGTTCGCATGAATCGGAGTCCGATTACCTCGGCCTCATCTTCATGGCGCGGGCAGGTTATAATCCGGAAGCCGCCCCGGCTTTCTGGCAGCGCTTCGCCAAGGCCGGGGGTGCGAAGCCGCCCGAGTTCTTTTCGACGCACCCAGCGGATGATACGCGGGTACGCCAGCTACGGGTTTGGATGCCCGAAGCGAAGGCGCAGGCTCCGAAGAAGCCTTAAGGGGGCTTAGCGGCCGGCTCCGCGGACGGGGCAGGACAGGTAGACGCCGCGCGGATCGTTCAACGAGCGGATAGCCTTAAGGACTTCCGCATGGCTCTTGAGGAAGAGGAGGGCAGGGTCCTTGGACTGGGCGCGCGCAAAGAGGGGCATCTCATTATTGTCCTCTGAAAGCAGCGTTTGCAGGATATTTTCGCGGCCCGAATGTAGGGCCGGTACTTGGATGATTTCGGCGTCGTTGATTTTGGCGAGCACCTTGGCTTCCCGGATGGCGTCGCGGAGGCCGCCGAACTTGTCGACCAGGCCATTTTCACGGGCGTTCAGGCCCAGCCAGACACGCCCTTGCGCAATTTCATGGACGTTATTCCGCTCCATCTTACGGCCTTCGCCGACTACCTTAAGGAAGTCTTCGTAGATGCTATCCACCGTCGCCTGCACGACGGCCATTTCTTCCGGCGTCGCGACGTGGTCCATGTCGAAGAGGTTGGCGTAGCGGTTAGTCTTCACGCCATCGGTGCCGAGGTTCACCTTCTTGGCGAGTTCCTGATAATTAAAGTGAAGGCCGAAGACGCCGATGGAGCCGGTGATGGTCGCAGGATCCGCCATGATGACGGAACCACGGGCGGCGATGTAGTAGCCACCGCTAGCGGCGAGATCTCCCATGGAGACAACGACGGGGATGCCCTTGTTACGGAGTAGGCCAACCTCGCGGGCGATGATGTCGCTAGCGAAGGCGGAGCCGCCTGGGCTGTTCACCCGCAGCACAACCGCGCGGAGACGCGGGTCCGCACGGAGCTCACGGAGGTCACGGGCCAAGCGGTCACCGCCGATTTCGCCGACCCCACCCCAGCCATCGACGATTTCACCTTCGGCGTAGACGATGGCGATGCGTTCGCCACGGCGGGGGAACTGGACCTTGTGGGCATACTTGGCCAAGGAAATCTGCTGGAAGGAAGTGCCGGACTCATCGGCCCCTGCCCCGATTTTACGCAGTTCCGTGATCAGTTCATCGCGTTGCCGGATACCATCAATTAGCTTTAGCGACTTAGCCTTTTCGGCATTATAGATGCCAGCGTCATCGGCCGCCCGGCGGAGGGAGGCGATGGTCACTTTGCGGGAAACGGATACGTCCGTCAGGAGACGGTTCCAGACACCATTGAGGAGTTGGGCGGTCTGTTCGCGCGCGGGCTCACTCATCTTGTCACCGAGGAACGGTTCCACGGCAGACTTATACTTACCGACCTTAGTGACTTGGACGCCCACGCCGAAAAGCTTCAGCATTTCCCCGTAATACATATTGTAGGAGGCCAAGCCCTTGAGCTCAACTTCGCTGGCTGGGTGCATGTAGATTTTATCCGCAACGCTGGTCAGGTAGTATTCCCGCTGCGAGGTGTTCTCGACCCAGCCGATGACGGGCTTCTTACTTTCCTTGAATTTGACAATAGCCTGTCGCAGTTCGTTGAGTTGAACGAT
>CAMDWM010000126.1:0-4646 GCA_945878755.1 Akkermansia muciniphila
TTCTTCGCGACCTCGGCGACAAAGGCGACCATCTCGGCCAGCTTATCGCGTGGGACCGTGACATCCTCGAGGATGGTAGTGGGGCGGACGCGGGCGAGGGCGGCGAAGGCGGAGCGGCGGGCGGAGGCGAGTTGGAGGGCCTCGGCATCGTCACGGGCCACGCGGACATCGCGGGCGCCCCGGGCGCGGGCCAAGGCCAGCATCTGTTCGGCTTCTTCGGCGACTGCGGCGGGGTGCCCGTCGGTTTCCATGAGCAGGAGTGCCTCGCAATCGCGGGGCAGGCCAATCTTCGCATAATCCTCGACGCAGCCGATGGTCATGCGGTCCAGGAACTCCAGCGTACAGGGGATGATCTTCGCCGCGATGATGTCTGATACCGTTTGCGCGGCATCCTCCATGCGGTCGTAACTCGCCAGCATCGTCCGGCGGGCGGCGGGGCGGGGCAGAACTTTGAGCAGGACCTCAGTGATGATACCGAGCGTGCCCTCGGAGCCGATGAAGAGGTCCTTCATGGAATACCCTGCGACGTCCTTCACGCAGGCGTTGCCGAACTGGGCGATGCGTCCGTCGGGCAGCACCACTTCAAGTCCCATCACATAATCGCGGGTGACGCCGTATTTGAGGCCGCGCAGGCCACCAGAGTTCTCGGCCACATTGCCGCCGATGGTGCTGATCTTCATCGAGCCCGGATCGGGTGGATAAAAGAGACCGTGCTTTTGGACAGCGGCGTCGATGGCGGCGGTAATCACGCCACACTGGGCACGGACGGTGAGGTTGGCGGCGTCGACCGAGAGTATCTTATCGAGACGCGTCAGGCAGAGGATGATGCAACCTTCCGAAGGCACGCTCCCGCCGCTGAGGCCCGTGCCGGAGCCACGGGTGACGATGGCTCGGCCGTATTCACAAGCGAATTTTACCACCGCAGAGATTTCCTCGGTGGAGCCTGGCAATACGACGACGCTGACGGGACCCTTGAGGGCCGCCGTGCCGTCGAAGCCATACGGAATGGTGTCTTCAGGGCTCGTCAGCACGTTCTCGCTGCCGACGATGGCACGGAGACGAGCGAGTTGGGCTGGGGTGAGCGCGACCACGGTCGGCTCAGATCAACTTCAGGGCTTCGTCGACTGTGGCATTGCGGTGCACCATTGCCATGAGCGCCTGCGTGATGCCGCGAGGGTTCGGGTGCTGGATGACATTGCGACCGTAGACGATACCAGAGGCGCCCTGTTGGAGGAGACCTTCGGTGCGGACGAGGATTTCCTTATCGCTCACGCGGCCACCGCCACGGACGAGCACCGGGATACCGGAAGCCGTCTCGATGACTTTGTGGTATTGCGAGACGTCATCGGTCGGGTCGGCCTTAATCACGTCGGCGCCGAGTTCGACCGCTTGGCGGACCAGATGGAGAATCTTGGTGAGGTCACCGTCGACCATGTAACCGCCGGCAATGGCGTTGGGCTGGAAGACCAGCGGCTCAACCATCATCGGCATACCGTAGTAATCAGCCTGCGGCTTTAGCTTAAGGATATTTTCAATGCACTGCGCGGTGACTTCGGGTGCGCCGGAAATCTGGAAGAGGTTCACGCAAACACAGGCGGCATCGAGGCGAACGGCCTGGAGCATCGTCTCTTCAATCATCAAGCTAAACGCGGTGTCGGGGAGTTCCTTCCCGTAAACATTGGCCGTGTCGGTGCGGAGGACGAGGGCCGGCTTCTGCTTGCCCGGGATGGACTGCAGGTGGCGGGCCTGACCGACAGTGAGCTGGATGGCGTCGGGGCCGGCGTCGACGAGCGTCGCCACGACTTGGCGCATGTCCTCGATGCCCTGCAGGAAGCCGGGCTGGTTGAAGAAGCCGTGGTCGACGGCGACGTCGAAGCAGCGCTTAGACGAGGCGTTGAAGAGGCGGTTGAGGCGATACTGCTTCATGGAGGTAGAGTGGGGACTTAGCTCAGTCCCATGAGGTGCTTCAGGATGTAGAGCTCGAGCGCTTCGTAGTCACGGGCGTCGCGGTACTGCTGGACGAGCTTTTGGTCGACTGAGCGGACCTTGGTCACGAGCGCTAGGAATAGCTCGCGGCTATTCTTAAGGTGGTCGGTCACGGGGTAGCCGCGTTGAGTGCGGATGGCCTTGACGTCGAGGCCGATGAATTCGCCGCGTTGGCCGTAGCCGGATTCCTCGAGCACGCGGACTTGATTAAAGGCCGCGCGGAGGTTGGCGCCGCCGAAGTTCTTATCCTGGTCGTATTTCAGGCCGTTCTGGTCGTTCAGGTGGACGCTCGCGAGTTTGTCATGGGCGAGGGCGAAGGCCATCTCGTCGCTGGCATCGAGCCCGGCGAGCATGGCGTGGGCGGATTCGATGAGACCCTTAACGCGCTTATGATCCTTGGAGGCGTAGGAGAGGGTGAGGGCGTGACCGATGGTCGGCACGTAGGCTTGGTCGGTCGGTTCATTGGGCTTCGGCTCGATCCAAATCTCGATGTTCTTGTCGTAGTCGAGCATCGCGTTAACCGTCTCGAGTAAGCGCTGGTAGGCGAGCTTGGCATCTTTCGCTTCACGGATGTAGGTCCCTTCGCGGGCCAGCCAGAGCACGATGGCCTTGGAGCCGACGGCGTTGGCGATATCGATGCACTTCTTGGTACGGTCCCAAGCGTAGGCGCGATCAGACGCGCTATTAGAAGTGTAGGCACCATCGACCGTCTGGTCGGCGAACCACAGGCGTGGGGCCACGAACTCTGGCGTCAGGCCTTGGTTGGCGAGCATCGCCTTAACCTCGGTCGCCTTCTGCTGGATTTGGTCGGGCTTAAGTCCGTCCATGCCTGGAACGACATCATCGTCATGGAACTGGACGCCTTCAAAGCCGAGGGGGCGGTAGAGGGCGAATTTCTCCTCGTGGGGGAAGACCTTACGGACCTCGCCACCGAACGGGTCGCCACCCTCGCTGATGTTCCAGGGGCCGAAAGAGAATCGATACGTGACGGGGGTGGTCATGGGGTGGCCTTGAGGACACGAAAGCGGGGGTAATGTTCAAGGGGTAAAGGGGTGAGTTACGGCCTTACGGCTTCTGGCCGATGTCCTTTTAGACGGATGTCGGCGCCAGCTTCGCTTAATTATTATCGGAAAAGTCCCTCCGATACCCAGAATTTCCCTAACCCCATGAAACTCCCCACGCTCCTCCTGTTGGCCGCCGCTGCCGTCTCCTTCGCCGCCGATCCGGCACTCACGATCTACAACGGCGGTTACGCCGTGGTGCGTGAGACGCTGCCGATTGATCTCAAGTCTGGCGTCAACCAGGTCTCCTTCGCTGGCGCCACCGCGCAGGTCGAAGCCGACTCCGTCATCCTGCGCGATATCGCGGGCAAGGCGGAGTTCCAGATTCTCGAGCAGTCTTACCGCAACGATCCCGTCACGCAGGCGATGTTGCTGTCGCTCTTCGAAGGTAAGTTCCTCGAGTTCAATCGCCGCGAAGTCAATAAGCCCGACCGCGTCGTCATGGGTAAGGTCGTGCGTAGCGGGTTTGTCCCCGGCGGGAATTTCGTCGAGCCCATCATCGAGGTTGACGGCAAGTTGCAGTTCTCGCTGCCCGGAGAACCAATCTTCCCTTCGCTCGGCAATGACAACGTCCTTAAGCCCACGCTAAACTGGAAGCTCAACTCCGCGTCTTCCGGCAAGATTGCCGCCGAGGTCGCCTATCTCAGCCGTGGTTTCACTTGGGAGGCCAGCTACAACCTCGTTGCCACCGAGAAGAGTGACATCGTGGACGTCGTCGGCTGGATCACGATGAATAATCAGAGCGGGATGACCTTCAATGAAGCTAAGATCAAGCTCATGGCGGGCGATGTGAACCGCGCGCAGCCGGAATACCCGGAGGGGGGACCTATGATGATGGCGGATGGTATGGCCAGAAGCGCCTCCAAGGTTGTCACCGAGAAGTCCTTCGACGAATTTCACCTCTATACGCTGGGTAATCCGGCGACCCTGCGCGACAAGGAGATCAAGCAGGTTGAGTTCGTGCGGGCCACGGGCGTGAAGGCCGAGCGGGTCTATGTCTTTGAAGGCGCCCAGCAGTATAATCGTCGTGGCGTCTCCGCGCCCGGCAAGGTGCAGGTCTATCGCGAGTTCAAGAACTCTGAGGCCAACAAACTCGGCATCGCCCTCCCGAAGGGTAAGGTGCGGTTTTATTCTCAGGACGCCGACCGTCAGCTCGAGTTCGTGGGCGAGAACCGAATCGACCACACCCCGAAGGACGAGATCATTCGCGTGCTCACAGGTAATAGCTTCGACCTCGTCGGCGAGCGTCGCATGACCAACTCGTCCGAAGACGGTGCCAATCGCGTCGCCACCCAGACTTTTGAGATCAAGTTGCGTAATCGTAAGAAGGAGCCCGTTGAAATTCGCGTGCTCGAGCATGCGACCCGTGGCGGCAACTGGACGCTGACTGCCCAGAGCCAACCGCATGAGAAGAAAGACGCCACGACCTTCGAATTCCGCGTCCCCCTCCAGCCCGACGAAGAGAAGGTCGTGACCTACACTATCCGCTATACCTGGTAATGAGGTAGGGTTGGGACTGCGTCACAGCACGTGGTACGGTCCCGACCCGAGGTAACGTGCTGCAAAGGGAGGCAAAAGGGGAACCGGAAAGTGGATGGC
>CAMDWM010000127.1:0-4572 GCA_945878755.1 Akkermansia muciniphila
TCCCAGCCATTCAGGCGGACCTTGAGTTCGTCGTGCAGCTTAGACATGGCGGCAACCTAGGAGAACTCCGTGTGGAGGGCAAGGGCGAGCCGCGCGACCGCCTAGAGTATCAGCATCGCGTCGCCGTAACTGAAGAAACGGTACTCGGCACGGATGGCCTCGGCGTAGATTTCCTTGAGCCAGGGCAGACCATCGGAGCTCCCCGGGGTCAGGAAGGCGGCCACTAAACAAAGGAGCGTGGACCGCGGGAGGTGAAAGTTCGTGAGCAGGATCTCCGCGCAACCAATGGTGTCCCCAGGACGTAAAAAGAGCGCGGACTCGGCTTGCCAATCGTCCGCGGGAGCCGAGGCGAAGCCTCCGCATTTCCGCAGACAGTCCTCGGCGGAACGAATCGTGGTCGTACCGACCGCTAAGCGGGGGCGGCGGTCGCGCAAGGCGACCAAGGTCCGGGCCGGGATCGCATAGGTCTCGCGGTGCATCACGTGCTGGGTGAGGTCCGACACTTGAATGGGCTGAAACGTCCCTGCCCCGACGTCGAGCGTGAGGTCGAAGGACTCGTGACCACCAGCTAGTAATTGCGCGAGCAGTTCGGGCGTGAAATGCAGACCTGCCGTCGGGGCGGCGACCGCGCGCGTGGCGGAAGCATCCGCATAGACGGTCTGATAGCGGGCGGCGTCATCCGTCGGCGTAAGGCCCCGATCCTTCCGGGCTTCCACGATGTAAGGCGGTAACGGCAGTTCGCCGACGCGATCGGCTAACTGCAGGACGGTCAGTCCGGCCGGCAAGGCGAAGCGCACGAGGTACGCCCCACCCTCCTCCGTGCGTGTCACGACCGCGTGATGGCCTTCGACGAAGAAACCGGCTGGGTCAGCGGCGCGCTTGCCCGGACGCAGCATGCAGCGCCACTCGTTGGGCGTACCCGTCGGATTGAGCAAGAGGCACTCAACCTTACCGCCCGTCGGCCGGACGCCTGTCAGACGGGCCTTGAGGACGCGGACGTTGTTACGGAAAAGCGTTGTCCCGGGCGGCAAGAGCGACGGTAGATCCGCAAAGCGGTGGTGCTCGATGGTACGCGTGGCGCGGCGGACCACCAACAAGCGCGAGCCATCGCGCCGGGCAGCGGGCTCGGCGGCAATCCGTTCCGGAGGCAGGTCGAAATCCAGCTCCGCGACGTCCATCGCTTAGCGACCCGTCTTCGGCGGCGTGATCAACAGCTGGCCGTCGATGGCACGCAACTGCATGAACTCTACACCGGGCGGGGCCTTGCGCAGTTCCTCTTCGACGGCCGAGAGCTTGGCATCGAGGTCGTCGATGCGGGCCACGAAGACGGCCTCCGGGGTCGAAGGAATGGCGGCGGCACCGTATTCGCGCATGGTGTGGTGCGAGAGCAGGATGTGCTCGAGACGTTCGAGGAGCGAAGCCTCCAGGCCGACTTTGGTGCCATGCGTGCGCACGATGAAGGCACCGAGGACGAGGTGGCCATGCAGATTGCCGGCGCGGGTAAACCCAGCCTTGGCCATACCAGGCTCGAGGCGGGAGTATTCCTGGACCTTACCGAGGTCGTGTAAAATCGTGCCCGCGACCGCGAGCGAGTGGTCGACCTTGGTGTAGAGCGGCAACAAAGCCTCCGCACACTTGGCCATGCGCAAGGTGTGCTCGAGCAGGCCGTGGCGATAGGCGTGGTGCATGCCCAAGGCGGCGACGGCTTCGTAGAAACGCTCGCCGTGTTCCTCAAGGACGGACTCCACCGTGGCCCGCAGGCCATCGTGCGGGATGCGGCTGATGATGCCCGCGAGGTCGGCACGCATCTTCAGCGGGTCGTGCTGGGAGACAGGCGTCAGGCGACCCATCACGGCGGGGTCGGACTTCTCGGCATCGGTGATGGCCGCGAGCGTTTCCATCTTTAGGTCTGGCCGGCCCATGTATTCACCGACGGTCCCCGTGACGCGGAGAATGGAGCCGGGCTTGAGTGCCAGTAGGATGGGCTTGTTCGGCGAATCACTAAAGACGCGGGCCTTAAAGTCATCCGTCGCATCGGCGAGCGTCACCTCATGGTAGGCCGTGCCGGTCTTGGCCGTCTTGGTGGAGACCTCGCCCATGGCACAGATGGCCTGGAAACGGGAACCCACAGGCAGGGATTTGCTTTCACGAAGCGTCTGGAGCGTATCGGACATGCGGGGAGGTTGGAGGGAGAAACAGGGGTGAGAAAGCGAAAAGAACGACCGCCCCAAGGATTATCGGGGCTCGGCCTACTCTTTACTCCGTTCGTCCACGTCCTAACTTACCCCGACGCCTTATGCGCCTCCTCCCTGCCCTCCTCCTCTTCGCCACCGTCGCGAGTGCCGCCGAGACCGCGACGCTCGACCACGCTAAGTATACCGAAGCCTTGAAGGCCTTCCGTCAGGGTAAGGCTTCCGCACTCCCGGCACTCACCGACCCTGTCGTCGAAATCCGCCGCGCCGCCATTGATGACCTCCGTGAACGCCTCGTGGACGAACCCACCGCACCGTTAGCCAGACAAGTCGGCGCCGTGCTCGGCAAGGTCGACCTCGAAACTGCCCGACTGCTCCTCGCCGCCCTCGCGGAAGCGAAGGCGACCACGACCGCCGCGCAAGTCGCCGCGCTTGCAGCGCAGAAGGACTCGCCGCTCCAGGCGGAGGCCGCGCTGGCCTTAGCAGAAATCGGTGGCGCCAAAGCGGTATCGATTCTGGCCGAACTCGCGAAAGACGAAGCCCTGAACGAGAACATCATCGCCGCGCTGGCGAAGACCTCTGGCCCCGGCGTGACCGACGCCTTTAATGCGGGCATCCTTAACGCGAAGCTCGACCTCGCTGGCCGCACCGCCCTGATCAAGGCCGCCATCATCCGGAACAACCGTGCGGTCAGCCCAAGCCTCTGCACGTTACTTACCGACGAGACCCTTCGCCTCGAAGCGCAGAAGGCGTTGCTCAAACTCGCCCGCCCCGAAGACGTCCCGGCCTTGAAGGCCGCGGCGGCGAAAGTCGCGAATGCCGCGACCAAGGCCGCACTGGAACGCCTTATCGTGAAATTGGAGAAGCCCTCCGATAAGTAAGCGCGGGTGTCGACGCTTCCGCCCAGCCTACCCGACGAACGTCGGCACGACTACGACGCTCTTCGAGGCTTCGCGATGCTCGCGGGCATCATCCTGCACGCGTGTTTGGCGTACATGGGGCCTTACTGGGTCGTCCAAGACCAGAGCGAAAGTGTCCTGCTGACCGCCGGGTGGGCCTTCATCCATGGCTGGCGCATGGAACTCTTCTTCGTTATTGCGGGTTACTTCACCGCGATGGTGCTGCGCCGCGACGGGGCCGGCGGCATGGTTAAGCGACGACTCCGCCGACTCCTCATTCCCTTTGCCTTGGCCGCGGTCGCCTTCCTGCCGCTCACGCACTGGGTCTCGAGTGTGGGCCTTGAACAGAAATGGCGCCGCTCCCTTGGGGCCGCCCAATTGACCGACGGAGTCTACGCAGCCGTCCGGCAAGGCGACCTCGCGGAGCTCAAGAAAATCGCCCCCGATGATGACGACCTCGGCAATGCGCAATACTTGGCGGCGGCGCTCGGGCAGACCGAAGCCCTGCAAGTCCTGCTCAAGCGCAACAATGGCCGCCCCGCGGAGACGATGTTGGCACGGCTGCATGGCGAACACGCCCTCCATGCCGCGGCTCGCTTTGGCCAAGCGGAGGCCGCTCAGGTTATCGTAGAATCCGCGCGCGGTCGTCCATGGGCTGACGAGGTATTGCAGGCCAAGAACGATGACGGGAAGACGGCCGCCCAACTGACGACTCGGGATGAAAACGAGTCGTGGCAAATCTACGGACAGCTGGGCTTGAAGCACACTCCAGCGCAGATGAAACAAGGGCGCCTCGCCGTCCTCGGGTTACTGGAGCCGGGCAAGGCAGGAGAGCAGCGCTGGAGCCAACTCACGGCCGCCCTGCATCAGCCTTGGCTCAGCCACCTGTGGTTCATGTGGGTGCTCATGATTCTCACGCTAGCCTTCGGCGTGTGGGCCTGGGTCAATGAGCGCTGGAACCTGCCAGCGATGCCGCGCTGGATGTTGGCCGAATGGACGCGACTCATCTGGTTACTGCCCGTCACGACGTTACTCTTCTGGTGGGCCCGCAAAGATTTTGGCTTCGGGATCGACGGTGAGATGTCCGTCCTCGAGAAGCCCGCCACCTTGGTCTTCTACGGCTTCTTCTTTGCCTTCGGGGCGGCCCTGCGAATCCGCGGCGCCGAGCCGGCGCGCTACCCTTGGCTCGTTTGGATTCAGCTCCCCGCCCTGACGTTCATTCTAACCCCACTCGCGTTCCTTTCAGCGTGGTCGAAGGAGCCCGCCATCCATTTCCTGAGCTGTGGACTGCAAGCCTGCGTGGCTTGGGGCATGACCTTTACCTTGCTCGACCTCTTTACCGCGTACTTCTCCAAGCCAATTGCCGCGGTGCGTTCCCTCGCCGATGCCTCGCTCTGGATGTATATTGCGCACCTCCCGCTCGTCATCGCCCTCCAGCTCTGGATGGTTAATTGGCCGCTCTGGCCCATCGTCAAATGCGG
>CAMDWM010000128.1:0-4518 GCA_945878755.1 Akkermansia muciniphila
AGGCGGGATTCGATGCGCTTGTTGAGGAGCACGAAGATGGCGGCGTCTTCAGCACGGAACATATCTGTGCGCCATTCCGTTTCAGTCAACTCGCTGGCGAGGCGGAGGGCTTCGGCAGGGATCTTAGCTTGGGTCGGAGGGTTGTTCACTTCGTAGGCAGCGAGGCTAGTGAGCTTGGCGCCTTGGGCCGTGAGCCAGGCGTTGAAGGCCTTGGAGTCGGCCTTGTGGGCTTCCGTCGGGAACTTATCGCCGAGCTCTTCGCCCATCTTGCCAGCTAGGTTGCGGAGGGCGCGGTCGGCACGGATGATTTTCTCAATATCCGCACGGCGAGCGAGCGCCTGTTCCTTGATTTTGCCTGGCTCGAATTTGAACTTCTCGGCCACGTTGTAGCCCTCGAGGACAATCTCGTCGTCGGTGATGGTGGAAGTGTCGGGCTCGGTCTTGGTGAAGGATACCACGGTGACCTCGACCTTGGCGGGGAGGCGGTAGGCTTCCTTGTTCGCTTCGAAAGCGGCCTTGGCCTTGGCTTCGTCGTCCGCGACGGCAGCCTTGAAGGTAGCGTTGGAGAAGGTGGCGGCGTCAACGGTCCAGAGCGTCTTCTCGCGCTGGATGAGGCGCTTGATTTGGGCGGTGGTGGCGTGGCCGGGGCCAGAGAGCAGGGCGACGGATTTGTTTACGCGCCAGGAGTCCTGCAGGTAGCCTTCAAAGCGTGCGCGGGTCTCGACGTCGGAGGTGTTGAGGGCCTTGGTGGCGTAGTCGACGAACTTGTTGAGGTTATCGAGGTTCTCCTTGCCGTCGGCGCCCGCGGTCGCGAGGAGGGCGAGCTTACGCACTTCGCTATCGGACGGGTTGGGGATACGGAGGGAGTCGGCAAGGCTGAGCTCGGCGACATACTGGAAGAGGGAACGACCTTCGTTGCGCTGGCCGGTGAAACTCGCAAACGCGAGGGAGTCACGGTAGCGGGTCTGGAGCTTGGCGTTATTGAGGTCGTACCCGAGGTATATCCGGGTGTTGGTGTCCGTTGCGCCACTGGTGCCGTAGCCGTAGAAGACGAACGAGCCGACAATCACGACGAGCAGGAAGCTGAAGATCAGACGGTGGTGCTTGGAGGTGGCGTTTTGGAGCCAGGTAATCATCCCGCCACCTTGGTAAGCCCTTTGGCCGCTGTCAATCAGTCGAGGCACCCGCCCTTGCGCTTGCACAGGCCCGATTTCCGCCTAACCCTGCGGCGTGGCCAAGCCCATCCAGTGCATCGTCGCCGTCGCCCAAAACGGCGTAATCGGGCGGGAAGGGCGCCTGCCGTGGCATATCCCCGAGGACCTGGCGTGGTTTTTGGACCAAACCAAGGGCGGGACTATGATCGAGGGCCCGGCCTGCTATGCGGAACTCGGCAAGGCTTTGGAGGGGCGGGGGACGGTGGTCGTTTCCCGCGACCCGGCGAAGGCCTTCCCTGGGGCTGAACGGACCGCCGACCTGACCGCAGCCGTGTCTCTGGCGGAGACCATGCCGTGGACGGGCCCGACTTGGATCACGGGCGGCGAGCGCATCTACGCCGAGGGCTTGCCGCGCTGCTCTAAACTTTTCATCACGCGCATCCATCGAGACTTCCCCGGCGACCGCTTCTTCCCGGCGGATTGGAAGCAGCACTTCACGAAACTCGTATGGTCCAAGGACGGCGAAGTCGATGGGTTGAAGTATACGTTCGAAGTTTGGGAGCGGTGACACGGAGATAAGATGCAGTGCAAAGGTGGAAAGGTGCAAATCGGCCTTCGGCCTGTGCAAAAGTGATTATGAAGGTAGGGGCGCGACTGCGTCGCGTCCGTTGACCATTAATAGGTAGGGGCGTGGTTTACCGCGCCCTCCTGTGGAGGAGGTCAAGGCGAAGCCTTGCCCCTACCCGATGCAAAGGCATGAAAAGGGAGCGAAAGGGGGAAGCGGAAAGTTGGCGGCGCAGTCGCGCCCGTATCTGCGGAAGGTGGTGGCGGATAGAGGCTGGCGGTTGGGTGAAGCAGAGGCAGCTAGGACAGCACGCAGTGCTGACCCTACCTTGAAACCTTTGCACAGGCCGAAGGCCGATTTGCACGTTTGCACTGTATCTGGCCTCCCCCATAGTCGCGCCATGCTCCTCCCCCTGCTGTTCCTGGCCGCAGTCATGCCTCCGGCGATCGATGATGAGGCGAAGGTACCGCCCTATACGGTGCCCGATGTGCTGATCGCGAACGATGGTCACAAGGTGACCACCGCGCAGGAATGGAATGAAACGCGTCGCGGTGAGGTGATGAAGCTGGTCCAGGACCACATCTACGGGGTGACCCCGGCGGCCGCCGCACCGAAAGGCGCGCCACTCATCGAGGTGGTGGAGTCGGATAAGAATGCCCTCGGTGGTAAGGCCACGCGCACGCAGTATAAGGTACGTCCCAACGGCAAGGACGGCCTCGTCTTCGACTTGCTGCTCTATACGCCGAATGGCGCCAAGGGCCCATCACCGTTGTTTCTCGGACTGAATTTCGGCGGCAACCACACGACCGTGAACGACCCCGCCGTGCTACTACCATCGACGTGGGTGTCGAAGCAGTGGGCGGACGTTTCGTCGAATAACCGTGCCACCGCCAAAGGCCGCGGCTTGCAGGCCTCGCGTTGGCAGGCCGAGCTCCTAATCGCCCGTGGCTATGGTTTGGCCACGGTCTACTGCGGGGATTTCGAACCCGATCATCCGGAGGGTTGGAAGGAAGGCATCCGTGCCGCTTATGCTTCGAAGGATCCCGCCGCGGTTCGCGCTGACAACGATTGGGCCTGCATCGGTGCTTGGGCCTGGGGACTCTCGCGTTCGCTCGACGCCTTAGAGCGCAACCCCGCCGTCGATGCCAAGCGCGTCGCGGTGATCGGACATTCTCGCCTCGGCAAAGCCTCGCTTTGGGCGGGGGCGCAGGACGCCCGTTTCGCGCTCGTCGTCTCCAATGAGTCCGGTTGCGGTGGCGCGGCCCTCGGTAAGCGCATCTTCGGCGAGACCGTTGGCGTCATCGCCGGATATTATAAAGGCCGCGGCTTCCCGCATTGGTTCGCGCCCAAGTACGTCACCTACGCCGAGCGCGAGGACCGCATGCCGCTCGATCAGCATTACGTCCTGGCGCTGATCGCCCCGCGTCCCCTCTACGTCGCCAGTGCTGTCGAGGACCGTTGGGCTGACCCCAAGGGCGAGTTCTTGGGTGCTCTCTATGCTGAACCCGTCTTCAAGCTCCTGGGCCGCCAAGGCCTGGGTGTGACCGAGCCGCCCGCCGTGGGCGTGGCCGTCGGTCAGGACCTCGGTTACCATAACCGTGCCGGTAAGCACGATGTCACCGTGGAAGATTGGAAGCATTACCTCGATTTTGCGGACCGGACGATGCCGGCGAAGTAAGGGGGCAGGGTGCTGTGGTGGGGGCGTCTTTCTCGCTCAAATAGGGTAATACGCTGGTCACGGCCCGAGGGGTTGTTTAATTTTAGCAACGTTACGGTGAAGTCTTACCCCCTCCAGTCTCCCCGCCCAAGGCAGGGGTTCTCCCTCGTGCTATCCATGGTCATTATGACTATGATGGTGATGGTGGTCGTCGTGCTCGCCTCCTTCCTCAAGGTCGAGTCCTCTTTGGCTTCCATCAAGCAGGCCGAAGCCGTCGCTCGGCTCAATGCCATGGGGGCCGTCCGACTCGCCGGCGCTGCCCTCCAGGAGCGCCTCGGTCCTGACACGCGTGTCTCCGCCCCTGCCTCCCTCTACGACGACCCCGCTATCTCCTCGGTCTCCACGCCGGGCGCTGATCCCTTCGAGTATCCGGTCATGGGCGTCTGGCGCAGCTGGGAAGGCAATGACCACGACATCCGTGCGAATAGCCGCTACGCTGGCCGTCCGCAGAAGCCCGATTATTCCTCGAAGCTGAAGGCCTTCAACACCGCTTCGGCACCGACCGCCCGTTTCCTCGGTTGGATGCTTTCGAATCAGATGGGTTATGGTAACGCCACGTTCACGTTGCCGAACGGTACGGCTATCAAGCCGCCCGCACCGCCTGCGGTCGTCGCGAATGCCGGTAGCGTCCCGCTCGTCGGTTCGGCGACCGATCCGCAAGCGGTCCGACAGATTCACGCGACGCCGATTTCGTTCGTCGATGGCCAGCCCGCGAGTTCGACGACGGATGGTACGCAGGGGTATTTCTGTTGGTGGGTCGGCGGCGAAAATCAGAAAGTCCGTCTGCTCATCCCCAACGTCGCCACGGCCTCGGCTGGGTCTAATAATTTGGATTGGGCGCAGCGTGCGAAGACCTTCGGTGCGCCGGACCTCGAAGCTATCGGCTATCCTGCGCTCATCGCGAACGCCGTGCCGATGCCCGTTAATCAGCCGCTGTCGACGCCGACCGTACCGCTGCTACCAGCGCCTGCGGACGCCTCGCGCCTGACCGATGCGCTGAAGAACGCGACCCCGACCCCGTTGACCAAGGCCGGCTTTCACGACGTCAGCCTCTACGGCGAAGGCCTGCTGACGAACACGGC
>CAMDWM010000129.1:0-4477 GCA_945878755.1 Akkermansia muciniphila
TCCTTGCGGCCTGGATGAATCGAGACTGCGGGAACGAATTCAGGGTTCTCACGGCAGACCTTAAACAAATAGTCGTTCGGCACATGGAATGACCCGAAGTTCAACTTCTTGCCTTCTTCGTCGTACACTTCGTCCTGCGCCAGCAGCAAGGCCTTGTCCACGTAGGAGCCACGCACCAGTTCACGCAGGGCTTCCACATACTTCACGTCAAAGTCCTTGTGCATGAGCGGCAGCGGCATCCCGACGGCCTTACGCATGACCTCACTTAGTACCTTCAGCCAGAGGCCTTCGATTCGCAACCAGCAGCCACTCCCGTCTTGACCATTTCCGACGAGGTGGACGTGGCAATCGTAACGAATAGGGGTATTCACAACGACACCTTGGTTACGGCACTAGTCCGTTGCGATGATAAATCGCAGGGGCTGGTAAACCTTGGTTTACTCTATCGATCCTACCAGCTTCAGCCCCCCTCTACTGGATTACTCTTAACAACCTTACCATACAGCCAAGCGACCCCGAAGAAGGCCACTGCCACGGCCGCACAGGCGACGATGCGGCCCAAAATATCATGGATATCAAACAGGATGACGTGCCCAGTGGCGATGACGAGGCCGACGATACCCAGCATGCGGTAGGAGCGGGTCTTTAAGACGAAACCCAAGATGAAAACGAGGGCGGCGGCGAGCGCCCAAAGAAGCGAGACCCCGGCGCCCGGCAACGCGTCAAAGTAAATGAAGACGATCAAGCCTAGGCCGGCGCACACGAGGGCGCGGGCAGCCGATCCCGCCTGCTCGAGGCCAACACTCGACCGGGCCAAACCGTAGAGCGCCAAAGCCAAGCCAGCCAACCAAAGGGGCGTCAGGGCAAGGAACTTTTCACTCCAAGCCCAAGCGGTGGCCAAGACTACGAAGGCTGGCAGGAAGGCCACTTGTGCGACCAGCGCGACCGTCGGACGGTTCGTGAGGAGATGATAGCCCTCGGCCAAGGCCGCCACCAAGGCAATGCCACCCAACCAGAGGGCCACCGCCCTGCCAGCGTCAGGCACCGGTGGACTCGGGAGATTCAGCCCTGCGGCCAAGGCCTTGAGCAGTAAGACCGCACTAACGAAAGCCAAGACCTGTTGCACAAACCGAGCGAACCCGTGCTCCAGAATATTAATAAACCAGACCGCGGCCGCATCAAGGACCACCAAGGCCAACGCCCACCACATCGGCCAAATGATACCCCCGGGGTTACTCCCCAGATGCGACGTAAGTACGACAAGATGCGTCCACACGAAGGCCGGCAGAATCGCCCACAGGAGTTTGGGCTCACGGAAAAGCGCCGCGATGGGCAAGACGACTAACCAAGCCCATGGCTGATCGACCAAGGGGAATTGGCTTTGCACAAAGCAAACCAATAAGCCCAAGGCCAACAGGCTCACCGTCCGGCGCAAGTTCCACGCCGTTGCACTTTCCTGCCCCCAACTGAAACGCCAGGCGGCCAGGGCTGCCACCGAAACCGGCGCCAAGAGACGCATCCACGGCTGAACGGGAGTTTGATTTAGGTAAGCGAAGACCGCGGCGGCCGCCATGCCTTCAGCGACCCATATTAGGGTGGCACTCCGGGTGCGCGTGTAGATCAGCTGAGTCAATGCTGCCGTCACAATCCAGACCGCCCAGACGAGCCGTTGTTCGACTTTCCAAGCACCCGCGGCGGCCGCAAAGACTAGTGCTGACGTGAGGATGATTTCCGCGGCGACACGACGGCGACGAAGCTCCACAAAGCCGACCACCGTCGCAATGACGGCGACAATCAACGACGCAGTTGCCCGGTTATTATCGCCCCCCACGGCGACCGAAATACTGAGCACGGCGGGACCAAAGAACGCCGCACAAAGAAAGACGTTCTTTTGGGCTTCATCGAAACTCGATGCGACCCGACCTAAAAGATCCGCAAACCAAAGTGAGAGGAAGGCCAACCCTGCGCCCAGTTGTATCGCCGCCGTAAGCTCGACCGAACTCGGTCGGCCATCGTATAAAATCAGTAAGCCAAGGAGCGATCCAACCAGCCCCAAGACCGCGGAGGAAGCCCACCCACCGCGCGAGAGGAGGACCGCCCCGAGTGCGGCGATAGACCCTGCTTCCACCCCGATGATTAAGGCGTCCGAGCCAGCCTGCACGGATAGGCCGGTCGCGACCGTGGCAAAGATGATGGAAATCTGGCCGATTAATTGATCCTTACGGGCCAAGGCAACGCCCCCAATAACCAAGGCCACGAAGAACTGCAGGAGCGCCGCCGGGGCGGGCGTTGCGAAGATGCGCATATCAGACAGGCCATACGACGCCCAGGCAGCGAACTGGCAGACGGCGAGTCCCACCGCAAAAACGACGCGGCCCAAATCGCGACGCGACTGCTCCAAACGGTGCCCACCCCAAAGGGCCAAGGCCCCCAAGGCAAGGATTTCGCCCAAACGCACCCAAGCCGGTAAATTCGAATAAAGGTTCAGCCAAAGAGCGAGGAAGACCACGGAGGCGACGGCCAACGCACCACCGACACGGACGGCCCACCAGGACCCCAAGGCATACTCCCCTTTCAAATCTGCTGGCGGCAGTAAGCCCATCTCGCGCAAACCTTCCCATGGGTCTTGCGGAGCGACCTTGCCGGCTGACGATGCCGCCACCGACACTAAGGGTCTCGGGATAGCCGGAACTGGGGTTGCAACCGGCGAAGCCACGGCGGGCGCTACGGCGGGCGCTACGGCGGGCGCTACGGCGGTTGCCACGACCTGCGCAGGGAGAGGCGGCGGAGTCTCCGCAGCGGTTACGGACGGCTGGGATTGAACCGCTTTGGCCGAGGTCAAACGGGTAACCTTTGCCTCCAAACTCGAGACCCTGACCCAGAGCGCGATGACGAGCACAGGGAAGGCCATGACCAACGCGAAGGCGACAAGCGCAAGGAGGACTTCCATGGGGATTAGCCTGTGGCAACTCGCCGCACTTACAATCCTTTCCTGATATACCCAGCATCCATCCGCGGGTCAACCCACGCGGTCGAGTCCGCGCATCGCACCAGTCGACGAGGCAAACTTGTCTTGGTCGATGCCCATGCGCTGTAACATCGAGACGAAAAGGTTCGGGAGCGGCGTATTGCGCGCGGTATCGAACGCGAGGTGCTGGCCATGACGGAAACCGCCACCCATGAATAGGGTAGGTAGGTTGGTCGTGACGTGGGTGTTAGCGTTGCCGAGATTAGAGCCGTAAAGGATCATCGTGCGGTCCAGCAAGGTATCGCCGTCTTCCTTCACATGCTTAAGGTCGGACATGAGCTTGGCGAGCAGGCGCATGTGCCACTCGTCGATGGACTTGAGTTGGGCGAGCTTCTGCGCCGAGCGACCGTGGTGCGAGAGGTTATGGTAACCGTCGGAGGTGGTGTGTACGTGGTCGAGGTCGATGGCGGGAGAATTAACGCTGTCCAACATGAGCGTGACGGCCCGTGAGGAGTCGGTCTCGAAGCACAGGCGAGCCATATCATACATCAGGCGGACTTTATCCATATACTCCTTGGGGCTGGCCGGATCAAGCGGCACAGGCTGCGCAGTCACTGGGCGCGGCTTACGCTCCCATTCCTTCGACATCTGCATGCGCTTCTCGAGCTCGCGGACGCTCGTGAAATACTGGTCTAGACGATCGCGGTCCTGGGCACCGACGGTTCGCTTAAGGTCACCCGCCTGGCCACCAACGGCGTCCAAGATGCTACGACCTAGGTCCATGCGACGTTCGGCCGCAGTGATTTCGGCGGCCGAACCGCCCATGAACATACGGCGGAAGATGACCGAGGGCTTCTCTTCCGTCGGGATCATGATGCCACCGGCGGTCCACGAGAGGCTGCGCGAGCCGCGTGAAACGTTCACACCCAAAGTCATCGACTGGAAGCGTGTGAGGTGACCGATGCGTTCGGCAATGTGCTGGTCGAGGGAGATGGTATTACGGAAGCCGCCACTGCTTGGGTGCGGGGCCGCCGTCAGGAAACAGTTATCTGCCGGGTGGCCACCGTCGACATCTGGGTGCGAGACGCCGCTGAAGACGGTAAAGTCTTGGCGATGCTCCTGCAGGAGATCGAGGTAAGGCGAGGACTTGTAATCGGCGCCAGCGCCCTTCGGGAAAAAGTTATCTGGCACGAGGCCAAGGTTATTACAGATACCCAACATGCGGCGCGGCTTACCGCCCGGAGTGGCCGAGGCTGGCGCCGGCGCCGCGAAGGCAGGCGTCATCGAGTCGAGCAGCGGTAACGCCATGAGGACGCCAGTGCCTTGGATGAAGCGGCGACGGGATACCGAGCGCTGGAAGGCGACGTGCGGGGCGTTGGCAGGGTTATAGCCTGAGGGGGAACTCATGGGGAGGTGACTTATTTATTGAGGAAGAGGTCGCTGGTGACAAGCCCGCGGACGAGCGTCCGGACGCCGTAGCCATCTGGCTGGGCGGCATCGAGGAGCTTT
>CAMDWM010000130.1:0-4390 GCA_945878755.1 Akkermansia muciniphila
ACCGGGAGGTTGGTGGGCGGACGGACGCGACGCAGTCGCGCCCCTACCCGAGGCAGTTGAAATGGGGAGCAGGGGGCGGGAAGTTGGCGCCCTTTCTTCCACTGTGATCGGTAATCTGAACTCTGTAATCTTTTTCAGCTCAACCCAACACCCTCAGCTCAACCCCGCATCCAGACAGCGAGTTGGGCGAAGGCTTTGGCGCGGTGGCTGAGCTTGTCCTTAGTCTGTGGTTGGAGTTCTCCAAAGGTCTTGTCGAAGCCGCTAGGGACGAAGAGCGAATCGTAGCCGAAGCCTTCGGTGCCGACTTCGGCTTCGAGGATGCGGCCCCAGCATTGGCCAACGAATTTCATGTCCACGCCATTAGGTCCCAGGACGAGTAAGTGGCATTCGAAGCGCGCGCCCCGTTTGTGCGCGGGGGCTTTCTTCATCGCCTCGAGCAACTTCACGCGGTTCTCGGCGTCGGTCGCCTTGGGGCCGGCGTAGACGGCGGAGTCTACGCCGGGCCCGCCTTGGAGTGCGTCGCAGCAGAGGCCGCTGTCATCGGCGAGGATCCAAGACTTCGGTGGGGCGATGCGTTGGAGGGCTTCGGCTTTCAGACGGCAGTTACCGGTGAACGTGCCCGTGTATTCGTCGACGTGTGGCATGCCGCCCAGATCCTTGGCGGAGCGGACGCGGACGGGCAGGCTGGCTTGGGCGAACATACGGCCGAATTCCTCGGCCTTGTGGGCGTTGCCGGTCGCTAGATAGATATCCATGGGGGCAGGAGAGAAGGGAGGAGGGCGCAGTGCAACAGTGCAAATCGGCCTACGGCCTGTGCAAAGGTGAGCGCGGCTGAAGGCCGCGAGGGGACAAGGGGACAAGAGTATGGAGTGTAGGGGAAGGTAGGGGCAGAGGGGAATGGAGGCAGTGCAAAGGTGCAAATCGGCCGGTGGCCTGTGCAAAGGTGCAAATTAGATTACAGATTACGGCGCCTTGCCCCTACCCGCGGGTGGAGCCCGCGAGAGGCATGCTAGGTTGGCACGCAGTGCCAACCCTACCAAAGGCAGCTTGGGCAGCACGCGGTGCTGTCCCTACCCGATACAAAGTGAAAAGGGGGACCGGGGGCCGGAAGGAGGCTTGTTTGCTTACTCTGTACTCCGTACTCCGGACTCTGTAATCCGCTTCCCCCTTGTTTTCGCCGAGGGGTTTGGTCAAGGTAGGTACCTCCCCTTTACGCCCTTGGCTATCCGTTGTCTCATCACCGCTGGACCGACCCGAGAGTTCTTCGACCCGGTTCGGTTCGTTAGCAACCCCTCCACGGGGAAGATGGGCTTTGCCATCGCGGCGGCGGCGAAGGCGGTGGGTTGGACGGTGGACCTGGTTTCGGGTCCGGTGGCCTTGCCGGAGCCGGCAGGGGTCATGCTCTACCCGGTCGTCACCGCGGAGGAGATGCTCAGTCAGACGGACGCCCTCTTCGGCCCTTGCGACGTGCTTATTATGACCGCGGCCGTCAGCGATTGGCGCCCCAAGGTCATGCACCCGCAGAAGCTCAAGAAGGACGGCACTGGCCTGACGGTTGAGTTTGAGCCGGTGCCCGATATCTTGGCCACCTTGGCGCAGCGCCGTCGACCAGATCAGCTCTTGGTTGGTTTTGCGGCCGAGACGGAGAACGTTGAAGCCAACGCCCTCGCTAAACTCGACCGCAAAGGCATCGACCTCGTCGCTGCCAATTCCGTGGCCGGGCCCGATGGTGCTTTTGGCAACGAATTAAACCGCCTGATCCTTTTGGGTCGCGATGGCTTCCGTCAGGCGCTCGGTCCGGCGACCAAGGCCGTTATCGCCGAGCAACTCATCGCCGCCCTCATTGCGCGCCTCGCTGCGCCTACCCGCTGACCATGGCTCGCCGTCGCTTCAGCCCATTGGACCGCGTCTTAGGACGCATTGATGACCTCGATGCGCAGAACCTGGCAATCCTCGCCCGCCGCCTCGAGCGGGAACGTGACCTCATGGAGACCGTCTTAGATACCCTCCGTGAAGGCGTCATTGTGCTCTCGCACGATAGCGCGATCGAGTATGCCAATACCGCGGCCGTGCGCCTCTTGGGCGTCAGCGAAGAAGCCGTCAACGGTTCCGAATTACGCCGCGTTGCGCCGGATATCGCCAAGGCCTTGGACATGCCCGTCGCGGTCGAAGCCCTGACCCGTGAAGTCGAAGTCCGTTATCCCGAGTCGCGGGTCCTGCGCCTGCATCTAACACGCGTCGGTGGTTCGCAAGATGCGGAGCGTGCCCGCCGCGTTGCCGTCTTGAGCGACATCACTGCTGAGCGCGTGCAGGCCGAGGACCGGGTTGAAAGCGAGCGCATCGACTCCATCGTCGCCCTCGCGGCGGGTGTCGCGCATGAAGTCGGCAATCCCCTGAACGCCATTGGCATTCACCTGCAGCTCCTGCAACGCGAAGCGGAGAAATTGGGGGACAGCCCCGCCGCCGAAAAAGTCCGTAACGCTGCGCAAGTCTGCCGTTCGGAGATTACGCGCTTGGATGGCATTGTCCGCGACTTCCTCGGCGCGGTGCGGCACGCCCCGCCGGACTTGGTGGACGCCGACCTCGTCACCGTCGTTGCGGAGACCATGAACCTTTTGAAAGACCAGTGTGGTCAGTTGGGCATACGCGTTGCCGTCGACGTCGCCAATGACATCCCGCTGATCATGGCGGACCGTAATCAGGTCAAGCAGGCCCTCTTCAACGTCATGAAGAACGCCCTCGAAGCCATGGACCGGGGCGGCGAGATCTTCATCCACCTCGAAGCCGATGACGAGTGGGTCGTCCTTTCGGTGAAAGATACCGGCGTCGGCATCCCGGCCGATAAACTCACCCGTATCTTTGATGCCTATTACACCACCAAAGCCTCGGGCGGTGGCCTTGGTATGTTGATTTTGCTCCGGATTTTACGGGCCCATGGTGGCACCGTGGATATTCAGAGCACCCCAAATATCGGTACCACTGTCACGCTCCGCTTCCCGCTTAAGCATCGCCGGGTGAAGACCCTAGATGCACCGCGGGCTTGAAACTTTACGCATAATCGCTTGTCTTAATGCTATGTCCCTGAAGACCCTCGCCCTTGGCCTGCTCGCCCTGCCGCTCGCGCTCGTTGCCGAAGAGAAGACCCTGCCGCTCGTCCTGCCGAAGTCCGTGGCCCTCGGCACCCCGAAGCCGATGAAGATTGATAACCTCGAGCCAATTTCGAAGACCCCGCGCGTGTTGCCGAAAGTCCCGGCCGAAGCTGCGAACCTGGCCAAAGGTGCGCCCGTGACCTCGAGTGCCAAGGAAGCTGCCGCCGGCGACTTCTCTTATGTCACTGATGGCGACAAAGGTGGCGAAGAAGGCTTTGAAGTCGAACTCCCGCGTGGCCACCACTGGGTGCAGGTCGAGCTCCCCTCGGCCTCGGTCATCCATGCGATTGCCGTGTGGCATTTCCACCGCGAACGTCGCGTCTATTTCAACGTCGTTGTGCAGATCTCGGATGACCCTGAATTCAAGAAGGACGTCACCACTGTCTACAACAACGACGGCACCGACGAACTTGGCTTCGGCAAGGGCAAGGATTACTGCTACTACGAGTCTAACGAAGGCCGCGTGATTCCGGTGGCCGCCGTTAAAGGCCGCTACATTCGCTTCCATTCTAAGGGTAACTCCGCTGGCCCCTCGAATGACTACGTCGAAGCCGAAGTGTGGGGCACCCCGGCCAAGTAGGCCTTCGCTCGACTTTGCTTGAACCAAGCCGGCTTCCCGCCACCGTGGGAGCCGTGAAGGTCATCCGAGCCAAATCCGCTGGTTTCTGTTGGGGCGTTGAGCGCGCCATCGATATCGCACGCGAGTATGCCCAGAAGGGCCGTCACCCCGTGTATACAGACGGCCCGCTGATTCATAACCGCCAGATGATGGAAGTCCTCACCGGTGAAGGCATCCGCGAAGTTGGCGACTACACCAGCGAAGCGAAGTTAGCTGTGAACAGCTCCACCGACGCGAATGCCGTCATGGTGGTCCGTGCGCATGGCATCTCGCCGGAACGCCGCGCTTACCTCAAGTCACTGGGTATGGAATTCCGAGACGCCACCTGTCCGGACGTCGGCATCATTGCGGGTAAGGTGCGCATGCATGCCAAGAAAGGCTTTCGCACCGTCATCTTCGGGGACCCTAAGCACCCCGAAGTCATGGGCCTCCTCGGTTATTCCGAAGGCCTAGGGCACGTCATTTCTAACCCTGCCGACATCGACGCCTTGCCTGACCTCGGCGACAAAGTCTGCATGGTCTCACAGTCGACCATGTTTACCGACGAGTTCGAGAATCTCGCCGCGCGGCTGAAGACCCGCTTTCCGGCCACCCTAGTTTTCGACACCATCTGTGGAGCCAC
>CAMDWM010000131.1:0-4383 GCA_945878755.1 Akkermansia muciniphila
GGGACGGTGTCGACTTTCTCGTAATCCTTTTTCAGGTGATCGTCGTAGGCAGGGGAGCGAGCGCCTTCGAGGCGGAGCCACCAGGCGCCGTCCTTTTCGTAAGCGCGGCCTTTGGCGGCGAGTTCCTGGAGCTTGGCCTTATAGAGTTCGGTACGCTGCGACTGGAAGTAGGGACCAAATTCGCCGCCGACTTCGGGGCCTTCGTCCCAATCCATGCCGAGCCAGCGCATCGAATCGAAGATCACCTTCAGGAAGGCCTCAGAGTTGCGCTCCTTGTCCGTGTCCTCGATGCGGAGGATGAACTTACCGCCCGTGTGACGGGCGTAGAGCCAGTTGAATAGGGCCGTCCGGGCGCTTCCAATGTGGAAGAAGCCGGTGGGGCTGGGAGCGAAGCGGACGCGGACCTGGGACATTGTGATAAGAAAGGGGTAGGGGTTGGGGTAGGGGTTGGTAAAGCCGTAATCGGGGCCAAATAAAGAACCCCTCGGGAGGAGGCCTCCGGAGGGGTTCCAGTGGGCCTTAAGACTCTCTTACTTGGCTTGGACGGGGGCTGGGACGACGTCTTGGACGAGGCCGATGCCGGTGAAGTAGGCGTTACGCTGGGAGACGCGCTGGACGAACAGGCGGGCTTCTTCGGCGCCGGTCTTGTCTTCGGTCAGGTCCTTCTTGGCCGGGCGGATGAAGACGTAGTCGCCGTTGGCGGTGCGGATGGCGGAGGTCAGCTTACCGACGCCAGCGGCCTCGATGAGGAGGCCGGTGTTCTCGTTGACGCCGTTAAGCGTTTCGGGGACGGAGTAGATCGAGAAGGCTGCCGGAGAAGCCAGCGCGAGCTTTTGGGCCTTGGCGCTATCGGTGAAGGTCTTGCCAGCGGCGATGTCGGCCTGGAGGGCCTTGCCGACCTTGGCGACTTCCTCGGCGAGGAGGCGGTTGAGCTGGGACTTCTTCCAGTTCTCGACGGCCTTAGTCTTCGCTTCGTCGTAGGTCGGAAGGCGGTCGTCCGTGCGCTTGTTCAGGAAGATGAACGTCGCACCTTCTTCGGAGCGGTAGACTTCGGTGCGCCATTCCTTTTCGGTGAGCTCGGCGGCGACACGCAGGGCTTCGGCGGGGACCTTGGCGACGGTGGGAGGATTGATGACTTCGAAGGAAGGGATTACCGTGACCTTGGCGTTCTTGGCCTTGATCCAGGCGGCGAGTTCCTTGCTGTCGGACTTGGCGGTATCGATGGCGAACTTCTCGGCGAGCTCGTCGGAGACCTGGCCAGCGAGGTTGGTGATCGCGCGGTCGGCACGGACAAGCTTCTCAAGCTCGGTGCGCTTGGCGAGGGCCTGTTCCTTGACCTTGCCGGTCTCGAACTTGAACTTCTCGGCCTGATTGTAGCCCATGTTGATGATCTCGTCGTCGGAGACCGGGGCGGTGTCGGTGGCAGAAGCGGTAATGGTGATAGCCGTGACGGCGACCTGCGGGGGGAGGCGGTAGTTCTCGATATTGGCCGTGAAGGCTTCCTTCACCTTGGCGTCGTCGACCTTGATCTCGGGTTTGAAGCCAGCGGCGGCGAAGGTGGCGACGTCGACGGTCCACTGGGTGCGTTCGCGGTCGAGGATACGCTTGATCTGGCTGGCGGTGGCGTGGCCGGAACCGGCGAGGGTGCTGATGGCTTTCTGGATGCGCCAAGTGTCCTTGATGTAGTTCTCGAAGCGGGCGCGGGTCTCTTCGTCGGAGACGTTGAGCTGCTTGGCGGCGAACTCCAGGAACTTGTTGAGGCCGTCGGCGTTCTTGCCGTCGGGGGAGGTGGTCATCTCGCGGGCAACGCGACGGATTTCGACGACGGAGGGGGCGGGGATGCCGAGGGAGTCGGCGAGGCTGAGTTCGGCGACGCGCTGGACCAGGCCGTTTTCGTTCATGCGCTGGCCGGTCATCTGGGCGAAGAAAGTCGCGTCACGGAAGCGGGCGCGGACGGTGGGGTCGTTGAGGTCGACGCCCTGGTAGACGGAGGTGGTGGCTTGCCCGCCCCCCATGCTTTGGACGACCGGGAAGAAGACGAAAGAAACGACAATAACCAAGAGCAGGGATCCGAAGATGAGACGGTGCTGCTTTGCGGTGGCGTTCTGGAGCCAGGTAATCATTCGGGCAACTTACCCCAGTCTTTCGGCGGGTGTCAATCAGTCCAAGCCCTCCCCGGTGCTTGCATCTGGCGGGGTTATTAACATCCCTTGGGGCCGTGCCTAAACCCCTCCATTGCATCGTAGCCGTGGCCCGCAACGGGGTCATCGGCTCGGGGGGCAGGCTTCCTTGGCATATTCCCGAGGACCTAGCCTGGTTCTTGGACCAGACCGCCGGGGGTGTCATGATCGAAGGGCCGGCCTGTTATGCCGAACTGGGCAAGGCGCTGTCGGGTCGCGGAACGGTGGTGGTCTCGCGCGATCCGGCCAAGTCCTTCCCCGGGGCCGAGCAGGCGACCTCCTTGGCGGAGGCCATCGTCATCGCCGAGCGCATGGACCAGTGGAAGGGGCCGACGTGGATCACCGGTGGCCAACGCATCTACGCCGAAGGGATGCCGCTCTGTGAGCGCCTGCTCATCACGCGCATCGATCGCGACTTCGATGGCGACCGTTTCTTCCCCGCCGATTGGCAGCGCTATTTTACGAAACTGGTGTCGTCGAAGGAGGGTGAGTATCAAGGGATCAAGTATGCGTTTGAAATCTGGGAACGGTAAGCGCGGCTGACGCCGCGAGGGGGCACGTGGGCAAGGTGACACGGGGACAAGGGGAAGGCTGAACTCAACGGGAGACCGGAAACCGGAATGTATGCTGCGGACATTTCCCCCAGCTAACTATCCTGTCGCCCTTTGAGCTATGTCTCGGGGTAGGGGCGCGACGGCGTCGCGTTCGCTGCTTGTCCCGACCCTACCCCTTGTCCCCGTGCCAGCGAAACCCGTGCACCCTCGCGACTATGCGTGATTTGGCTCCCATGAGCCGCCAAATCACGCATAGTCGCGCCATGCTGCTCCCCCTGCTCCTATTGGCTGCGATTCCGCCGACGATTTCCGAAGAGTCAAAGGTGCCGCCGTATACCTTGCCTGATCCGCTCGTGTGCGCCGATGGACGCAAGGTGACCGATGCGAAGACCTGGAATGAGGTCCGCCGTCCGGAGGTCTTCCGTCTGGTCGAGGAGAACATGTTCGGACGCACGCCAGATACCTCACAGTTGCAGGCCGATGCCGTCGTCGAGGTCCGCGAGCAATCCAAGGACGCCTTCGGCGGCAAGGCCACGCGCACGCAGTTCAAAGTTTGGCCGATCGGCAAGAAGGGCCCGTCGTTCGACATGTTGCTCTATGTCCCCAATACGGCCAAGCGCCCGGCTCCGGTCTTCGTTGGGCTTAATTTCGGTAGCAACCATACCACGACCGAAGACCCTGCGGTCTTCCCGACTTCGAGCTGGGTTTCCAAGCAGTGGGCATTGAAGGGGACTACGCAGGCGGATCCGGCCTTACGCGGCGGGCAGGCACGCCGCTGGGAGTTTGAGACTCTCATCGACCGCGGCTACGCTTCGGCGACGGTTTATTACGGCGATTTCGAGCCCGACCATCCCGAGGGCTGGAAGCATGGTTACCGCGCGGCAATCTCGTCTGACGGCGTCAACACGCAGTGGAAGGATGGTGAATGGGGTGCGATTGGCTGCTGGGCGTGGGGTCTGTCCCGCATGCTCGACGTCCTTGAGAAAGTCCCCTCCGTCGATGCTAAGAGGGCCGCTGTGCACGGCCACTCGCGCCTTGGTAAGGCCTCGCTCTGGGCCGGTGCCCAGGATCAACGCTTTGCTTTCGTGATCTCAAATAACTCTGGTTGCGGCGGCGCCGCGCTCAATAAGCGCATCTTCGGCGAGACCGTCGGCGTCATCACCGGTCACTACAAAGGCCGTGGTTTCCCGCATTGGTTCACCGCGCGCTTCGAGACTTTCTCGGAGAAGGAAGACCAGCTGCCGCTCGACGCACATTATCTGCTCGCGCTCGCCGCGCCGCGTCCGCTCTACGTCGCCAGCGCTTCGGAAGACAAGTGGGCTGATCCCCTCGGCGAATTCCTCGGCGCCGTGCACGCCGATCCCGTCCATCAGGTGCTCGGCCAGCCTGGCCTCGGCACCAAGGAATACCCGCCCGTCAGCAAGCCCGTTGGAAAGACCATCGGTTACCATATCCGCCCGGGTGCGCACGATATCCTCCTCGAGGACTGGAAGAACTACGCCGATTTCGCCGACCGCGTGATGCCTGCGAAATAAGGCCAGGACTGCCGGCGGTTTCGGGAAGGGTTGACTAACCTCCGTTTAAAGGGATTTTAGAACCTCACGCTCCTGTATTTCAATGGATAGAATGCTAGCCTCCGAAGCCGGCGA
>CAMDWM010000132.1:0-4372 GCA_945878755.1 Akkermansia muciniphila
CGCCCGCCTTAGCTCCACTTCAGCTTACTACGCAGGACGTCGAAATGGGTGAGCGATTTCGGGCGCAGGAGGGCGAGTTGGACCTTGGCGGTGCGGATGACGAGGGGGAGCCGGCTCTGGGCCTCAAGGGTCTCGCGGCCGTCGACCGAGAGGCCGAGTAGGGCGCTGTCCTCGCTGCGGATCTCGAGTTCGGTCTCGCCGTCGAAGATGACGGAGCGGTTCGAGAGCGTGTGCGCGCAGATCGGGGTCAGGACAATCACCGAGGCGGCGGGGTCGACGAGCGGTCCGCCAGCAGCGAGGTTGTACGCGGAGGTGCCGGTCGGGGAGGCGAGGATGAGTCCGTCGGCGCGGTATTCGTTCACGCGGGCACCATCGGCGAGCACGGAGAAACGACCCATGCGGAAGACGTCGCGCGTCTTGATGACGAGGTCGTTCAGGGCCAAGGCGAAGCTGCCGTCGGCGAAGCGGATCTCGAGGAGTGCGCGCTTCTCGACGCGGAAGTCGCCGGAGAGAATGGACTGGAGCGAAGCACCGACGTCTTCGCTCGGGTAAGCGGCGAGGAAGCCGAGCTTACCACGATTGATGCCGAAGAGCGGCACGCCTTCGAGTGCGGCGGCTTCGGCCACGCCGAGGAAGGTGCCGTCGCCACCGACGACTCCGCAGGCGTCGGCACCCTGGAGGGTGGCACGACTGATGGGCCAGCCGTCGGCGACCGTGAGGGTCACGCCGGCTTTCTGGGCGGCATCCTGGACTGCGCGCACGATATCATCCACACCGGGCTTGGTGCGGTTGACGACGAGCGTGAGGCGGCGGATGGCCATGAATGACGACTAGGCGCCCTTCAGGGAAGGGCAAGGACAAGCCGGGGAGGTCGGCGGCGAAAAGCCTTATTTCGTGGCCTTTTCCGGCTTCAACGTGAGGAAAGCCATCCGAAAGGACATCGGTCAGACGGGGGATAGATGAGCGCTATCGAGGTGCGCCAGAGTGAAGCTAAGGCCGACTCGCGGTCAGGGGAAGCGAAGTGGGCCTCATCATCCGGTCTCCCCGCCCTTTCAGCAGCTTATAGGGTATATCGAGCAACAACTTGATGAGAACCAGTATCCCAGTGATGAGGGCAGGGCTATGGACGACTTGCTCATCCATCTCCTTGGGGTCGAAATCCTCGTCAACGTATTGGAGGGTCGAGACGGGCGCGAGTTGGATCTTTAGCCAGCGACGGAAGGAGCCGACCCTTCTCAGGGTGGGCAGGCTACCCATGAGGAGCGCGAGCTGGTCGCAGTAAGGAATCATCTCCACCGGGTGGATGGTCTCGGTATTGAGCGTGGGGAACATGCGTCGCAATTTCGCCCGGCCTACTGCATGGATGTCGGCGAGATCTGCGGGCCGTTGGAAGCGGCCAGCGAGGATGCCGGTGACCAGCTTCGCCTGCATTTCGCTCATCGTCGGGATGTTGCCGATAATCGGCCGCGCGAAGCCAACGAGGAACAGGTCGTCGTGGCGCGCGTGGAGGCTGCCGAGGTGGAAATCACTGATGAGGATTTCGCCGCCCGATAATTCGGACAGGCCGGAGCTAAAGCCGATCATCGGGCAGATGAGGTCAGGGGTGACTTCGAGCTTCGTCGTCTGGTCGAAGTCGTGGAAGCGGTGATGGCTTTCGTCGCAAGGCGGTCCGATGATCTCGATCCGACCCGCCGCGACAGCGTCGAGGAAGCCGTCGCTCTTGGTATGGAACACGTTGAAAAGCTCGTCCTTGGCGCGGGCAGTGAGTTTGGCGTCCCAATGACTGCGCTTGGCGAGAAAGGCGGCGTCGGGCGCGGGGCCTGTCGAAGGTCTACCAAAGAACTTTTCAAATTTCCGCTGATGCCGAATCCGGGCTTCGACGAATTTTTGGCCGAACAGGTTCCGGAGGTCGGGGTGGATGGAGAGCAGCAGTCGGTTGCGGAGAAAGTCGGAGGGGACGCCGCGGATAGGGTGATAACGCGGGCTGACGCGGATACCTGTCTTGAGCGAGAGAAAGACGCGGTTGCCGAGGTGTGGAGCGGCGAGTCGGTGGGCAAAGTCGGCTGCCGATTCACCCCCGCCGTAGACGACGACGGTCTTTTTCTCGGGCAAGGGACTAAAGGGCGTGAGATGGGGGATGCTGGTTTCGAGGGCTTTCACTTTGTCGTGGAGGCCCGTGCAGATGACTAGCCGGTCGAAGACCTCCTCGCGCGCGGCGCCGTCGTCAATCCATAGCCGCCAGCCCTGCGGATCTTTCGCGATGCGCCGGATGGTAGTGTGGAGGCGGATATGCGGGGCCAGGTGATGGGTTGCGACAAAGTCTAACAGGTAGCGGCCAAACTCATCGTTGAGGAAAAAGTCGCCTTTGGCCTGACGTTGCGCGGGATCGGAACTCGAATCCCATTTTCGATGGCAGGCAAATTGCGTGGTGTACTTCGTCGAGGTCGAGACGAAGTTCGGATAGGGGTTACCCCAGCGGCCCACCGTGGTGCCCCCTTTTTCAAAGCAGACGATCTCCCAGTCAGGAAGGCGTTCACGGGCCAGCTTCAAGGTCACCAAGCCGCTACAGCCTGCCCCGATGATGGCGAGGCGCTGCGCGGTCATGGATGTACAGCGGTGAGACTGACCAAGACGAAATTAAATTGGCCCGACTCCGGGATGAACAGCATCACCTTGTCGCCGTGGGCCGGCGCGTGTTTGCGGGTATACTCATCCAGCATGATGAAAATACTGGCGGACCCGGCGTTGCCCGCGCTTTCCAGGTTTGTCCAGTGAGGCACGGTGGCGCCCCCCGACATTTCGTTCAAGACATCGAGCAGGTAGGCTTTGAAAAAGTACGAGGACAAGTGGGGCAGGACTATCTGGTATTCAGCCAGGGATTCGCCGTGACGCGCGAGCGCTCCGCGGACGAGTTGATCCACGCTGGGCTTCATGTGCTTGGCGAGGATGGCGACGTCTTGGCTGAGGAGTAGGCTGCGGCTTTCCAGGCTCATGCAAAGCGGGGCTTCATGGGCAAAGGAACGTGAGTAGGTCCAGTTCAGGCGGTAGGAGATTCGATCGGAGGCGGGCTGGTTGCGGAGGATGACGGCACCGGCACCGTCCGAAAGCATCGACCGCAGGAAGACGGACATGAACCATTTCGAGGAGGTTTCGTTGTCGGGGAAGAGCGCCCGATCGTCCGGAGGACGGATGACCGATGATTTCAAGATATCCGAGGGTTGCTCGACGCCGATACAGAGCGCCTCCTGATGATCGCCCGAGGCGACGGCGCGAAAGGCATTGACCAGGGCCTGGGCGGAGGAGGTGCAGATGCCGGAGTTCGAATTAATCTCAACGGGACTGGCGACGATGCCGTGACGGGCGAGACGGGCGTGGAGGATGCTGGAAAGTCCAGGTCCAATCATCGGGGTGTTGGTGGAGCCGGCCGAAAGATAGGTGAAGGTGCCCGCCTTGTTATCGAGGCAATGCGCCGCGGCGAGGGCCGCCATTTCATAGACGTCGTGGGTCGGATGCTGGGCGCGGTCGAGCGCGTAGTGGCGGGACTTAATCCCGTTCATGCGCAGGATTTTCCGTCGGACCAAAGCTTCGCCGTCGAGTTCGCCCATGAAGTCCGGGATGGCTTCGTTAGGGACTGCTTCGCCGGGAAGGAAAGACCCGGTTCCGGTGATATAGCAGTTCACGATGTTAAAATTTCGCCAGTAACGGTAGGCGGACGCTCGCGCAGGGTCCGGTAGGCGTATTCGTCGAAGGCGATATGGTTGTGGAGATAGAGGCCGGGGCTGGAGAGGAAAACGCTGCTGCTAAAGTGCCCGCGGTTGCTTTCGGCCTGAAGGTAGAAATCGAGGTCGGTCAAGACCGCGCGATCATGGGCATAGAGATGCTTCATGGCCCACAGGAGCACCGAGTCGGAGTCGAAGGAATTCAGCGCCTTTACGGTGGTCCGGAGGTCGGCGAAGATCGTGATGACCATGACAATCATGATGACCACATTGGTCACGCCAATCCACTGGAGGGAGTGTTGGTGGGTGGCCTCCATTGCACGCTTGCTGAAAAGCATGTGGTCCTCAGGCAGGCGGCGGCGAATACGGTCGAGGCTCGCGAGAAAGGCCTCCTTGTCGAAGCGGTCAACGAGTTCGTAAGAGAGCTCGTCGTGGCCGATGGTCAGATTATTCCGGACCATGTCGCTCAGGGTATCCATGTTGTAGTCGCCATCGATACCATTAAATTTCCGCCGCTCGCCCTCGACGTGGGATTTCTCTCCGAGCAAATGGCGGTAGAGGAGCGGTTCGATTTGTACGTGGCGGACCATCATTTCAACCGCATCAACGGTGGCGAAGTACTTCATCCCGAAGGCGAGTAGGCCGTCGATGCA
>CAMDWM010000133.1:0-4353 GCA_945878755.1 Akkermansia muciniphila
CACAGGCGGTCACCGGAAGCGCCAAGACCAAGCACATCGCGCCCAAGACGTAAGCCAAGGTGCGGAAGGTGCGCCGCCAACCAGCTTGGCCACCACCGAACAGCCGCAGTAACCCATGTACGCTGAATGCGATGACGAATGTGCCCACGAAGGCCGCCAGCGGATAGAGTGCCAAGGCTCGGAAAAAATAGGTGAGGTTGAAAATCGCAGGGGCCGCTGTTTCCGGCATGCCAAACTTCCCGAGCAACGCTGGCCGTAAGCTCAGCAGCACACTCCAGAGCGGAAACCCAACCAGCACCGCGACGACGCTGGCCCACAACAGCCACTGGATGGGGGCACGTAAACTGTCCGACGAAACCGCGGCAGTGAAGGTGGCTTGCGGCCGAAAGAGGACCGCCTTGAGCGTCGCCCACAGGGTGGCGAACTGCGGACGGGAATTCCAGCCCGTGACTTGTGCTTCCCACGGCAGCGCGGGCGGTGGCGGCTCGAGCGAAGCCACGGCGCTCACGCCACTGGCGAACTCCGGCCGGTGACGCAGCGCCACCCAACCCGCTTCCCCTTCCTGCCAGGAAAGGGTGTCGGGCGACAAGCGCCCCGTGGCCAAACCAACGAGGACTGCTTGGGAATCCAACGTGCCTAGACTCTGGCCGCGGTCGGCGAGGTGGTAGGTCTGGGAGGACATGGGGCGGGGAAAGTGGCGAGGGGGGCGGGACTCGAACCCGCGACCGGCGGCTTAGAAGGCTGCTGCTCTGAATCCAGCTGAGCTACCCCCTCGTAAAGACGAACCTAGGCGGCCGCCGACGAAGGAGCAAGCCGCCAAAGAACTAGCAGACCAAGTCTCTGAACTGGCTGAAATCTCCCGAGAGACCGCCCGGCATGCCCTTATTGATCACCGAAACGGCGTCATGGGAATGGAGAGACTCGAGGTGCGAGCAGGCGATGACGAAGTCGCGCACGCGCGCATCGTGGTCGAACTGTTCGAAGACGAGGCGGGCTGCGTCTTCGACAAATTTAGAATAAGCCCCGTTGAGCTCGGCGAAGGCCTGCTCGTCTTCGCGCTTCACCATGACCTGGGTCTCGGTGTGCAGGCTGGCCAGACAGAGATCCTTCATGTCTTCCACGAAGAGGGCTTTACCCGGGGAGACCTCGGCGATGACGCGCGCCTTGGAACGCTGGGAGTGTGGAATCCCGTAGGTGTCGCGCTCTTCGCGGGCGTGCTCGGTCAACTCAGCGGAGCAAGGGCAGGCGGACGAATAGACGAAGTCGAAATGGACGTAGCGGCGGAGCCGGTCGAGGTCGTCGATGGTGCCTTCAAGGGTCGCCTTGTAATACTGCCAGCCCTCCAGGCCAGACCGCAGCGACTTCTGGACAATCGGGTAGCGGAACTCGACGAGGATGCGCGCGCGGCTGCACTCGAGGTCTTTCTTGTAACGAACTAGCACCTCTTCGAGCAGTTCATGGGACAGGACGCGGTCCTTAAACTCATAGAACGTGCGCATGATGCGCGACATGTTGATACCCTTGCGGTCGGCCGAGAGGGAGACCGACCCCGTGACCGTGCATTCGAGCGGCACCGGCTTGCCATCGCGGGAGATGACGAGCATCGGCAAACGGAAACCCGAGATGCCCACATGCTGGATCGGCACGTTGGCGCCTTGGATTAAAGACGCGTCCTTATTCTGCATGTCGGGCAACGTCGCCCGATAGGCGTCATCCATCTTAAAGTTCCGGTCGTAGCGGCGCGATAAATCGCGGCTGCGGGCGGGCTGGTCGGAGCGGCTGCTCATGTGGTGGAGGGTGGCGGGAAAGCCCGCCTTAGCAAACGGACTGGAAAATTAACCCCTGCGCTGGAGCCACCTGCCGGATTTGAACCGGCGACATTCTCATTACGAATGAGATGCTCTACCAGCTGAGCTAAGGTGGCGTCGCAGAGGACTGTTCAACATGGGGAGGCCGAACCGAAAATCAAGCCTTGGCGTGACTGGAATGCCCTCGCCTCTCCGGAAAAACAGGGCAAATTGCCCCTGCAACCTATGCGTGCCGCCCTTATCGCCCGCCAATTCGACGTCCAAGGAAGGCTCGTCACGGTCGAGCCCTACGGCTCGGGCAACGTCAACGACACCTATTTGGCCATCTTCCGGACGACCTTTTCGGAGCAGCGCTTCATCGTACAGCGCGTCCGCAAGGCCGTCTTCCCTGACCCCGAGGCGATCATGCAAAACATGCGCGTCCTCACGGATCACTGCCACGCCAAGCTGGAGGCCGAATCCGATGGGGCGGACCGCATCTGGCAGCTCCCAAAGATTATCCAGACGAAGGGGGGCGAAGATTGGGTCACCGACGCCAACGGGGATATCTGGCGAGCCATCTCGCAAATCGCCAGCGCCACGGCCTTCGAGAAAGTGCAAAATCCAGAGCACGCCTTCGAAGCCGGCTATGTCTTGGGCCACTTCCATCGCATGGTCAGCGACCTGCCCTGCGATCAACTCCGGTACGCCCTGCCCGGCTTCCACGTGACGCCTGGCTACCTGGCCAAACTCGATGCGGCCTTAGCCACGCCGGAAGGCCAAGAGCGCGTCCAGACTTCCCCGGAAGCCAACCGGGCACTCCGGTTCGTCGAAGAACGCCGCGCCCGCTGTAGTGTGCTGGAAAACGCTTTAAAATCAGGGGAATTAAAGCTTCGCACCACGCATGGCGACCCCAAGGTCGGTAACATCATGATCGATACGGCGACGGGTCGCGGCACGTGCATCGTGGACCTCGATACCGTGCAGCCAGGCCTCGTCCATTACGACATCGGTGATGCGACGCGCTCGGCCTGCAATCCTGTCGGCGAAGACGCGCCAGACCTTGCAAGTGTCATCTTCGACCTCGACCTCTTTACCGCGATCTACCGCGGCTATCGCTCGCATGCCAAGGACTTCCTAAGCCCGGCGGAGTTGAAATACCTGTACGACTGCATTCACCTCATCCCCCTCGAACTCGGGATTCGCTTCTTGGCGGACCATGTCGCGGGCGATGTGTATTTCAAGGTCCGCTACCCTGGCCATAACTTACGCCGCGCGCTCGTGCAGTTCAAGTTGGCTGAAAGCATTGAGGCGCGCGAAGGCTCGATCCGTAAGGTCCTCGGCGAAAGCTAACGATGCCGACGCCTCCCCCCGAGTCTTCGTGGATGTTCTGGCTGGCCGGCGTGGTGCTGGCCCTGCTCATGGCTCGCGGGGCTTGGCGGGGGTACAAGCGCGGACCACTCCGGCAATTAGCTGGACCCATCGCCCTCACGGCGGGCCTCGCTTTCGGTTGGGCCTTTGGGCCGGAGCTCGGGCACACCTTGCTCCACGGTACCACCTTCCCTTGGCTCATGCGCGGTGCCGCCGGCGTCATCGGAGTCACCTGCCTAGCAGGCCTACTGGTCTACGGCCTGGCTTGGTGGATGGGGAAGCGCCCCGAAGGCACGGATGAAGCCGAAAGCCCGGTACTCGGGTCGATGGTCGGCTGCTGGACGGGCCTGCTCTATTTCAGCCTCTTGGTTTTAGCGTTGGCCACCGTCGCCTCTCTCCAAGAACTCATCGGTGGGCCCCAAGCGGCTCAAACCCACCTATGTATTCAGGCCCGGAATCAAATCGCCGAAACCCCACTGACCCATTGGATTAAGGACTGGACCCCCCTGCCCGACCGGCAGAAACGCCTGATTATCCAGACCCGGCTGTTAATGGGCGACCCTGAGGCCCGTAAGCGCCTGATGGCCATGCCGGAAATGCGGGGCCTAGCCACTCACCCGTCCTTTTACCAAGCCTGGGAGGATAAGAAAGTTCGTGAGTTGTTGAATAACAGAGACTTAAGTGGCTTTATCGACCACCCTAAGGTACGGGCGGTCTTAGCGGACGAGGCGTTTCAAAAGCAGGCCGATTCCTTAGATTTACCTGCTATTTTCGACCGGGCATTAGCTATTCACAAGTAATTCACAGCGGGGTTTTTTTGTGGCAGAGGGTACCTAATTCCTTAGGTTTGAACTTCTCTCCCCAAAACTATGAAGCCGTTTCCCTTCCTCATTGCCGCTTTGGCGCTCACTCTGAACGCTCAGGACGCCAAGCCTGCTGCTGACCTGAAGCCGACGCTCGAAGTCGGTAAGGCCGCTGCTGCTGCTGCTGCTGAGGCCCCTAAGGCCGACCAGAAGTTCTTCGCCCAAGTTTGGACCGCGACCTCCCCTCAGGAGTTCGTCAACTTCCAGCAGCGCATCCGTATCCTCTCCCAGCAGGTTGAGGAGTTCAAGCGCTCCCAGCTCTTCCTTGAAAACGCTCTGACCACCCCGGAACGCGAAGCCCGCAGCCACGAAATCGCTGCCAAGCAGGCTAA
>CAMDWM010000134.1:0-4320 GCA_945878755.1 Akkermansia muciniphila
AGCTGGCGTTGTTGTGGTTCGGTCCGCTTGGCCGCTGCGGTGTTGATGAGCGCGATGATGTCCGCGGGTAGGTCGGTACCGTCGTCGGTACCCGTCACGGCAAAGAGCTGCCCTTGGGCCGGCGTCTTACCGCCCATCGCGAAGTAGACTTGGGTGGTGAGGTAGGACTGCTTGTCCGCCGTGATCGGTTGATCGAAGGTAAGGGTCACGTGCGGGGCCTCGTCAGACTTCAGGTCCGGCGACCATCCGCGGCGTGGATTGAAGGCGCGCACGTCGATTGCAGGGAAGTCAGGCTGCCAAGAGCTCGCCGTCACGCGGCTGAACTTCTGCAGCCGATGGATGTTCACTTGATCGCCCGCAACTTTGTCCGCCGTCACGTCAACCGCGCTGACGACGAAATCGGATTTGGCGACGGGCGACTTCTTTCCGTCCTTGTCGTCTTTGGCGGGCTTACCCTTATTCGGTGTGAAGACAATCCGCAGGCCCGTGATGGGTTCGGAGGTCTTGGGGGTTTCGCCGAGGATGTCATACGCTGCGCCACCGAGTCCCTTGAAGGTATTGCCTTCGACGGTGAAGCCACCGCCACTATTAGGGGTGGAGATTTTTAGCAGATTAACGGGGTAGAGCTTTAGTCCGGCCGTACGTTGGGCGAGCTGGGCTTGTTGTTCGCTGATCCAGCGGGCAAGGGCGGGGTTGTCGGGCGTTGCTAACTTCAACTTCAAGCCGGCAATACGGTCTGGGAGGGTGGCTTGGTCGAGGGCTTTGAGTACAGTCTTCTTGTTGACGGAAGGACCCGAGTTGTTTCCGGCGTTACCGTCGAGGCCCGCATCGCCCAGCGAATTAAAGTAGGCGAACATCTGGAAGTAGTCCTTCTGGCTGATCGGGTCGAACTTGTGGTCATGGCACTGTGCGCAGCCCAACGTGAGCCCGAGCATTGCTTCGCCGAGCGTCTTGACGCGGTCGGCGTTGTAATTCACGAGGTTCTCGGCGGGGATGGTGCCGCCCTCGTGGGTGTTCATGTTATTGCGCTGGAAGCCGGTCGCAATGAGTTGGGCGTCGGTCGCGTTAGGTAAGAGGTCGCCCGCGAGTTGTTGGAGGATGAACTGGTCGTAGGGTAGGTTGTCGTTGAAAGACTGGATGACCCAGTCGCGCCAAATCCACATGTTGCGGCCACCGTCGATGGAGAAACCGTTGGTGTCGGCGTAGCGGGCAGAGTCCAGCCACTCGAGGGCCATGCGTTCGCCGAAGTGCGGACTGGCGAGTAGTCGAGCTACCAGCTGCGCGTAGGCTTGGGGGTCGCGGTCCGCGACGAAGGCTTGGACCTCCTCAGCGGAGGGCGGCAGGCCGGTGAGGTCGAGGGTCACGCGGCGGATGAGCGCCGAGCGATCGGCGAGAGGCGTCGGCTCGAGGCCCTTCTTCTTGAGTGTTGCCGAAACGAACGTGTCGATGGGGTGTCCAGACGCCGGGACGGGACTTTCCTTGGGCACCGCGAAGGCCCAGTGCGATTCATATTTAGCTCCCTGTAGAATCCAGGCCTTGATGGTCGCTTTATCTTGCGCGCTGAGCTTCAGGTGCGACTTCGGCTGGGGCATGACTTCATCGGGATCTTCGCTGATAATGCGTTGCCAGACTTCGCTCTTGGCAAGGTCGCCTGGGACAATCGGAGTGCCGCCTTTATGTTCACGCATGGCTTCTTCGGGGAGGTCGAGCCGGAGCTTAGCCTTACGAGATTTCTCATCGAAGCCGTGACAGGAGAAACAGTTCTCGGAGAGAATAGGGCGGATATCGCGGTTAAAGGCTAACTGCGGATCAGCGGCCTGCAGCGCCAACGGCAACAGATAAAGGGGGAGGAGTCGACGGACCGAGTTCATGGGGTTAATTAAGACATGGACGGAGGCGGGCAGGTTTCAAAGGAAAATACCCCATTGGGCCCCGGACATTCTGGTAGAATCCCCAGGGCCTAAATGACGGATAAAGAAGCAGGGGTGGTCAGGGCCATCTCGGGTAGGCTCGACAGTTCGTGAGGCTTCGTTCACTTTGGCTCAATTCCGCCATGTTTCGCGTCCGTTCGCTGCTGACTATCGCCCTGCTTGCAGCCCAGGGAGTCTCTCTATTCGCCGCCGACCTGATCGAACCGCCGCAGGGTGCTTCGATTGTCCTCCTCGGCGGCGGCCAAGGTGAGCGCCTCTTGCGCTATCCAGCTTTCGAGGTCGAGCTCCAGCGTCGCTTCGCTGGGCGTGACCTGGTGATCCGCAATCTGTGTGACGACGGCGACACCCCCGGCTATCGCGACCACTCGGGCCGTAATTCTCCCTTTGCCTATCCTGGTGCTGAAAAGTTTTACCCGCTATCGAAGGCGAAGGACTTCTGGGGCTCTGGTCATGCGGGCTCGGGTTTCTCTCAGTCTCCCGATCAGTGGCTTACTGGCCTCAAGGCCGACGTCGTTTTGGCTTGGTTCGGATATGCGGAATCCTTCAAGGGTCCGGCGGGCTTACCGGCTTTTAAGGAAGAGCTCGCGGGTTGGCTCGAGCATGCGACGAAGCAGAAGTATAACGGTAAGTCCGCCCCTCAACTGGTGTTGCTGTCTCCGCTGGCCCTCGAGGAACGCTCGGCCCCGCAAGGCACTCCAGGCGCCCAAGCCGTGAATGCCAACCTCGCTCTCTATGCCCAAGCAATCAAAGAGGCCGCCGCCCAGCGTAACCTGCGCTTCGTCGATCTCTTTGCTTTCAGTCAGCAGCTCTACGTTGAGGCGAAAGGCCCGTTGGCCTCTGATGGGATGAGCCTCGGTGTCCAAGGTCAGCAGTTGCTGGCAGCTAAACTCGCCAGCTCGGTCTTTACGTCGGGCTCTCCGCGTGGGGATGCCAACGCAGTGTCCGCTGCCGTGGTGGATAAGAATTGGTATTGGGAAAAGCTCCACAAGGTCCCGAACGGCGTTCACGTCTTCGGTCGCCGTAACCGGCCCTTCGGTCCGGATAATTTCCCCGCTGAGCTCGAGAAGCTCGACGAACTCGTGCTCATCCGTGATCGTGCGGTTTGGGCCGCTGCGAAAGGCGAGAAGTTCGACGTCGCTGCCGCTGACGCCAAGACGCGGGTTCTGCCGCCGGTGAAGACTAATTACTCTTCCAGTAATATTAAGAACGGCTCGTCGGTTTACCTCCCGGGTGCGGACGCCGTGAAAACGCTGGCGGTGCCGGAGGGCTATAAGGTCGAACTCTTCGCCTCCGAGGAGCAGTTCCCTGACCTCGCTAACCCGGTGAAGCTGTCCTTCGATAACCGCGGTCGACTCTGGGTCGCGACGATGCCGAGCTACCCACAGTGGCGTCCAGGCGATGCTAAGCCTGACGATAAGATTCTAATTCTCGAAGATACCAATGGCGACGGCCGGGCCGACAAGCAGACGATATTTGCCCGCGGTCTGCACCTTCCGCTGTCGTTCGAGTTCGCTCCAGAAGGGGTGTATCTTCCGCAGAGTAGCCATTTGGTACTCTTACGTGACCTCAATGGCGACAGTCAGGCCGATAGCACGCAGATCGTCCTTAGCGGGTTCGACGACCATGATACGCACCACGCCATCAGCGCCTTCCGGGCCGACCCTTCGGGCGCGTTCTACATGGCCGAAGGCACGTTCCTCCATAGCCACGTCGAAACGCCCTATGGCATGGAGCGGAGCACCAACGGTGGGTTCTTCCGCTACTCCCCGCAGCGTCAGCAGCTTGAGCGTACCCTGCGCGTGAGTATTCCTAACCCTTGGGGCATTGCCTTTGATGCCTATGGCCAGGACTTCTTTGCCGACACTTCTGATCCCAATGTGCGCTGGATGTCCCCGGCGTCTCTGTGGGTGCCGTTCGGTGAATTCGCTCCGTTACCACCTAACCTCATTCCTAATGCCCAGAAGGTCCGTCCGACCGCTGGCCTGGACTTCATCAGCAGCCGCCATTTCCCAGATGACGTTCAAGGCGACCTAATCATTAATAACACTATCGGCTTCCTCGGAACGAAGCAGCACGCCGTCGCGGAAGACGGCACGGGCTACAAACTGACTTTCCGGCAGAACCTGCTGCAGGCCAAGGACGGTAATTTCCGTCCGGTCTCGATGGAGTTTGCCCCCGACGGCTCTCTCTATGTCGCCGACTGGCATAATGTGCTCATCGGTCACATGCAGCACAGCGCGCGCGACCCAATGCGCGACCACACCCACGGCCGTATCTATCGTATCACTTATCCGAGCCGTCCGCTCGTGAAGCCGCCAGTCATTGCAGGTGCCCCCATTGCGCAACTCTTTGCCAACCTGACCCTCCCCGAGGATCGTGCCCGTGAGCG
>CAMDWM010000135.1:0-4260 GCA_945878755.1 Akkermansia muciniphila
TCGCCTTCCTCGCCGCCACGGTCTTGGTAACCGCCCAGCCTGCCCCCAACGGCCCTCGCCAGCTAAAGACCAACGAGGACAAAGCGAACGCAGCGAACTGGCCCGACAACAGCAAGGGCACGCCGACGCCCCACGCACCGGCGGCGAACCCGCCCGCGGCCACGGCCGTGCGCCCTCAAGTCGTCGCGCCGCCGAGCGCCGGTGAACGCGTCGTGTTCATCGGTAATGGTTTCGCGGAACGCGACACCTACTACGGCCGCCTCGAGACGGAACTCCACCTGCGCTTTCCGACGCAGGCGTTGTTCGTGCGCAATATGGGCCGCTCCGGCGATACGCCGGCTTTCCGCCCCCACCCTGCTCGACCCAGCCAATGGGCTTTCCCCGGCGGCGAAAAGTTTCACCCCGAATACGCGCAGCACAACGGCAAGGGCTTCTTCTCTACGCCCGATCAATGGCTGTTCCACCTGAAGGCTGACACCGTTGTGGCGTTCTTCGGCTACAACGAATCCTTCGATGGCCCCGGCCGCGTCGCGAATTACGAAGCCGAGGTCGAGGCCTTCGTCGTTCACACGCTGTCCAAGGCTTATAACGGCAAGACCGCTCCCCGGCTCGTGCTCGTCTCGCCCATCGCCTTCGAAGACCTGTCGAAGCAACGGGACCTACCTAATGGCAAGACAGAGAACGCCCACCTCGAGCTCTACGCCGCCGCCATGGAACGCGTCGCGAAGAAACACGGGCTAACCTACGTTGACCTCTTCAAGCCGACGCTCGCCGCCTACGCTCAGGCGAAGACGCCGTATACGATCAACGGCTTTGCCCCCACCGACCGCGGCTACCGTGAGATGGCTAAGTTGCTGGCCGACGGTCTTTACGGCCCGGCGCCCCGCACCTCGAAAGCCGACGAGAGCCTCGTCAATACCGCCGTCAAGTCCAAGGACTTCTTCTGGAACACTGACTATGCGATCGTCAATGGCGTGCATACCCATGGCCAACGCTACAACCCCTTCGGCACCCAGAACTACCCGGCGGAAGTAGCCAAGGCCCGCGAGATGACCGCCTTGCGCGACGACCTCATCCACGGACTCGCCCAAGGGAAACGGACGGACCTGACGGTCGACGATAGCAAGACGCTCGCGCTCCCGCCCGTGCCTTCGAACTTCAAGCCCGACATGAAGAACGGCAACCCGACCGAGTTCCTCTCCGGCGAAGCGTCGATCGCTAAGATGAAGGTAGCGCCCGGCTACAAGGTGGAGCTGTTCGCATCCGAGGAGAAATTTCCGGACCTCAAGAAGCCCGTTCAGATGTCCTTCGACGGCAAAGGTCGTCTCTGGGTGGCGACGACCCCGACGTACCCGCACTACCGACCAGGCGATACGTTACCCAATGACAAACTGATCATCCTCGAAGACACGGATGGCGACGGTAAGGCCGACAAGCAGACGGTCTTCGCCGACCACCTGCACATCCCCATCGGCTTCGAGCTCGCGCCGGAAGGCGTCTATGTGTCCCAGGAACCCAACCTCGCGCTGCTCATCGACGATGACAAGGACGGCAAGGCCGACCGCATGGAGTTGGTCCTGCATGGCTTCGACTCTCACGACTCCCACCACGCAATCTCCGCCTACTGCGCCGACGCGTCGGGGGCCTTCTACCTGCTGGAAGGTCGCTTCCTGCACAGCCAAGTCGAAACGCCCTATGGCCCTCGACGCTGCAACGATGGCGGCGCCTGGCGCTTCGACCCGAAGTCCTACCGCCTAGAACGCCTGCAGGTGGACATCTCTAATCCATGGGGCTTCTCCTTTGATACTTGGGAGCAGCCGTTCATCTCCGACGCCTCTCCGGGCGAAAACTGGTGGGCGCTCCCGCTGTCCTCCAAGATGCCCTACGGCATCGAGCAGACCAAGGTAGAGCAGTTCGTCCCCAGACGCTCCCGACCGAGCTCGGGCGCCGAGTTCGTGTCTTCGCGTCATTTCCCGGACGTCAACCAAGGTGACTTCATGGCGTGCAATACGATCGGCTTCCTGGGCATTAGCTTCGGCTCCAAGCGCGACGATGGCGCGGGCTTCGTGGGCAAGGCTAACGGTGACTTACTGAGTTCGTCCGACGGCAACTTCCGTCCCGTCGACCTCGAGTTCGCGCCAGATGGCTCGCTCTATTTCGTCGATTGGCACAACCCGTTAATCGGCCACATGCAGCACAACGCCCGTGACCCGAATCGCGACCATGAGCATGGCCGCATCTACCGCGTCACCTACCCTTCTCGTCCGTTGGTGAAGCCGGCCAAGGTCGACGGCGCCACGGTCGCCGAACTCTTGGAGAACCTTAAGGAGCCAGAATACCGCACGCGTTACCGCACGCGCCGCGAGCTACGTAGCCACGCGCCGGCCGAAGTCCTGCCCGCGATTAAGGAGTGGGTGGCGAAGCTCGACCCCAAAGACCCCGCCTACGAACACCACCTCTGCGAGGCACTCTGGGCAACCTGGGCGCAGAACCAGCCCGACGGCGAACTACTCCAGCGGCTACTCCAAGCCAAGCACTTCGAGGCCCGCGCTGCGGCGGCCGATGTCGTCCGCCATGCTTTCCGCCAGCTGCCCAACCATGTAGCCCTCCTCACGCTAGCCGTCCGTGACGAACACCCACGGGTGCGCTTGACGGCCATTGTCGCGGCTACGTGGCTCGACAATGCTGACGGCGCGAAGATCGCGCTCGAAGCCTTTCGGAAGCCCGTCGATCGCTGGGTCGGGCCAGTGCTCCATTACGCCCTCTCGTACACGCTTAAAGACGATGTCGCTGCCCTCAAGGCCAGCGGCCAGCTCGACCTCGCGGATAATCCGACCGCGGTTGAATACCTCGCGGGTAAATCCAAGATTGGCCAGCCGCTGGCCGACACCGCCCCCAAACCGACTCGCAAGCTGACCGCCGCTGAAGACAAGGTCTTCCAGCAAGGGCGTGAAATCTACTTCCGCGATGGCCACTGCGCGACCTGCCATCAAGCCGACGGCAAGGGCCTTGCGAACATCTACCCGCCCTTAGCCAAGAGCGACTGGCTCGAGGACGATGAGCGCTTGATTAAGATTATCCTCAAAGGCCTTTGGGGACCGATCACGGTGAACGGCCAATCGTTCGACCCGAGCAAAGGCGTGCCACCCATGCCGGGCTTCGGCGGAATGCTTAACGATGCCGAGACGGCCGCCGTGCTCAACTTCACCCACCTTTCCTTTGGCAACAACGGCAAGCTAATCTCACCAGCCCAAGTCGCCAAAGTGCGCGCCGCCACGCAGGAGCGTACTAATTTCTACATGACCGAGGAGATCCTCAAAGAGCATCCGCTGAAGGCGACGCCGGCCAAGAAGTGATTGCTGACCTGATCTAGGAAGGCTCAGCGGTTTTTCGATGAAGGGAAACCCTTGAAGGGCGGACGCGGGTGGTTATGAAAGGTGCACCCCCACCGAAGATGCGCCGCTGCTTCACCCTACCGCTCGTCCTGCTCTGCGCTTGGACGTCCCTTGGCCACGCCGAAGAAGCCAAGCCAGGTCCGACGATGCCCGGCGTCGTCGTAACGCTCTGGTCCAAGGGCACGATGCCCGGCCAAGCAGCCACTGGCCCGGAGCGGGCGATGCCGGCGCGCGGTGATAACGTCCTGCGACTAACTGACATCTCCGAGCCGTCTTTCACGGTCTATAAAGTCGCGGCCGACAAACCCACCCCCGCGGTCATCATCTGCCCGGGTGGCGGCTACGGCATCCTCGCCTACGATAAGGAAGGCACCGAAGTCGCCGCTTGGCTCAACTCCCTCGGTATCACCGGTATCGTCCTCAAGTACCGTGTGCCCAAGAATCAGGACGGCGCCTTTCAGGATATCCAGCGGGCCATGTGGCTCGTCCGCCATCGCGCAACGGAATGGAACATCGCCCGCGACCGCGTCGGGGTAATGGGTTTTTCCGCCGGCGGTCACTTGGCCGCACGCCTCAGCACGCACGGAGGGCCCGCCACCTACCCGCGACTCGATGACGCCGATGACCAGTCCCTGCGTCCCAACTTCGCCCTCCTCGTCTACCCAGCCTATCTCGACCAGGGTCTAACAAAGCTCGTCGACGCCAAGACCGCACCGACCTTCATTGCGCACGCCGAGGACGACAAGAGCTACATCAAGGGGAGCAAGGTCTACCACGAGTCCCTCCTCGCCGCCAAGGTCCCGACCCAGTTCTTTAAGGTCGCCACGGGCGGACACGGACACGGCCTGCGCTCCGAGAAAGAAAT
>CAMDWM010000136.1:0-4180 GCA_945878755.1 Akkermansia muciniphila
GCGCAGGCCGAGGTCGTCGGTACTGCCGATGGTCTGGCCACCTTTGACGCCTCCGCCGGCCATCCACATCGTAAAGCCCGTGGGGTTGTGGTCGCGACCATCGCCTTTCTCGGACATCGGCGTGCGGCCGAATTCACCGCCCCAAACGACGAGGGTATCTTCGAGCAACCCGCGGGATTTGAGGTCCTTGAGTAGGCCCGCGACAGGTTTATCCATCGAGGCGCAGAGGCCAGCGTGGTTAGATTCAATCTTGGCGTGGGCGTCCCACTTGGAGCCGGCGCCGTGGTAGATTTGGACGAAGCGCACGCCTTGTTCCACCATACGGCGAGAGAGCAGGCAGAGTCGGCCCATGCCTTCGGTCGTCTTGTCATCGAGGCCGTAGAGCTTGCGAGTGGCTTCCGTCTCGCCGGTGAGATCGACCACGCCGGGGGCCTCGGCCTGCATGCGCGCGGCTAGCTCGTAGCTCGCCAGGCGGGCACCGAGTTCAGAGCGGTCTGGGTAGCGGGCGGCGAAGTCCTTATTAACGCTATGGATTAACTGGAGCTTTGATTTCTGCAGGTCGGCGCTGACGGCTTCCGGGGTATTAAGGTTAGGGATGGGCTCGGAGCCGCCCGTGATGCGGACGCCTTGGTAGCCCGCGGGCATGAAACCCGCACCCCAGTTCCGTGGTCCGTTGATGACCGAGCTCTGGTTGTCCTGCATAACGATGAACGCCGGTAGATTGCTATTCTCCGAGCCGATGCCGTAGTTAATCCACGAGCCCAGCGAGGGCTTACCCGCGAGGATCGAGCCGGTATTCATCTGGCAGACGCCCGCCGAGTGATTAATACCGTCGGCCTTGCACGAACGGATAACGGCAAGGTCGTCGGAGCAGGAGGCGATATGCGGAATCCAGTCGGAGAACCACTGGCCAGATTGGCCATGCTGCTTCCACGCACGCTTGGAGGCTAGAAGCGGAGACTTGGATTCACCCATCGCCGTGATGACTGAACCAAAGCTTTCTGGCAGGCGCTGTCCCGAGAGCTTATTGAGTAGCGGCTTCGGATCGTAGAGGTCCATCTGGGAAGGACCGCCTTCCATAAAGAGGAAGATGACGCGCTTGGCGCGGGGCTTAATCTGGCCGACCCCTGGCTGCAGGGGCGTACCTGCGGCGGGCACGACAATCTCTTTGGCCAGCAGATCGCTGAAGGCCATGGCGCCGAGGCCAAGGCCGGCACTAAAGAGGAAGTCGCGTCGAGAGGTGCTCGTTTCAACGCGATGGCAGCGTGGGTCGTTCATTCGACGTAGAGGAATTCAGAGGAGTTAAGGAGAGCGTGGCAGAGCGCCGCCAGCGGGGTGGCGCCGCCCTTAGCGGTGGGTGTTGCGACGGTAGTGACGATGAGGTCGCGGCCCTGGCCAGAAGAATCCCGGAGGGTCCCGCTCTTATTCTCGAAGCGCCAGAAGCCGAGGGTGTCGGGTCGCTGGTCTTCGTTGGTGTAGAGCAGGGCCTGGTCGTTCAAGACGCCGGCACTGAGGCGCAGTTCATCGATGACGCCGTGGAAAGAGCTTTCGCTATCAGCACCCTTGCCGCCGAGTTGAATTGGTTGAGTGGCGGTACGCACGCCGGTGAGGCTGGTGGTCACCCGGTCATGGAGCAGTGGCTCGTCGTCATTGGCGAGGTCCTTGAGGGTGAAGTGGACTTCGCCGGGACCATTTTTGTCCGCATAGCGCACGGCAGCGGAGACGTAATAGGGCTTATTCATCTCGATCCGTAGGTTGGAGAAATGGACGGCTTCGCCAAAGGCGTCGCCGAGCAGAGGGCCGAAGGATTGCAGCACGAGCACTTGCGGGGCGCGACGTGACTTCTGGCCAGTGACGCCTAACTGCCAGTAGCCATCGGTCTTACCCTTGCCGACCTGCGCGGCGATGACGCGCACCGCACCCGCATCGCTGACGGTGCGTGGCAAGATGATGGCTTCCATGGTGAAGCCACGGGCGAGCTCGGCTTCGGTCACGCCCGGTGCGAGGAACGGCTTGCGATGACTCGCCTCAAGGTGGGCACCTTGACCGTCACGGAAGGGGACTTTCTCCGGTTGAAAATCATTAGCCAAGGCCGCGGTCACGGCCACCGTCGGTTTCTGTATCCTGACCTCCTGGAGGAACTTGGCCGCCTGCGTGGCTTCCTGGGCAGAAGGCAGACGGGCGAAGAGCACTTGATACAGGCGGCGGACCTGGGCGGCCTCGTTGCCCGGGGCTTCCTTGGTCAGGCGGTCGGCGAGGGCTTCCCCGCGTTTCAGCATGAAGGGGCTATTGAGCAGCAGTAGCGATTGAATCGGCGTCGTGGTCACATCGCGTGAGGACGTGCTATTAAACCATTGGGGCGCATCGAAGACGTCGGCGAGAGGGTCGCGGTTGTTACGCATGATCCGCGTAAAAATACTACGGGTGGGCTCACCGTAGACCACGCTCGGCCCGCCTTGCTTGTCGGTCTTCAGGTCGCCACAGGCAGCGAAGATAGCATCGCGGATTTGTTCTGACTCCAGTCGCTGCGGTTGGAAGCGCCAGAGCAGTGCGTTCTGCGGGTCCTTGAGCTGGCCTGCCTGGGGGGCGGAGTGCAGGGAGGATCGACGATAGGCCGCGCTCGTGAGAATCAGTCGGTGCAGGGCTTTCTGATCCCAGCCCTTGTCCATGAATTCGGCGGCGAGCCAATCTAGTAGCTCCGGGTGCGAAGGCGGTTCACCCAAGCGTCCGAAGTCGCTCGCGTAGGGCGTGAGCCCGCGGCGAAAATTAAGTTGCCAGAGACGATTCATCGCGAGACGCGCGGTGAAGGGGTTCGACTTCTCGGTTAGCCAGCGAGCGAGCGCCGTACGGCGGCCAGTGCTGGTGCCGTCGGCGGTGGGCGTGATCTTGGCTGACTCAGCCGGGTACTGGCCGCTGAGGACGGTGAGGAAGGCGGGCGGGACGACGGTGTTCTTCTTGGGGATGACGGCGTCAAGGCCCTGAGCGCCCGTTTCCCGAATCGACAGCACGAACGGCGGCTCGGCCGGCTTGAGCTTATCGTGTTCGGCCAGCTGGCGCTTTAGGTCGGCGTGCTTGACGCTGTCCGCTCCCTTGATGAATTGGTTGAGGCGACCGTATTCATAATCGACTTGGCGCCAGGCGAGGGATGCGACCTGTTGCTCATAGGGCGTGCGTTGTGCCGCTGGCTTAAGGATCATCGCCTGAACGTCATCGGGGAATATCTCGGTGGCCTTCTTGGTCGCGGTCACGCGGTATTTTTTCTCCAGCACGGCGATCCCGGTGCGGATCGCCTGTGTGGCCTGCTCCCATTTCACTAGCTGCTGGGTATGAGCTGCGGCGGCTTGCTCCGTCCAAGCAATCCGATCTTCGACGGGCAGGGTATTATTGAAGAAGCTACGGAGTGCGTAGTAGTCGCGCTGCAGGATGGGATCGAACTTATGGTCGTGGCAACGGGCGCACTGCATCCCGGCGCCGAGGAAGACATCCCCGGTCGTATCCGTGATGTCGTTCAGGACATTCTCCCACTGACCGCGGACATCCCGGTTGTTGTATTCGTAAATCCAGTGCCGGAGGTAGCCGAGGGCCGTGAGGGCGTCGGGGTCGCTGGGAAAAAGCTCGTCGCCCGCGAGTTGCTCCTGGATGAAGCGGTCGTAGGGCTTATTCTGGTTATAGGCCTTGATGACGTAGTCACGGTAGCGCCAGGCGGTCGGTCGGAAATCGTCGATGCGGAAGCCATCGCTATCGGCGTAGCGGACGAGGTCGAGCCAGGCGCGGGCCATCCGCTGGCCGTAGGCTGGGGACGCCAGGAGTCGGTCGATCAGCTGCTCGTAGGCTTGGGGGTCCGTATTCTTGACGAAGGCGGTGACCTCTTCGGGCGAGGGAGGCAGGCCGGTGGCGTCAAAGCTCGCGCGACGAATGAGGACGGCGCGGTCGGCTTCGCCTGAAGCGGTGAGCCCCTCCTGGGCGAGGCGGGCGTCGAGGAAGCGGTCGATGGGGTTGGCGGCTGGGCCAGCGGGCAGTGCCGGGCGTTTGACGGGTTGGTAGGCCCACCAGGCTTTTTCTTTTTCGCCGATGGTGCCTGGAAGGTAGCGACCAGCGACGGGTGCCTTGGTGCGGCTCTGGGGCCAGACGGCGCCGTCCTTCACCCATGCGGTCAGCAACGCGACCTCGTCTTTGGTCA
>CAMDWM010000137.1:0-4177 GCA_945878755.1 Akkermansia muciniphila
GGTCGCGCGCTTGGGCTTGGGGATGAAGTAGTCGCCGAGGCCGAAGATGGAGACGTAGCCGTCGAGACGGCCTTCACGGTCGAGGACGGGCAGGGCACGGACGTCGTGCAGGTCGAGGAGCTCGAGGGCGCGCGCGCAGGTGTCGTCAATCGAGACGACATACGGGTTGCGCTCCATGATATCTTCGACGCGCGGGGTGACGTCGCCGACGAATTCCGGCAGCGTGGCGCCGAAGCGGTTTAGAATCGCGTCAATGCGTGCGTTAGAGTTGCCGCAACGTGCCGCCACGTAACCAGGTTGCCCGGAGGCTTCCTTGAAGGCCGCATAGGCCATCGCCGAACAAATCGCATCCGCGTCCGGATTTTTGTGTCCGATGATATAGGTCGGAGCGAGCGGACGTTCGATCGGGTTCGGAATGGGAGGAGGGACGGACATGTGGACTCGGAGGGTACCCGGAGGTACTCGTGCACTTGTAGCCCTGACCTTGCGGGGAGGGAAGAGGGAAGTGGCCGGAAGCAGAGGCGACCACGGGAGCGGCAGCCTCAAACCCGTTCATGAAAGACGACCCGACGTCGCCCGACCCGTTACGGGGCGAACGGGTAGTCAGAATAACCTTTAGCACCAGAGGCGTAGAAGGTGCTCTCGTCGGGGGTATTCAGCGCGAGGCCTCGCTCGAGGCGGCGCGGGAGGGCGGCGTGTCTAGGTGACAACCAAGCAACGCCCACTTGGTCGTTTGGTCACCTGACCGCTCAGAGCCTGACCTCGTAGCGAGAACTCAGTGACCCGACTCGGCCTGGCGCTCGGCTTCAGCCTTCTTACGGTCCCACTTGTAGTGGCTGTCCGGCAAGGTGCCGCCGAGTTCGTAGAGCTTGGCCTTGTTGTTGACCATCATCTCACGGTTCGTGCCAGTCATCGAATACTGGCTCTGCAGGAAGATAGCTTCTTCCGGGCAAACTTCTTGGCAGAGACCGCAGTAAATGCAGCGCAGCATGTCGATATCGAACTCCAGCGGGGCCTTTTCAACGTGCGCGTTCGTCGCGGTCGGGTCGATTTCGCCCGGCTTGATGCGGATAGCCTTGGGCGGGCAGACGAATTCACACAACTGGCAAGAGACGCACTTCTCGCGGCCGTTCGGGTCGCGCACGAGCGTCGGGACGCCGCGGTAACCATTAGGAATAGTCGGACGTTCCTCCGGATACTGGAGCGTCACGGCCGGGCGCAGCATGTTATCCCACGTGACCTTGAGGCCAGCGAGGATCTGCGGGAGGTAGGTGCGCTCCGCGAGGGAAAGGGGACGGCGTTCGACGACTTTAATAGCCATGGGTGTGTTTAGCCTTTGATGGCGTACCAGAGGAAGTAGGCGATGAGGTTGAGGACGGCAACGGGCAGGAGTACGCGCCAGCCGATCCGCATGACTTGGTCATAGCGGAAGCGAGGAACCGTCCAGCGAACCCAGACGAAGAAGAAGAGGAAAGCGCAGAGCTTGAAGAAGAACCACGCCACGCCGAAGAGGGACGCGATGAGGCCGTCGCCCACGGTCGGAACGCCTGGTACGAAATGCCAACCGCCTAGGAACATCACGATGAACAGCGAGGAGCCGATGATCATGTGGCTGTACTCGGCGACGAAGAACAGGCCGAACTTAAACGAGCCGTATTCGGTGTGGAAACCGCCGACGAGGTCGGTCTCGGATTCCGGCATGTCGAAGGGGTGGCGATTAGCTTCCGCGAAGATACAGATGAGGAAGACCAGCGCGGCGACCGGGTGGTAGAAGAGATTCCAGACGCCCTTCTGGGCATCCACCATCGAGACGAGGCTCAGCGCGTTGTCTTGGTCGGGCGTGGCAGTGGCGAGGAAGACTGTCAGCACGGACAAACCCATCGCGAGTTCGTAGGAGATGAGCTGGGCCGAGCCGCGGACGGCTCCGAGGAACGGGTATTTCGAGTTGGCGGACCACCCGGCGAGCGCGATGCCGTAGACGCCGAGCGAGCTGATCGCGAACATGAAGAGGACGCCGATGTCGGCGCCGGGACAGAGCGTGATGACTTCGCCGGTCGGTAAGCGACCGAAGGGCAGCATGACCAATGCCAAGAGAGCAGGGGCGAGCGCGATAATCGGTGCCAGGATATAAGTCGTCTTGCGGACGTGGCCTGGTAGTGGGTCTTCCTTAAAGAGGAACTTGAGTCCGTCCGCCGCCGGCTGGATAAAGCCGCCCTTTTGCAGGAACGTGCCAACGAACGGAATCCACGCGATGAGCGGGTGGTTGGTGCGGTTCGGACCGACGCGGCCTTGAATCCACGCCGAGGCCTTGCGTTCGAGGAGCACCGCATACGCGGCGATCGACATCAGGATGACGATCGCGGTGAGGCCGCGGCCCGCGATGAAGTACCAAGCCTTCGAGAGGAGGAAATCGTTGAGCAGCGCTTCCATGGTCGGCTTAGGCTTGGGCGACCGGGGCGAACTTCAGCAGTTTACCTTCCGGGAAGGAAAGAGCGGACCAAGCAGCGCCGTCGAGTTGTACGCCGCCCGCAGGGAGGAGCGCGCCGTTGAGGCCGGATAGTGCCGGGACGTTGGCGGAAAGGTCGGACCAGATGCTGGTCGCATCGACGCCGGCGAGTTTCGCCAGGACGAGGAGGTCAGGCAGGACGCCGGCCGTGCCGGGGACCGCTTGGGCGAAGGCCTGCAGGCGGAACTGGCAGTTCACGAAAGTTCCGCTGCGTTCGAAGACGGACAGCACTGGCAGCACAATCTCCGCGGCGGCGGTGGTGACGTCGTGGTGCGTGGCGAGGACGACGCTACGGACCTTCGCGAGCGTCGAAGCGGGCAGGCCGAAAGCGGTGACATCTTCCCGGATGATGAGGACGGACTTCACCTTGCCGGCGTCGATGTCAGCAGCGAGGGCCTTAAGGTCGGCGTCGGCCGCACGCGTGGTGAGGCCGGTGACGAGGGCGCCACGGAAATTCGGGGAGCGGTCTTCAGAGACCAGCAGGCTGTCGCCCGCGCCACGGTGGGCCGGGATGTAGACCTTGGCACCTTTTTGCTTAGCCAAGTGGGCGAGCACGCGCTGTTCCTCGACGGAAGCGTGGGCGGAACCGACGATGGCGAGCGGGCCGGCGGCGAGGGCTTCCGAAGCGGCGGCGAGCGCGGCGTCAAGCGTCACGGCGGACGTCTTCACCGTTGCGCGGGTAATGCGGTTGGGGGCTTCGACGGCCTTGAAAAGTTCGCGGCCCGAGTCAGCCATCCACGTGTCGTTCACGGCGTCGTTCTGGCGCGGGGTGATGCGGTAGATTTTTCCTTCGCGGGACCACACGGTGGTGTTGGCGCCAGCGGAGGATTCGGTGTCGACGCTGGCCGTCTGCTTGAGGAACCAGACGCGCATCTTGAAGCGGAAGTCGGTGCTCGTGAGCGCGCCCACTGGGCAGATATCGACCGTGTTGAGCGAGTAGTTGTTCGCGAGCTCGCGGCCGGGGAAGCAGGTCAGCGTGTTATAGGAACCGCGGTTCACGAAGCCCAGGACGGGGTCCTTGGCGATTTCGGCGGTGAAGCGCACGCAGCGCGAGCAGAGGATGCAACGTTCGTCGTCGAGCGTGACGCGTGGCCCGAGGCGGGTGTGCTTCGGCTTGGCGTTCTTCTCGTCGACGTATCGCGAATAACCGCGGCCGTATTCGGCGGAGAACTCCTGCAGCTTGCACTCGCCGGCTTGGTCGCAGATCGGGCAGTCGAGCGGGTGGTTGATGAGGAGCATCTCCGTCACGCCTTCGCGGCAGGCCTTGACGCCGGGCGACTCGAGGCGGACGTGCAGGCCCGGGGAAACGGTGGTGGCGCAGGCGATGGCCGGCTTCGGCTGCCAGCCGATCTTCGGCTTACCGTTCTCCAAGACCAACTCGTTGGTGGCGCGATCTCGGAGGGGGGAGCCCAGCTCCACGAGGAACATCCGGCAGTTGCCGGCCACCGGGAGCTTCGGGTGGTAGCAATAGTGGGGGACTTCCTTGCCGATTTTGGCGAGCGCATCGACCAGATTGGCCCCCGCGGGGACCTGGTGTTCGACGCCATCGACGTTGAGGGTGACCAAAGAAGGTTTGTTGTCCGTGACCATGCGTCTGGAAAGTTAACCGCAAGTTAGGACACCCCCTACCTGCCGCAAGGGGAAAGGGGAGAAAAAGGGTCAAGTTGGCTC
>CAMDWM010000138.1:0-4175 GCA_945878755.1 Akkermansia muciniphila
GAGGAGATTCTCGTCCTCGCAGGCATCTTCCGCGATGAGCATGGCGTCTATCCCGCTGGCACCTGGATTCGCAGCCCGCACCTGAGTCACCACCGACCCTTCACCGAAGCCGAAGGCGCCACGATTCTCGTCAAGGTCGGCCACCTGCAGGTGCCAGGGTAGTTTTCCGAACCCTATCAAAACCAGCGCTAGGGGCTTTTTTATCGGCGGTTTCTGCAAGTCGTGCCGTACCTTGTCCAACTGAGGTCTGATTAAGGGCGATTTACCCCATATTTCTTCAGCAGACTTTAATTAGGGTGCACGTTATTAAAGCCAAATACGTTTTGCTTTAATAGTATGGCATCGGCGTTGGGGCCCTTGATCGGGGAGACATGGGGATGGGGGATGGGCGCGATTTATCGTGCACTCCGATGAGGGAGGACGCGGCGAAGCCACGTCCCTACCCGAGGCAAGAAGGACAGCACGTGGTGCTGTCCCTACCAGAGACAGGGCCATATCCGAAAAGGGTTGAGAGTCATCGGGGATAGTCAGAATCCCAAAAATATGGAACACCCTATCCAGCGTCGCGACTTCGTAACCACCATGGCCCTCGGCGGACTCGCCCTAGCCGCCGCCCCGAGCATCCTGAGCGCTCAAGGGGCCATGCCTTCTAAGATTAAGGTCGCCCTCATCGGGTGCGGTGGTCGTGGCACCGGCGCTCTCTCGCAGTTCATCGCGGCCTGTAAGATCCTCGGCGTTGAAGCCGAGGTCGTCGCGCTGGCTGATTCTTTCGAGGATCGGATTCAGAAGATCAACCAGACCTACAAGCTGCCCGCGACCAAGCTCTTCGTGGGTTACGACGCTTACCAGAAGGTGATGGCGACGGATTGCGCCTTCGTGCTCATGGCCACGCCGCCCGTGTTCCGTCCGGTGCATTTCGCCGCTGCGGTCGAAGCGGGCAAGCATTGCTTCGTCGAGAAGCCGGTCGCCGTCGACCCCGTCGGTGCCCGCGTCATCATCGCCTCGGGCGAGAAGGCCAAAGCCAAGGGCTTGGCCGTCGTCGCCGGGACGCAGCGCCGTCACGACGCCTCATACTTGAAGAACAAGGCCCTCATCGACGCGGGTGCCATCGGCGCCATCCGCGGTGGGGTGGTACAGTGGAACGGCACCGTACCTTGGGTGCGTCGTCGCGCCGCCGGTGATTCGGATGGCGTCTACATGAACCGCAACTGGGTGAACTTTGCGGAGCTCTCCGGCGACCACATCGTCGAGCAGCACATCCACAACGTCGACGTCGCCATCTGGTTCCTGGGCCGTCCACCCGTCAGCGCCCTCGGCTTCGGTGGCCGCGCCCGTCGCGACTCTGGCAACATGTTCGACTTCTTCAGCGTCGATTATGACTTTGGTGATGCCGTCCATATCCACAGCCAGTGCCGCCAGATCACCGATACGGCCAGCCGCGTGGGTGAGTTCTTCACCGGTGCCGAGGGTTCGTGCTTCGGCGGCGGCAAGGTCTTCTCGAAGAAGGATGTCAAGGTGCCCGATATCAAGCTCGATACCGGAGATGCCATGGTGCAGGAACACGTCGATCTGATCCGCAGTGCCTACAACGGCAAGCCGCTCAATGATGCTCGCCAGATTGCCGAGACTAACCTCGCGGTCATCATGGGACGCATGTCTGCCTACACCGGCGAGCTCGTGCGTTTCGCCGACCTGCTGACCAACGACAAGTCGCCGCACTACAACTTCCAGTTCGCCATCGGCTCGAAGGATTTCGAAACCGGCAACGTCAAGCTCCCGGCCGAAGTACCACCGACTCCAGGGAAGGCGTGATACGAGGTTATGGGGGATAGGGGATAGCGGGTAGGGGATAGGGGATGGGGGGAGGGAAAAGGACGCGGCGAAGCCACGTCCCTACCCGATACCACAAGCACAAGCGGCGCAGCCGCTGCACAACCCCTAGCCAACGATACTCTAGCCAACCTGTCCCCTAACCACAGCACCCCGTGCTGTCCTTACTTCACTATGTCAGGATCTGCTTAATCACCTTGGCGGGGACGACGCCGACGAGTTTCTGGTCGAGGCCTTGGTACTTGAAGAGCAACTTATCGTGGTCGATGCCGAAGCGATTGAAGATGGTCGCGTGGAGGTCGCGCACGTGGACGGGGTCCTTCACGACGTTGTACGAGAATTCATCCGTTTCGCCAAGGGTCATGCCGCCCTTAACGCCGGCACCAGCCATCCACATACAGAAATTGCGGGGGTGGTGGTCGCGGCCGTAGTTGGTCTTGGTGAGCGCGCCTTGCGAGTAGACGGTGCGGCCGAATTCGCCGCCCCAGACGACTAAGGTGTCATCGAGCATGCCCCGCCGCTTGAGGTCCTGGATGAGCGCCCAGGCGCCTTGGTCGATGTCCTTGCACTGCGACTTGATATCGCCCGGTAGGTTGCCGTGCTGGTCCCAGCCGCGGTGGAAGATTTGCACAAAGCGGACACCCCGTTCGACGAGGCGACGGGCCGTGAGGCAACTATTCGAGAAGGTCCCACGGTCCTTGGAATCCGGGCCGTAGAGCTCAAAGGTCTCCTTTGATTCCTTAGAGAGGTCCGCGAGCTCCGGCACCGAGGCCTGCATGCGGAAGGCCATTTCATACTGCTTGAGGCGGGTGGCGGTCTCAGGGTCGCCGACCTGCTGGTAGGTCAACTCGTTGAGCTCATTCAAGCCATCAAGCATCTTGCGACGGGTCTCGCGGCTGACGCCATCGGGGTCGCGGAGGTAGAGTACGGGATCGCCGGCAGAGCGGAAGGTGACGCCCGAGTATTGCGTCGGCAAGAAGCCAGCCGACCAAAGACGGGCCGAGATAGCCTGCACGTTGGCGCCCGGGTTGGTGTGGCGGGCATGGAGGACGACGAAGGTCGGGAGGTCCTCGTTCAGGCTGCCGAGTCCGTAGGAAAGCCAAGAACCCATCGACGCCTTACCGGGCACCATGTTGCCGGTATACGAAAGCATATTGGCCGGCTCGTGGTTGATGGCCTCCGTGTTCATCGTCTTGATGACGCAAATGTCGTCCGCCATCTTGGCCGTGTAGGGCAGGATATCCGAAATCCAGGTGCCGCCTTTCCCGTATTGCTTGAAGCCAATCGCCGAAGGGGCGACGGGGAAACGGGCTTGTCCAGAGGTCATGCCCGTAATGCGTTGGCCATTGCGGATGGATGGAGGGAGGTCCTCGTTAAAGCGCTTCTCGAGCTCGGGCTTCGGGTCGAACATCTCGAACTGCGACGGCGCGCCAATCATCGAGAGGTAGATGCAGCGCTTCGCCTTGGCCGGGAAGTGCTGGGCGCCGGGCAGGCCAGCGGCTTGGGCTTGGCTGGCAAGGGACTTGCCCAGCAGCGAACCGAGGGCAATGCCCCCGAGGCCCATGGCGTTCTGGCGGAAGAACTGTCGACGGTTTAGGCGGAAGTTATGTTCGACGGCGTCAAAGGGATGCATGGTAGGATTATTTGTTAAGGGTTTCGTCGCGGTTGAACATCTGCGAGCAGACGAGCGTCCAAGCAGCCACCTCATTGGGCGGCAGCTTGGGATCAACAGGTTTTTCGCCGGCCTTCAGTAACTTGGCGGCCTCCGCAGGTTTGGCGGCGTAGTCCGCACGGAAGGCGGCCAGGGACTTGGCGAAGATCTGCTGTTCCTTGGCGGTGGCCGGACGGGAAAGGAGCAGAATGCTCAGCTGGTCGATACGCGCCGCATCCGTGGTCTGCTCCTTGAGGAGCTTTTCGGCGAGGACGCGGGAGGCTTCAACGAACTGGACGTCGTTGAGTAAGTTCAGCGATTGCAGCGGGCTGTTAGAGCGTTCACGGCGCGTACAGAAGACCTCGCGGGAGGTTGCATCGAAGTTGAGCATCATGGGATGCGGGGCCGAACGCTTGAGGAAAGTATACATCGAGCGGCGGTAGAGCCCTTCGCCCTTATCAGGCGTGTAGAAGCGCGTGTTGCTCCCCGTCATCGCCACGTCGCTCCAGATATTCTCGGGCTGGTAGGGCCGGGTGGAGGGACCGCCGACCTTTTGAATCAAGAGGCCCGCGGTGGAGAGGGCGAGGTCACGGACGATTTCCGCATCCACGCGATAACGCGGCCCGCGCGAGAGCAGGCGGTTCTTCGGGTCCTTCTCGAGTTTCTGGGGGGTGACCGCGCCCGACTGACGATA
>CAMDWM010000139.1:0-4169 GCA_945878755.1 Akkermansia muciniphila
ACCGAGTTCGTCGACCTTTACCCGACCGTCGCTGACTTCTGCAGTCTAAAGCTACCCCACGCCACCGCCGGGTCTAGCTTACGCCCCACCCTGACCAACCCCTCTGCCTCCATCAAGGATGCCGCGTTCACCCTCGTCACGCGCGGCCCGAAACTTTACGGCCAAAGCGTTCGGACGGCCCGCTGGCGCTTCACCCTCTGGAGTGACGGTCAGATTGAACTGTATGACCATGACCAGGACCCCGAAGAGTTGCACAACGTCGCTGACCAACAGACACCAGTGATCCAAGACCTGACGGCCCGCCTAAAATCTCTACCTAAACTGACGCCATGAAGCTCTTTTTTATTCTCGTTTCCGCGTTGACCTTGGCCACCGCTACTTTCGCCGCCGAGGTAAAGCGGCCCAACATCGTCTTCTGCTTTGCTGACGACTGGGGTCGCTACGCTGGCGCCTATGCGAAGATCGATGGACGCCCGAGTCTCAACGACATTATCCGCACGCCGAATATCGATCGCATCGCGGGTGAAGGGGTGATCTTCCGAAATGCTTTCGTAACGTCCCCCAGTTGCACGCCCTGTCGGAGTTCGCTGCTTTCGGGACAGTACTTCTTCCGCACGCACCTCGGCGCAATCCTCAACGGCGCCAAGTGGGACAGTGCCATCCCGACCTTCCCGCTCCTCTTGCACGACTCCGGCTACCACATCGGCAAGAGCCATAAAGTATGGAGCCCCGGCTCGCCGGCCGATGCACCCTATGGTGGCCAGAAATACGCTTACGAGAAATCGGGACGGCGCTACAATAACTTCTCCGAGAACGCCACCGAGCGCGTGAAAGCGGGCGTTAGTTTCGCCGACGCCAAGGCTGAGCTCCTCGCCGAGGTTCGCGGTAATTTCCAGTCCTTCCTCGCCGACCGCAAGGACGCTCAGCCCTTCTGCTACTGGTTTGGGGCGACGCTTACCCACCGGACCTACGAGAAACATAGCGGCGTCAACCTGTGGGGAATCAGACCCGATGACCTTAAGGGCAAGCTCCCGCCCTTCCTGCCCGACGTTCCTGAAGTGCGCGACGACATCGCCGACTACATGGGCGAATGCCAGGCCTGGGACGCCGGTATCGGCGTGCTCATCGCCGAACTCGAGCGCCGCGGCGAACTCGACAACACCATCTTCGTAATCAGCGGAGACCACGGCATGCCCGGCGTGCCCATGGGCAAGGGCAACCTCGTCGACCACGGTACGAATGTCGCCCTGATTGTCCGCGGCCCGGGTATTAAGTCCGGCCGCGTCGTCGACGACTTCGTCAACCTCATGGACTTGGCGCCGACGTTCTTGGAAGTCGGCCGTGTCGCCCGACCCGAAGTAATGACGGGCAGAAGCATCGTACCGCTGCTGCAGGCCACTCAGGCAGGTCAGATTGACCCGACCCGCACCTGGGTCGTGACTGGCCGCGAACGCCATGTGGCCGGGGCGCGCGAGGATAACTTGCCTTACCCGCACCGGGCACTGCGCACAAAAGACTTCCTCTACATCCGTAATTTTGCACCTGATCGTTGGCCCGTGGGCAGCCCAAAGTTCACGAGCCGTGCCGACCTGCCCGCCTTCGAAAAACTGGAGAAGGCCACTTATACCGCCTTCGCTGATATGGATGCCAGCCCGACCAAGGCTTGGGTCATTCATCACTTCGACGACCCGCAATACAAGTGGGTCTATGACCTGAGCTTCGGTAAGCGCCCCGGCGAAGAACTGTACGACTTGGCCAAGGACCCTTACCAAATCAAGAACGTCGCCGCCGACCCGGCCTATGCGGAATCCCTCCGCAAGCTCGGAGCGCAACTGCTCGCCACACTCAAAGAAGTCGCCGACCCGCGGGTTGGACCGGAGCCGGTGAAATTCGAGCTCCCTCCCTTCACGCAGGCTGGCAGGTAAGGCGGGCGGGTTGATTTGAGCGAAAAAGGGCACGACCTCCGCTTGTGTTTTAGCGTGGGGCGGCTTTAACCTACACCATGTCTAAGAAATCCCGCGCCATCACCGACTACCCGCCTTTCCTGAAGGACCTCCTCATCGCGAAGTCCCCGACGGGCCATGAATTCTCTGCCCAAGCGGTCATCGACGCCTACGTCGAGAAGTCGGCGGATACCTACACCAAGGATTCCATCGGTAATCGTATCGCAACCCTCAAGGGCAACGGCGGACCGACGCTGATGTTCGCCGGCCACATCGATGAAATTGGCCTCATCATCTCGCACGTCGACGACAAGGGCTACCTCTACTTTGAATTCCTCGGTGGCCACGACCAGATCATTCCTTCCGGCCGTCGACTGCATATCTTGACCCGTAACGGTCCTGTGCTCGGCATCACTGGTAAGCGCGCCGTCCACTTGCTTTCGCCGGAGGACCGCAAGCGCGTCCCTGAGCGCCACGACATGTGGATCGACATCGGCGTGAACAACCGTGCTGACGCCCTCACGATTGTCCGCATCGGTGACCCCGCCGTCTACACCGATGGGCCGGAAATCCTACGTGGCAGTATCGGTGTCGCCCGCGCCTTCGACGATAAGGCCGGTGCCTACGTTTGCATGGAAGCCTTCCGCCGCTTGGCCAAGGAGAAATCCCTGGCGGCGACGGTTGCGTCCGTGGCCACCACGCAGGAAGAAATCGGTACGCGCGGTGCGCAGGTTGCGGCCCAAGGCATCAAGCCCGATGTTTCCATCGCGGTTGACGTCGGTCACGCCACCGATCACCCGGATGCGGATAACCGTAAGTTCGGGCGCTTCACGCTTTCGGGCGGCCCCGTCATCGCGCGCGGCCCCAACATCAACCCCGTCGTTTACGACCACATGGTCGAAGCCGCGGAGTCGCTCGGCATTCCTTACCAGATCGGAGCTGAGTCGCGGCCGACCGGCACCGACGCGCGGGCCATCCAGATGGCTCACTCGGGCGTCGCCTGCGGCCTGCTCTCCATTCCCCTTCGCTACATGCACACCCCGGGCGAAGTCGTCGACCTCGCCGTCGTCGAGCAGTCCGTACAGCTCCTCGTCGAGTTCGCCTGCCGCGTGAAGAAGAAGCAGAGTTATAGTTGGTAATGGGGGATAGGGGTTGGGGTATGGGGGAGAAATCTCCAAGGTGCCTTGCAATTGGTCTTTTCTAAGGCTGATTACAGTCTCCTATCCCCCTTCGCCGTTCCCCCTCCCCCTATCCCCCTTCGCCGTTCCCCTTCCCCCTATCCCCAATCCCCTTCTGAGCCATGCCCACCCCCGCCATCGTCTGGCTTCGCTTAGACCTTCGACTCGCTGACAACCCGTCCCTACAGGCGGCGGTGAAGCATGGCGGCGCGGTAATTCCAGTCTTTATCCATGACCCCGAGGCCGAGGGCTCTTGGCAACCGGGTGGGGCTTCCAATTGGTGGCTGCACTACGCTCTGGAAGATCTCGCCGCGCAGTTCGAAAAAGTCGGCAGTCCACTCGTCATCCGCAGCGGGCACAGCCTCACGGAACTCAAGAAACTCGTCGCCGAAACCGGTGCTGGCCTCGTGACTTGGAACCGCCGTCACGAACCATTAATCATCGAGCGCGACACCCAAGTAAAGGCCTCGCTCCGTAACGCGGGCCTGCAGGCGGAGTCCTTTAACGGCAACCTCCTCCATGAGCCGCATCTCGTGAAGACCCTCGCCGGAAATCCCTTTCAGGTCTTCACGCCCTTCTGGAAGAATTGCCTCGCGAACCTCAAGTTCGGCGAGCCCCTCAAGGCCCCGAAGAAACTCACGCCGTTTGAGAAGCTATTAAAGTCCGTCACGATTGCGAAGCTCGACCTCCTCCCGAAGATTAAATGGGACGGCGAGTTTCCCGCGGCGTGGGACCCGACGCGTAAAGGCGCCGAGAAGCGCCTGAAGGATTTCGTGGTCGCACCGGTCAAAGACTACCCCACCAATCGCGACATCCCCAAGCTCGACGGCACCTCTCGCCTTTCGCCCTACCTGCACTTCGGCCAGATCTCCCCGCTCGAAATCGTCGACGCCGTCCGCACGGCCGGACATCTCGGAATCAAGGGTGGCGATAAATACGTGGCCGAAGTCGGCTGGCGCGAATTCTCCCAGCACCTGATTCATCATTTTCCTGAAACCCCGGATCGTCCGCTCCGCCGGGAGTTCGAAAAGTTTCCGTGGGCACCGAA
>CAMDWM010000140.1:0-4074 GCA_945878755.1 Akkermansia muciniphila
ATCTGGCCGACCCGCAACCTCCTCGTCGCTGGTAACTTCAACCTGACGAATACGCCGGACCTAAACGCCTCCCTCACCGAGCGCGGCGCCCACGTCATTTACACGACCGACACCCAGTCCATCCTCGAGGAGATCGGCTTCTGGCTCGATGAGGAACACGACCGTCTGTTCAAAGCCTTCAAGGATCAAGGACTCGAAGGGATGGCCGTGCAGCACGAAATTTCTAAGCACCTCGACGTCGGCAATGTTCTCCGCAAGGCGGCCAAGCACTGGGACGGCGGCTACGCCATCGCCGGGCTCATCGGTAACGGGGACTCGTTCGTCGTCCGCGACCCGAATGGCATCCGCCCTTGCTGGTACGTCCGCACGGACGACCTGATCGCCGTCGCCTCCGAGCGCGTCGCGCTCATGACCATCATCGGCGCAACCCAGGCCGAAGTCCAAGAGCTCCCGCCCGGCTCCGCGCTCATCATCAAGGCCGATGGACGTCATTCGGTGGAGTGTATTCACCCACCAGGCGAACGGCGGCATTGCTCCTTTGAGCGCATCTATTTCTCGCGCGGTAACGACCCGGATATCTACGCCGAACGGAAAGCGCTCGGCGCCGCTCTCGCCGACGAGGTGATTCGCCTCATCAGCGACGACCATGATAAGGCGGTCTTCTCCTACATCCCAAACACGGCCGAAATCGCCTGGTACGGGCTGATGGAAGAACTGCGGATGCGCCGCCGCACCCAGGTCCGCGACCAACTCCGCGAAGCCTTGGCCAAGGGCCAACTCGACGACGCCGCCATCGACCGCCTCGTGCTCGGCGGTTGGCCGCGTGGCGAAAAGGTCGCCCACAAGGACGTCAAGCTGCGCACGTTCATCACCCAGGAGAAGAACCGGATGCAGATGGCCTCGCACGTCTACGATATCTCCTACGGCGCTGTCCGCGAAGGCGACACGCTCGTCTGCGTTGACGACTCCATCGTCCGGGGCACGACGCTCCGCCAATCGATTCTCCGCATCCTCGCCCGCCCGAATCCGAAGCGTATCGTGATTGCTTCGACAGCTCCCCAAATCCGCTACCCCGATTGCTACGGCATCGACATGTCCGAGATGGGTAAGTTCCTCGCCTTCCAAGCCGCGGTCGCCCTCTGTAAGGATCGCGGAATGACCGACCTTCTCCGCGAGGTCTACGAAGACTGCGTCGCGCAGTCGACCAAGCCGGCCGCCCAGCTCAAGAACCATGTGAAGCGTATCTATGATGCCTTCTCCGATAAGGAACTTGCGGCGAAAGCCGCCGAACTCGTCTACCCGACAAAGTCCGGGTGGAAGGGTGAGCTTGTCATCGTTTTCCAAAAAATTGAAGCCCTCCACAAGGCTTGTCCCAAGAGCCTAGGCGACTGGTATTTTACTGGCAACTACCCGACCCCAGGTGGTTACAGTGTCCTCAACCAAGCCTTCATCAACTTCTGGGAAAAGCGCGAAGGGCGCTCCTATTAATTAGGCGTAGATGCGGTACGGGGCCGTCCGCGCCCGGAAAGCTTCTGCATCCGCATTCCACTGGGCCATCCAGCGCGGTAAATCGACGGCGGCTCCCCGCAGACGGAGTTCTTCGTAGAAGGCTTCGCTGCCGGTGTGCTTAATGAAGAGTTCGCGTTCATTCTTCGTGGCACGCGCAAAGGGGTTGGTGGGTTCCCAGATACAAGCCTGCCGCATCATGTGCAGGGAGAGCGCCGTCGGCCGGAACTTCGCCCAATCATTGATGGCTGTATAGACGCCCTGCGTGCCGTCGGGCATCAGCTTCGGTTCCAGGAGCAGCCCCGGGACGGCGTTACCTAAGGTGGCGATGATATCGGCAGATTTGCGGCGGCTATACTTGATGAAACGGAAATGCATCTCGTCACCAAAGGTGTGGCTGAAGTCGCCAAGCTGGCAGCCGAGGCCCACCATAGCGTAACCCAACGCGGCTTGAGCTGTGGGGACTTTCGGCGAGGTGGGCACCCAATTCAAGCCGGTCCGATTCCACGTCAGTGCGCGGCTCCAGCCGCGCATCGGGACGACCTCGAGAAAGCCGCGGCGGCGTTGTTCGTCGGTGAGTTCGAGGACGCCGGGCGTCGCCACCGCCCACCGCGCGATTTCGCCGATGGTGAGGCCGTGCACATAGGGCATCTCATAGGCACCCACGTAGCTACGCCATTTGCGGTCGAGGAAGGGCCCATCGACTTTTTCCCCGCCCAAGGGATTGGGCCGGTCGAGCACGATAACACGGATGGGTCGCGGCAGCGAGAAACAGGCCTCGATGACGTACCGCATGCAACTGATGTAAGTATAGGAACGCGAACCGACGTCCTGAAAGTCGATGACGATCGCATCAAGGCCCTCGAGCATTTCCGGGGTCGGGCGGCGGGTAGTGCCATACAACGAATAAACCGGCAGCCCTGTACGCACGTCCTTGGCGTTCTTAATCGCAATCTCCGCGGCGGTAGACCCATCGATACCGTGCTCGGGACCAAAGAGTTTAGTTAGCCGCACTCCGGGCGCGTTCGCTAAGACATCCGCCGTCCGTTTCCCAGCAGCGTTCATGCCCGCCCGGTGCGTGACGAGTCCGCAACGTACACCACGTAAGGTCTCGAAACCGCCAGCCGTCAGCACGTCGATGCCGAGTTGGGTCTGCGCCAGCGCGGGGGTCGGCGCAGCGAAGGCGCTCGCCGGAAGTAATGAAGCCCCCAGGGAACCGAGGGCAGTGAGACGAAAGAACGCGCGGCGATCCATGGATGAGGGCGGCCTCATCTTCGGCCTAATCCGAGGGGGTTCAAAGGTTGATTTTTAAAATCCGTTTGCAGGCGCACCCGACAGCCGACACCTTTCCCGCCATGCGCGTCGCCCTCCTTGGCTCTGGTCGCGGCTCTAATGCCGACGCCGTCCTCCGTGCCCAAACAGACCGCCAGCTGGGTGCAGCTCAGGTCATCGGTATTTATTGTGACCTCCCGACGGCGCCGATGCTGGCGCTGGGGCCTAAGTACGGCGTCCCGGCGACCTTCCTCGATCCCGGTCCTTTTAAGACGAAGTTTTCGCCCGAGCAGGAGACCTTCTGGGCCCGAACCTTGGCCGAAGATGGGGTCGACCTAGTCGTCCTGGCTGGGTTCATGCGCGTGGTGAAGGCCCCCCTACTTGAGCCGTTCGCCGGCCGCATCATTAACCTGCACCCCACCCTGCTGCCGGCCTTCCCGGGGCTGGATGGCATCGGCCAAACCTGGCGCGCTGGCGTCCCTGCAGGCGGCTGCACGGTCCATTGGGTTACAGCGGAAGTCGATGGCGGTGCCCACCTCGGCCAAACCGAGGTCACACGCACCTCGGATGATACCCTCGAAACGTTTGCCCAAAAAATCCATGCCGCCGAGCACGCCCTGCTCCCCCGCGTGATTGCGGAACTCGCCGCCCGTTTTCACTCCCGATGATCGAACTCAGTTGCCCTATCCATGAAGACATGGTCCAGCCGCTAGAGGACCATTTCTGTGAACTGACACGCTCCTCTTGGATGCTTTTCCATGAAGGCCCCGGTAAGCCGTACTTTGTGATGGGCTACTTCGAGACCAAAAACGAGGCCGACGCCGCCTGGGCCGGTCTCCGGAAGGCCTTCAAGAAACTGCCTGAAAAATATGCCGAGACGGTACTCGCCGACAAGGATTGGAAAGACGCTTACAAAGAGCACTTAAAGCCTTGGGATTACGGCCGACTTCATTGGGTCCCGGCATGGATGCGCGGGAAGCACCCTGTCCCGGCGGACGCCGCCGTGATCTGGTTCGACGCTGGCCTGGCCTTCGGCACTGGCGACCACCCGACCACCCGCCTCTGCGCCATCCGTCTGCTCGACTACCTAGAGACGAAACCTTCCGACCAAGTCTCCGTCACGGACGCCGGCTGCGGTTCTGGCATCCTCGCCTTATCCGCCGCCCAGCTCGGCTGTGGGCGGATCACTGGCTTCGACCGCGACCCCGAATCCGTCCGCGTCAGCATCGCCAACCGGCAGGATAACGGCATCGCTGACGAGCGTGTGGCCTTCCACCACGCCGGCCTCGAAGAAGG
>CAMDWM010000141.1:0-4071 GCA_945878755.1 Akkermansia muciniphila
TCAGCGACTCTCCGCCTGCTTGCGGATGAATTGTAGCACGGCCTTGTGGCCGGGGTCGTCGGTGAAGCGCAAGTTGTGTCCAATGCTGCCGTGGTCGGTATCCGTCACTTTGAGTGAGGTGGTTTCGACATGGCCCGCGCCCTTGAGCATCGCGATGAGAAACTGACTTTCCTCCGCACGTCCGGTCATGTCGTGGTCCGAGTAGAGCGTTAAGATCGGTGGCAGGGTCTTCGTTACGTGAAAGGCGGGGGCGGCTTCGTCGGACGTGACACTGTAGCGGCCTTGTCCGCGTTCCTCGCGGATGGTGTAATGCGTGAAGACTTGGCCACTGACCTGCGCGATGCCAGCGACGTCATTTAGGCTGACGCCGTAGGGTTTCAGGCGGCTAGAGTCAAAGCCTACCATGAGCGCAAGGTAGCCACCGGCAGAATGGCCGCCGATGAATACCTTGCGCGGGTCTCCGCCCATCTTGCCGATGTTGCGCACCGTCCAAGCGAAGGCCGCGGCGGCATCGTCGACATACTCGGGGTATTTTGCCTTCGGGCTGAGTCGGTAATCGGGTACGACTACCGCGATGCCTTCGCGGGCAAAGCTTGCCGCAATTTCGGCGCAATGCTCGGAGGCGAGTCCTTTACTGCCTTTCTTTAGGCCACCCCCATAGAACCAAACATAAGTCGCGAAAGGCCTGTCGCTTTTGGCGGGTAAGGTGACGTCCAACTTGCAACGTTCGGCCTCGTAAGTGGTGAGGTCATTACCAGTCCGGTAAACGATGTCCTTAAGGACCTTGACGTCTGTCGGGGTTTCCGCGGCGAAGCCGGGTCCATAGCCAACGAGGAGGGTGAGGCAGAAAGCAAGCAGTCGACGCATGGCGGGGCGGGGTAGTCCGTAGGTTGGCGGACACCCGGCGGAGGGGAAGCGTGAAGTGAGCGCCCCTAGTCTTCCTAACTAAATGACCGGTCAGGCGATGAGCCCCTGCACGACCTTACCGTGGACGTCGGTCAGGCGATAGTCGCGACCAGCATGGCGGAAGGTGAACTCTTCGTGGTTAAAGCCGAGGAGCTTCATGATCGTCGCATGGAGGTCGTGCACGTGCACCACGTCCTTGACGGACTTGAAGCCGAACTCGTCGGTCTCACCGTAAACTGTTCCGCCGCGGACGCCGCCGCCAGCCATCCACATTGTGAAGCCGTGGTGGTTATGGTCGCGTCCGTTAATCTTACCCGCGTTGGAGCCCGGCGTGGGGAGCTCGACGGTCGGGGTACGGCCGAATTCTCCGCCCCAGATCACGAGCGTGGAATCCAACATGCCGCTACGCTTGAGGTCGGCGAGAAGTGCGGCAATCGGTTGGTCAGCCTCGTGTGCCAATTTGCGGTGTTGGACTTCGAGGTCGTCGTGGCTGTCCCAGGGCTGGCCATCGCCATGCCAAAGCTGGACGAAACGGACACCACGTTCTACCAGGCGACGGGCAATCAGGAATTGGCGGCCTTGGGTGGTGTCGCCGTACATCTCGCGGGTCGAGATGGACTCGCGGCTGATGTCGAAGGCATCGGTGGCTTCAAGCTGCATGCGGTAGGCCATCTCGAACGACTGCGCGCGAGCTTCGAGGGCGGCATCCTGCGGGTGCAGCGATTGGTGTGAGGCGTTAATGCGCGCAAGGAGGTCGAGCTGCTTGCGTTGGGCCGGACGCGAGAGGCCCGCGTTGCGGATGTTTTCAATGAGTTCCTCCACGGTCTTTTTAGAGGAGTCGACGTAGTTTCCTTGATAGACGCCGGGTAAGAAGCCGCACTGCCAGTTCTGGGTTTCTTGGATCGGATAGCCGCCCGGACAGAGAGTGATAAAGCCAGGGAGGTTTTCGTTTTCGGTGCCGAGCCCGTAGGTCACCCACGAACCCAAGCTGGGACGAACTTGGCGGGCTTCGCCGCAATTCATCAGTAGCAGGGAAGGTTCATGGTTCGGGACATTCGCCTGCATGGAGCGAATGACGCAGAGGTCATCGGCAAACGCTGCTGTCTTAGCAAAGAGCTCGCTGGCTTCGAGGCCGCTCTTGCCGTAGCGCTTCCACGTGAAGGGCGAGCGGAAGGCTGCCCCCGTCTTGCGTTCAGTCGCGATGTAGTCGCCCGGCAGTTTCTGTCCGTGGTATTTATCGAGCGAGGTCTTCCGGTCAAACGTGTCGACGTGCGAAGGGCCACCGTTGGCGAAGATATGGATGACGTGCTTGATCTTCGACGGCAGCGGGGCGCGGCGCGGTGCCAACGGGTGCAGTGGGTTGACAGAAGTCGGGGCGCCGTGCAGTTCGCGCTGCAGTAACGAAGCGAAGGCCAAGCCGCCCATGCCCATGCCGCACTTCCGCAGGAACTCCCGGCGGCTATGGATGAAAGTGGGATCGTGGTGCATGCTTATTCGGCAAAGTTGAATTCGTTGCTGGCGAAGAGAATCTGCGCGAGCGAGGACCAAGGGGTTTGTGGCGAGCTCTTACGATTAAAGCCCGCGGAGGCGGCATCAATCACCTCGCCAGTACGTGCATCCTTGAGCACCGGAGCCCAAGTGAAGCTGTCGCTGTTCGGGCCGTTCAAGTCATCGAGGATGAAGTCTACCGTATCACCTGGGGAGATGACGGCTTTCTCGAGGACGACGGGCACGGAGGCCCCGCCGAGGCAGGTCCATTCACCGAGGAGGCCCCGTTGGGCGGAGACAATGCGGGCACGCACACCCTGGCTTTGCGGGGTGGTCACCTTGAGGTCGCCATCAATCCGGAATTCACCACCGCCGCCCGCGGACCAGCGCCGGATGACGGCGTGCTGCGCATCGTTACCAGGATGGCCGCCTTTCGCGGTCAACGAAGCATGACCATTCTCGCTAGTGGCATCCGGATACTTGTCCGACGGGTTCAAGGCATCCTTCTTGAATGCTTTCATCTCCGTAAAGGTGACTTTCTTGGTTTTGGGGTCGTAGCCGCCGATTCCACTCAACCAGTTGGCAGGCGCGGGGGCTTGACGGACTTCGGTGACGTAGGTCAAGGCTTGCTTGATCTCCGCAGACTTCGGGTCGCGGGCGAGGATGGCGCGGTAGAGCTGGCGTACTTTCTCTTCATCGGTGGCCGCTGGGGCGATTTTCTCCGCGAGTTTGTCCGCCTGCTGACGCGTGAAGGGGTGGTTCATCATCCAGAGCGCTTGCTGGGGCGTCGTGGTTTCATTACGTCGGGCGACGTGGTAGTCGGGGTTCGCAAAGTCGAACGTGCGGAAGACGGCCGGGAGGTTCTGCCGGTCGATTATGGCGTAGATGGTCCGCCGAGGCGTGCTGAAATTGGTAGCGAGGTCAAAGGGCTGGCCACCGAGCTTAGGCTCGAGCTGGCCAGAGATGGCCAGGATGCTATCACGCATGGTTTCGAAATCCGCCCGGCGACGATGCATGCGCCAGAGCAGGCGGTTCTCGGGGTCCTTGGCCAGGCCAGCCTTATGGGTTTCCGACGCTTGACGGAAAGCCGCCGAGGTCACGAGGGTTCGAATAAGTTTCTTAGTCGACCATTGGTCGGCGATGAAGCGCGTGGCCAATCCATCGAGGAGCGCAGGGTTAGTGGGCGCCGCCGTGCGGACGCCGAAGTCGCTGGGGGTCTCGACCAAGGGTTGGCCAAAGATCTGATCCCACACGCGGTTGACCATCACGCGGGCCGTCAGTGGATTGTTGGCATTGGCGATGGCTTCGGCGAGCTCGAGGCGCCCGCTGCCCCGCTTGAAGTCCACGGGCTTACCATCGGGGGCAAGGATTTCGAGGTAGTGTCGCGTGACATTCTTGCCCGGGCGGCCCGGATTGCCGCGCAGGAAAACTTTGCCGTTCACGGGTTGGGCTTTGTCGACCATTGCCATGGCCCGCGGCGGGCTCTTGGGGCTGGCTTTGTAGGCTTCGACTTCGCGGATCAGGCTACGATGCTTTTGCGCGTCGGCAACGACGTACGAGCCCACGAGGCTATCGGCAGTCGGGGTGGTGGGGCCGTTCGCGGCTTCGATAAGTGCACGCCACGGTTTGAGCTGCAGGGTGGGGTTGCCGCGGGAAGTCGCCAAGAGCTCGCCGTAG
>CAMDWM010000142.1:0-4006 GCA_945878755.1 Akkermansia muciniphila
TCCACGATGGCATTGTGGAGCTCCGAAATTTTGAGGACCGGGCCTACATTTACCCGTCAGGTAATCAGATGCCGGAACCGAAGCCTGAGTTAAGGGAGTAAGGTTAGGGGTGGGGGATTGGGGATAGGGGCATGGGTAGGGTTAGCACTCCGTGCTAACCTAGCTGGTCGACGCCCTCGTTCCGGGGTTTTCTAGGTCAGCACGCAGTGCTGACCCTACCTTTGAATTGCACGCAAAACAGGGCGAACCAGAAGGTTATTCTGGTTCGCTGTTCAAAATGGTGGGCCCGTAGGGATTCGAACCCCAAACGTCTGATCCGTAGTCAGAAATGATATCCATTTCACCACGAGCCCGTTCCGAGACGCTTGAAAGAACCATCCCAGACTCGAAAGGCAAGGAATTTTTGGAAAGGGCTACTTTTTAGCCCGATGGAGCGCCACGGTGCCGAACAGCATGCTTTCGTGGCTAACTTCCGAAAAACCTGCGTTTTTTAGTTCCAGTGTCAGGCCAGCAGCATCAGGGAAGCCCGCGATACTGGTGCCGAGGTAGCGGTAGGCTCCGAAGTCACCCGTGAGGATCCCAGCGAGGATTGGCGAGATCAGGCGCACATGCACGAAGTGGAAAGGCGCAAACCATGCGGCGGGTTTGGAGAATTCGAGGATGAAGACTGAGCCGGCTGGCTTGGTCACACGACAGAGTTCGCGGAGGCCGCGGATACGGTCTTCGAAGTTGCGCACGCCGTACGCAATGGTGACGACATCACAGGCGTCGTCGGCGATGGGTAGCTTCATGCAATCGCCCAGCAGAAACTCCGGCGAACGGAGTGGGGATTTAGCTGCGCGGCGGCGGGCGACTTCGAGCATTGGATCGCAGAAGTCGTAGCCGATTACTTTACAATCATGGGGTAGGGCGGGGAGAAGCTCGAACGCGACGTCGCCGCTGCCGGTGGCAAGGTCAGCAACGTTGTGCGGATGGGTGGCGATGACGGCCTGAATCAAGCGGTTTCGCCAGCCGACGCAGAGACCGAGGCTGAGGATGCGGTTGGCGAGGTCATAGCGCGAAGCGATACCCGAGAACATCTGTCGGACTGCATTGCCTTCGGCCATGCGCTTACCATTCCCACAAAGTCGGGGAGGTCAAGTGGAGGGGAGGTGGGATAGTGATAGGGGATGGGGGATAGTGGAGGTGGGATAGGGAAACGTGTTAGTCGCGCCCATCCCCAGACTCTGCCGATCCCCGATCCCCAATCCCCCCCCAACCCCTATCCCCTTAAACGAACACTCCTCCGCCCAGGAGGACGCGGTCCTGATAGATAGCCACGACCTGGCCAGCGGCGAGGCCCCGTTGGGTCGCTTGGAAGCGAAGGTCGACGGTGCCGTCGGGGTGCGGCTTAAAGTCCGCGGCGACGGCCTTGTCCCGGTAACGCACCCGGGCAAGGACGGCCTGCTCGCTGCTGAGCGGTTGATTAATCCAAGTGAAGTTGGCGGCGCGGGCCGAGTCGGTGTAGAGCCACTTCGCGTCGGGTAAGTCGAAGGCCACGTGCAGGGTCTGTGTCGCGAAGTCCTTTTTCACCACGACGAAATATTTCTGGTCGGTGTTGGAAGGTAGGCCGATGCCCTTGCGCTGACCGATGGTGTAACGGTGGAGGCCGCGGTGGTGGCCGATTTCCTTGCCAGCGGGGTTGACGATCGGGCCCGGGGCGTCGGGGATGTGGCGTTCGAGGAAGTCCTGCACGGGTACTTGGCCGAGGAAGCAAATGCCTTGGCTATCCTTGCGCGTGGCGTTCGGGAGCTGGGCCTCGACGGCCAGGCGGCGGACTTCCGGCTTGGTAAGTTCGCCAATCGGGAAGAGGGCCTTGGCGAGCTGGTCTTGGCGCAGCAGAGCGAGGAAGTAAGACTGATCCTTATTTTGGTCAAGGCCTTCCAAAAGGTCGAACGAGCCGTCGGCGTTCGCACGGCGGCGGGCGTAGTGACCCGTGGCGATGGCGTCGTAGCCCTCGGCCAAAGCGCGACGCAAAAAGACACCGAACTTCATCTCGCGGTTGCAAATGATATCGGGATTGGGGGTCAGCCCACGGCGGTAACCATCGACCAGGTATTCGACTACGGTTTCGCGGTAATCCTTTACGAGGTCGATGATGCGGAACGGTAGGCCGAGGTGTTCGGCGACGGTCTGGGCGTTGCGGACGTCGTCTTCCCAAGGGCATTCGCCAGGGAAGGGGAGGCCTTCCTCGTTCATCCAAGTCCGAAAGTAAGCGGCATGGACCTCGTGTCCCTGTTGCTTGAGCAACAAGGCGGCCACGGCGCTGTCGACGCCGCCGGAAAGGGCTACGAGGATTTTGGACATCCGTCCCTAGGTTAGGGACGTCCCCGCATCGGGGGCGAGAAAGGAAAACCGTGGCCCTTGGGCTAGTTCGGGCTGATTTAAGAGGCTAGAGCCAGCTTCGGGGGTGCGAATGCTCGCTCCTTGCCTCCGTTGCCCGACTTGTTTTGCTGGAGGCATGCGCTTCGGTCTCCTTTTCCTTCTTCTGGGCTTCGCCCCACTCTTCGCCCAAAACAACCAGCTGGCGGGGATGCAGCAGGACCTTGCGGAGCTTCGTAACGAAGTGGAGAAACTGAAGCTCGAGAACGCGGACTTGCGCGAGGCCCTGAACAAGCAACGTAACGCCTCGGTGGGCAATAGCTCAAACGCCGAAGCGGCGGCACGAACCAAGGCGGAAGCTTTGGCCGAAGTAGATCGCCGCCTCAAGCAGCAGACAGCTGATGTGAACGCCGCTCTCGCCGAACTCGGTCGTCGCGTCGACGCGGCCCTCGCTGGTCGGCAACCACCCATTTCTCGTCCAACACCACCCACCAAGTCTGCGGGTGCGCCACCTGCGAACCCCGGCGTTACGCCGCCTGCCGGCAACCCCCCCGCCGCGCCAGATGACGGGCTAACTTCTGAGGTACCCCGCACCGGGACGCCCTACAAAGTGAAGTCCGGTGATACGGTCATTCGTATCGCTCGCCAGTTTGGCTCCAAGGTCGAATGGATTCTTCAGGCCAATAAACTCCCGAGCACAGGCGCACTCCGTGCCGACGTCGAGATCTTTGTGCCGCAACCCGAAGTTCCTGCCCGCTAATTTCATGGCCACCCCTCCTAAGAAATCCCTCGGCCGAGGACTCGGCTCCCTCATTGGTGGCGGCGTTACCAAGCCCGTAGCAGCGCCCCCTGCGCCGTCTGCTCCTCCTATCGCTCCCGGCCTGGCGCTCATTGAGATTCAACTCGGCGCCATCGTGCCGAATCCCCGTCAGCCGCGCCGCGAGTTCGACGAGGCGGGTGTCAAGGAACTGGCCGAATCCATTCGTTCCGAAGGCCTCCTGCAGCCCGTCACGGTCCGCAAGGTGAAGGACGGCTATGAGCTCATTGCCGGCGAACGCCGCTTCCGTGCGTTCAAACTCTTGGGCCAGAAGACGATCACGGCGCGCGTGCTGGAGGCTAGCGATAACGCCAGCGCCGTGCTCGCCCTCGTCGAGAACTTGCAGCGCACGGACCTTAATCCCGTCGAAGAAGCGTTGGGCGTGGCCTCGCTCATGCGCGACTTTAACCTCACGCAGGAAGCCGTTGCGGATCGCCTTGGCAAGCCGCGTGCGAGCATCGCTAATCTGGTTCGCCTGCTCTCACTCGACCGCGAGATCCAGGGCTACCTCGGCAAGGGTCAGCTTTCGACTGGCCATGCCAAGGTGCTGCTCGGGCTCGAGAACCAGGCTCACCGCGTGCAGCTCGCCCGTCTCGTCATCGAGAAGGGACTCTCGGTTCGTGCCCTCGAGGTTGAAGTGAAGAAGTTTGCTTCCACTAAGAAGACCGACCGTAAGCGCACGGAGAAATCCGTCGTCGAAGACGTCCAGAAGCGCCTCGCTTCGCATCTCTCCGCCCGCGTCCAAGTTGTCCAGAAGGGCAAGAAGGGCAGCATCACGATTGCCTACGAAGGCGACGACGACCTCGCCCGCCTCCTCGAGAAGTTGGG
>CAMDWM010000143.1:0-4003 GCA_945878755.1 Akkermansia muciniphila
GAGTCTTGTCCATACAGCGGGACGAGGACGCCATCGTTGACGATCAGGAAGTTCGCGTGGCTCGGTGGGAGGTCGCGACCCGCCAAGCGGATCGGCTCGGGCATCGGCAGCTCGATGACATCCAGGCGCTGTTGGCGTGGGCGCAGTTCGCGCAGGCGCTTCAGGTTTTCTTGGAGCGGTGCGTAGTTCGGCGAGGCCTTGTTGGCTTCGGCGACCGCGAGGATCGTACGCGGGGCGATGAAGCGCGCGAGGTTATCGATGTGCCCGTCGGTGTCGTCGTTGGCAAGGCCTTCGCCAATCCAGAGGAGTTCGTCGATGGCGAGTCCGTCGTGGATGGCAGCATGGAACGCCGCATCATCTCGGCCTTCAGCCCGGTTTGGGTTGTTCTGGACGGCTTCGGTCGTGAGGAGCAGGCCATCGCCAGAGACTTCAATGCCGCCGCCTTCGAGTTCAAAGGGATAGCTAAATTTCTTCAGGCCGAGGCGCGCCGCAATCTTGCCCGGCACTTGGTTGTCGAGCGAGGCCTCGAACTTACCACCCCAGCCGTGGAATTCCCAGTCCGTCAGGGCGAGTTCCTTGGTGGCATCGTTCTTGACGAAGATCGGGCCGTGGTCGCGGCACCACACGTCGTCCGTAGCGATGTCCGTTAATTCAATGACCGAGAGGTCGGCCTTCGCTTCCTTGAGCGCGTGTTCGGCTTCAGCGCGCAGCTTGCCCGCGGCGTTGATTTTCACTGGCTGGAATTCGGCGATGGCGGCAGCGAAATCGGCGAATTTCGCCGGGATGAGGTCGTAGTGGCCCGGCCATAACGCGGTGTTCGAGGGCCACGAGAGCCACGTGGCGGACTGGGGTTCCCATTCCGCAGGCATGCGGAAACCGAGGGAGCGAGGCGTGGCCATGCGAAGGGTCAGTCGCGCAGACGGCGCGTCAGGTCGCCGTAGGCGTCGATGCGACGGTCGCGGAAGAAGGGCCAGATGCGGCGGAATTCACGCTGCTTGACGAGGTCGCAGTCGGCCAGCAGGACTTCTTCTTGGTCGCTCGAGGCGCGGGCGACAATTTCGCCGTAGGGGTCCGAGACGAAACTCTGCCCCCAGAATTGGGTGCGGCCTTCCGTACCGACGCGGTTGGTGGCGGCAATGTAGCAGCCGTTGGCGACGCCGTGGCCGCGCTGGACGGTTTCCCAGGCATTATGCTGGGCACGACCAAAGGCGGCTTTTTCTTCGGGGAGCCAGCCGATGGCGGTCGGGTAGAAAAGGATGTCGGCGCCTGCGAGCGCCGTGAGGCGAGCGGCTTCGGGATACCATTGGTCCCAGCAGATGAGCACGCCGAGGTTACCGTGGGCCGTCTTCCAGCTGCGGAAACCGAGGTCGCCGGGCGTGAAGTAAAATTTTTCCTCGAAGCCTGGATCCTGCGGAATGTGCATCTTCCGATACTTGCCGAGCACCGTGCCGTCGGCGTCGATGACGGCCGCCGTATTGTGATAGACTTCGCTACCGCGCGCTTCGAACAGCGGGGCGACGATGACCACCCCGAGGCGCTGCGCAATCTTTGCAAGCTCGGTCACCGACGGGCCGGTCTCGATCGGCTCAGCGAGGTCGAAGTTCCGCGGGTCCTGGGTAATGCAAAAATACTTCGTCGTGAACATTTCCTGCAGGCCGATAACTTTCGCCCCCTTGGCCGCGGCTTCTTCAATGCGTGGGATGGTCTTCCGGACATTCGCCGCCGGCGTGTCTTCGGCGGTGAGTTGGATCAGACCGACGCGGACGGAGTCAGCCATGGCCCTTTAGTAGACGAGCTTGTTAATGGGATACTCCACGATGCCTTCGGCCCCGGAAGCCTTAAGGGTCGGGATGAACTCACGCGCCTGACGGGTATCGATGATCGTTTCGACCGCAATCCATTCAGGGTTGCTGAGCGGCGAGATCGTCGGGTTACGCAATGCGGGCAGGGCGGCGGCGACTTGCGCGAGCTGGGCTTTCGGGAGGTTAAACTTGAGGCCGACCATGTGCTGTGCCGCGAGGGCGCCTTGCAGCATCAGCACAATTTGCTCAATCTTCGCGCGCTTGGCGGGGTTGGCCCAGGCCGCTTTATTGGCGATGAGGACCGTCGTCGTTTCCATGAGTTGGGCGACGATGCGTAGCTGGTTCGCCTTGATCGAGGAGCCCGTCTCGGTGATGTCGACAATCGCATCCGCGAGCTCCGGGACCTTCACTTCGGTGGCGCCCCAGGAGAATTCGACCTCACACTCGATGCCTTGCGCCTTGAACCAGCGTCGAGTCGTCTCGACGAGTTCGGTGGCGACGCGCTTCCCCGCGAGGTCCTTGGCGGTCTGGACGGGCGAGGCTTCCGGCACACAAAGAACCCAGCGCGACTTTTGGGCGGAAGCGCGGCTGTAGATAAGTTCACAAACTTGGACGACGTCGGCGGCATTTTCCTGGACCCAGTCCTGCCCAGTCAGGCCGCAGTCAAAGAAGCCGTGTTCAACATAGCGGGCGACCTCCTGGGCGCGGATGAAGCGGCCGTCGAGGGTCGGGTCGTCAAAAGAGGGGCGGTAAGACCGGCTGCTCTTGGCCACCGGGAAGCCGGCACGGGCGAAAAGCTGGAGGGTAGCCTCTTCAAGGCTCCCTTTCGGCATCCCAATCATCAATTTAAGGGCTTCCTGACTCATTAGACCTTTGAGGAAGCCCACGGACTGCCCCTCCGCAAGCATTAAGGGGTTGACTCGTTTGGTCGCCGAAATGACCCTTCGCGAACTCCCCCTACTGTCATGCAGCGCTCTCTGCTTATCCTCTCCGCTTCCGTCCTGCTCGTTGCCTGTGAAGGCTCCAAGAGCCCTTGGTCTACCTCTACGCAAGCCACTTCCGGCGTGAGCGATGTCAACGGTAAGCCTGTCGAGGCCGCCGCTCCTGGCGTTAAGTTCTCCTGGGACAAAGATGCCCCCGCGGAAGCCCCTAAGGCTGCCGTGGCCGCCGCCCTCGAAGCCCCTAAGGACGCCAATAAGGCCCGCGTGCTCGAAGTCCGCGAAGGCTCTGGCCTCATTTCCCTCCTCCGCGCCGATAAGCCCGACGTCAAGGCCCGCCTCCAGCTGGTTAAAGACGGCAAGGCCCTCCTCGTCGAAGTCGTGAAGGTCAGCGATAATAACGAGATCATCGCTAACATCATCCCTAATCAGGAAAAGGCGCCTAAACTGGCCGCTGGTGATGAAGTGGCTTGTGGCGTCCTTGCGGCCGCTGCCCAGTAATTAGCCGGGGCGAGACAGCCCCGTGACAGAAGGACCCGCCCGCCCACGCTGGCGGGTCTTTTGTTTTTACGCCACCCCTCCAAAATAGGTTAAAACAGGGTTTTTCGGCTCTGCCGTTGACCCTTCAAGATGGCACACCTATTGCTGATTTTCCGTATTCTACCCATGCCTAGTGCCCGTTCCATCGCCCGTCCCGGGAGTATCTCCCGCCGGGTTCTCAGTCTTTTGGGCGGGGTCATCCTTTTCATTGTCTTGGCGGCTGCCTTGGCGGTCTGGTCGGTGGGCCGTTTTGCCCCCAGGCTCCTCGATTCGACGTTGTCGTCCAAGTCGGGCGCTCACCTGACCGTCGAAAATAACGACTCCAATTTATTCGTCGGCCGGGTCAACTTTACGGACTTTACGGTCACTAATCCTAGCCGATGGACCGACGCCCGCTTCCTTAAGGGTAAGCGGCTGCGGCTCGATCTCGATCCGGCCACGTTCATCGGCGATGGCCGTCGGGTCGTGCACTTACTCGAACTCGACATCGATGAGCTCACGCTGGTCGGCAAGGAGGACTACTTGAAGGATAATAATGCGCAGGATATTTTCCGCGGGCTTAAATCCGCGGACACTCCGCCTCCTCCCGCCGGCCAACCAGTCGTCGATGTACCGCGCACCCCGTTCTTAATCGAGAAACTCCGCCTCCGCATTGGTCATATCACGGTCATCGCCGCCGACGGCACGCCGCAACGGCGCGTGGTCATCGACCGCCAGTTCGAC
>CAMDWM010000144.1:0-3986 GCA_945878755.1 Akkermansia muciniphila
ACAACGGGCTTGATGGTCGAGATATCGAGCGGCTTAGGCTCAGGAGCCTTCACCGCAGCGGCGCCCTTCTCGAGCGTGGCCATCCAAGCGACGAGGTCACGGACTTCATTGAGCGACAGGACGCTATCCAAGGCGGGCATGCCAGAAACCGGCGCGGTCATGGCCTTCACGTCCTTACGGGCGACACGCCAACGGTTGCCAGCGACGTCCACATCGACGAAGTCAGGCTTCTCCTGCAGCAACGTGCCAGTGAGCGCACCACCATTGGCGAGGTCGATATTTACGGTGCCATAACCAGAGACAACGACGGCCGAGGACTGGACGACCGACTCAAGGAGGTAACGGCGATCACCACGCTTAGCGATGCCCGCAAGGTTCGGGCCGGCTTCACCGCCCGCGGCATGGGAGTCGGCCGAGGCGCGGTGACAACGGAGGCACTGGCCAGCAGGTAAGGCTTGGAAGAGCGCAAAACCATTGGTGGCGTCGCCGCCTTCGAGGGCTGGTAACCACTTGGCCAAGGCGTTACTCGGGTCAGCCAAAGCGGTCTTCAGCTTAGCCAAGGCATCCTTGACGGAGGCCTCTGGACGAGCCGCAGCGGCTTCCAATAACTCAATCGCAGCCGGTGACACGCCCTTAGCGGCACCGAGGGCCGAGAGCTGTTCGACGAACAGGGCTTCGACGCCCTGAGCCTGCAGCTTAGCGAGGGCTTTCCACGCGCCCTGCCGGCGGGCAGGCGAGCCGGTCTTGGCGGCATTAGAGAGTTCGCCGAGGCCTTGAGCCGGATTGCGCTGCGCGAGTTCGCCAATCGCAACCATGGCTACTTCGTCCTTAGCGTCCTTGGCATATTTATCGGCGAGTTCGACGGCGTTCGCAGGCTTACGGGCGAGGAGCATCGCCAGCGCCTTAGCACGGGCGGAACCACTGAGCTTCTGGTTAGCAGCCAACGTGGTGAGCGTATCGACCGGCAAGGAAGCCACATCGAGTTGGAACAGCGTCACGAGTTCTAAGGCAGACTTCAAAGTGTCTGAGTTCCCCTTGAGGAGCTGCGGCAGCGCGGCGGTTAGGCTGGTGCGGACTTCCTTGGGATCGCGCGGAGGCAGCGGCGACCAATGGCCGGTCGACTGGTCGACGGGATAAGGATTGGCCCACTGGGCGAGGAGACGCAGGGCCTCATTGCGGACTTCGTCAGGCAGCTTCTCGTCGACGGCGACACCGACCACGCGGGCAGCGTTCTGCTCACCACCGAGGCGGAAGGCACTGTAGACGAGACGACGCAGCATGAAAGGCGTCCAAACACGCTGATCGCGCGCGTCAAGGAGTGCGGCCACGGCCGGACGGCCGGGCTCAAGGCCGAGGTCATGGACGGCGCGGATGGCTTCATCAGCAACCACCGTGGACTTGTCGTTCACGAAGCGGGCAGCTGATGGGTCGAGGCGACGGCGAAGGGCAATCACCGCGGCGAGGCGTACGGAGGCGTTGTCATCCTTGGCCACGGTATCGAAGGCTGCCGGAGTCTGGCAGATGAGGTCGATGACGAAAGACCCTGCATGGCGGAGCACCGGATCCTTATCAGCATTTTCGCGGAGCATCGTCAGGACTTCGGGCAAGTGCTTATCGGCAGCGAGGCGGCCCGCGGCAATGGCGGCGAACGAACGCACGCGAAGCGAGGGATCGAGAATCAGCTTACCGAGCGGGAGGTCGTTACCCTTCAGCGGGCTTTCCTGGAGGGCGCGGACCGCTTGCGAGCGGACTTCGGCGTCAGCATGGCTCAGCAAGGGTACGAGGCGATTGGCAGCGGCAACGCGGTCAGCCAACGGGGCGACCGGCGTGGACTTACCGTTGAAGGCTTCGCTCGGAGCGATGGCAGCGCCACGACGGGCGAGGATACCGAGCCCCCAGATTCCATGGACGCGCTCGAGGGGGTTAGCGGACTTCGTCGCGGCTTCAAAGCGGTCAGCGGCGTCGGGACGACGGGTCAATTCAATCTGGGCACGGAGACGGATGCGCTGGTCATCATGCGCCAGCAGCTTGGACAATTCAGCCGAGCCACGCTTGCCGAAACCATCTTTGATGAGGCTGGCCACCGTGGACGCAGCCTCGGGCTTCATCATCTTTTCAGCGGACAGGGTGATAATACGGCCCGCGTTGTGCGATTGCCAGCCGGTGATAAAGTCAGATACCACCAAGCGCCCCTTCCAGTCATACTCGACGTCGGTCGCAGCGACGCCCCAGAGCAGTTGGTGCGAGCTAGTCATCGTCATACCCGCGCCGGCAGGCTCGACCTTAAAGGACCAAATACCAGACGCGCCCGCGGACCCACGGTAATCGCAAATATGGAAGTGCTTAGCCTCGGCCTCGAGGTAACCAGCGCCTGGGTGGTAAGTCAGGCCGGAGGGACCCGAACTCAGGTAAGCGGTGGGCGGGATGATGAAGGCCGGCTGCACCGGGTTCTGAAGCTCCCAGACCTTTTCAGTCATCCAGCGGGAAGGCGGACGCTGATCGAGGCCAATCTCACGGTGGAAGGTATGCATGGCCTGGTGCTCCATTTCCCAACCAGAGTCGGCGCCTTCGACGACGTAGACGACGCGGGCTTGGTCGCCTTGGTCGGAGTTATTATCGACGGAGATGCCGTTACCAAAATCGTCGAAGGCGATTTCCTTCGGGTTACGCAGGCCGAAGTGCACGACCTCGAAATTAGATCCATCCGGCTCAAAGCGGAAGACGGCGCCACGGTTACGGGAGTCGTATTTCTTGCCTTCCTTTGTGACGATGTTGAAACCACGGTCGCCAATGGTGCCCCACACGCGACCGTCATAGCCGATGGCGAAGCCGTTCATGTCGTGCCCCGAAAGGGAAATACGCACGCCAAAGCCGTCCTGGAGGACCTTGCGCTGGCCTTCGTTACCATCCTGCTTCGGATCCTGCAGCATCCAGATGCGCGGGATACAGGCGAAGTAGACGTTATCGTCCCACGCCATCACCCCGGCACCCGTACCGTCGAGGACGTCATTAAACTTGTCGTCGAACATCTTCGACTTGGCGAAGACGCCGTCACCTTGCTCATCAGTGAGGAAGCGAATCTTTTCGGACTTGGCCGTCATCCACTCAATGGACCTCTTGCCGACCCACTTCTGGTGAAGGGCTAAGCGATCAGCCGTGGTCTTGGCCGCCAGGTCATCGTGATACCAAAAGAGGTTGTTACGGTCATCCTCCACGCCAAAGCGGAAGCGATGCGTCTCCGCGACATAGAGGCTACCATCGTTGGCGAAAGCGATGGCCGTCGGCGAGGTCACGCCGGTTTCCTTGTGACCACCGGTGACCTTGAAGGTTGCACCAGGCTCGAGGGCCGCGCTGCCTTCACCCGCCACGCGCACGAGGTTGTTGGCGGCCTTGGGCTTCGGACGGCCACCCGAGGAGAACTTCGGCTTGTTGTCGGATGAAAACAGGAAGTGATCGGCGGCGATGAAGCCCCAAGCACCCACTTCGCTATCAACCATGCGGACAACGCCCTTCTTCCCCTTGAACTCAGCGATGTCCCAAATGACCTCGGCGAGGGTCAGGCCGTTCTTGCCGACGGCTTCGCGGACAACCTTACCGTTGATCAGCAGCTGCACCGCCGTCTTGCCAGAATGATTACCGCCAGCGACGAGGAACCCGAGGAAGGGATGCGTGAGCAGGATGTCGGGCGAGGTCAACGTGCCGGTCGCGGCATCACCGCCGTGGCCCGAGACAACCAAGGCGTTACCGCCGTAATTACGGAACTCGCCATTCACGCCAGTGACCTTGCCTGCCACCGGAGCGAGGCCGAAGGCCGTGCCCGTGGTCTGCCAGCTATCAAAGCCGTCGCCTTCGAAGGCTTGGATGACCTTCACGTCGGCCTGCAGGGTAGCGGCGCCGATAAAAAGGGATGCGAATAAGAATGCTATGGACCTCATGGGGATAACGGGGAGTCACCCTAGGAAAAGGGTTGTTCCCCCGAGGTCGAG
>CAMDWM010000145.1:0-3986 GCA_945878755.1 Akkermansia muciniphila
GGCCCGCGGGGCTTGGCGGGGGTACAAGCGCGGACCACTCCGGCAATTGGCTGGACCCATCGCCCTTACGGCGGGCCTCGCGATCGGTTGGGCCTTTGGGCCGGAGCTCGGGCACACCTTGCTCCACGGTACCAACTTCCCATGGCTCATGCGCGGTGCCGCCGGCGTCCTCGGAGTCACCTGCCTAACCGGCCTACTGGTCTACGGCCTGGCTTGGTGGATGGGGAAGCGCCCAGCAGGGGTCGATGAAGCCGAAAGCCCGGTACTCGGGTCGATGGTCGGGTGCTGGACGGGCCTGCTCTATTTCAGCCTCTTGGTTTTAGCGTTAGCGACCGTCGCCTCACTCCAAGAACTCATCGGTGGGCCCCAAGCGGCACAAACCCACCTGTGTATTCAGGCCCGGAATCAAATCGCCGAAACCCCGCTGACCCATTGGCTTAAGGACTGGACCCCCCTGCCCGACCGACAGAAACGCCTAATTATCCAGACCCGACTGTTAATGGGCGATCCCGAGGCTCGTAAGCGCCTGATGGCCATGCCGGAAATGCGGGGCCTAGCCACTCACCCATCCTTTTACCAAGCCTGGGAGGACAAGAAAGTTCGTGAGTTGTTGAATAACAAAGACTTAAGCGGATTTATCGACCACCCTAAGGTTCGGGCGGTCTTAGCGGACGAGGCGTTTCAAAAGCAGGCCGATTCCTTAGATTTACCTGCTATTTTCGACCGGGCATTAGCTATTCACAAGTAATTCACAGCGGGGTTTTTTTGTGGCAGAGGGTGCCTAATTCCTTAGGTTTGAACTTCTCTCCCCAAAACTATGAAGCCGTTTCCCTTCCTCATTGCCGCTTTGGCGCTCACTCTGAACGCTCAGGACGCCAAGCCTGCTGCTGACCTGAAGCCGACGCTCGAAGTCGGTAAGGCCGCCGCTGCTGCTGCTGAGGCCCCTAAGGCCGACCAGAAGTTCTTCGCCCAAGTTTGGACCGCGACCTCCCCGCAGGAGTTCGTCAACTTCCAGCAGCGCATCCGCATCCTCTCCCAGCAGGTTGAGGAGTTCAAGCGCTCCCAGCTCTTCCTTGAAAACGCTCTGACCACCCCGGAACGCGAAGCCCGCAGCCACGAAATCGCTGCCAAGCAGGCTAAACTCCAGGCCGATAACGAAGCCATGGGTAAGCTCTACGGCGGCTTCAGCATCCTCCGCCCTTACCAACTCGTCCCTACGAAGATCCTCTTCCTGACCCCTCTCTCCAACGACGAGTTCACCAAGGTTTCCGCCGCTAAGGATTTCAAGCCTGAGTCCGTCCTCTCCGTCGAAGACAAGAAGTTCCTCGTCCGCGACACCATCGCTGGTGCCGTCGAAGTCGAAACCTTCTCCGTCCTCCTCAAGCAGATTGCTGAGACGAAGACCCAGCTCCAGCAGCTCGTTGACCTCCAGCCTAAGCTGAAGACCGACGAAGATAAGAAGAAGGCCGAAGAAGCCGTCAAGGCCACCCAGGAGCGCGTCAACAAGCTCTCCGAAGAATTCAAGAAGTCTCGCAACTTCGACTACCCTTCCGAAAACGGTACCATCCCGGCTGAAGCCAAGCTCTTCGTCCAAATCACCGAAGCCGAAAAGACCCAGCTCGAAAAGGCTAACCCCCCGAAGACCGAAGAAAAAGCCAAGTAATTCCCCCTCTGCCCCTACCCCTACCCCAAAACTAATCACACCATGACCACCGCTACCGAAACCCCGGCGCCTCGCGTCGACAACAACCTGCTCCAGCACGACAATAAGGTCTTCCTTAAGTTCGTGACGATCAGCAGCCCCGACACGCTGGCTCGTTTCAACAACGACCTCAACGTGATGACGGCTCAGGCTCGTCGCATCCTCGAGCTCAACCAGCGCATCCAGACCTCCCTCACCACCGGTGAGAAGGACGCCATCTCCAAGCTCCGTGACGGTGAACTCGCCGACTTCAACCAGAAGGACGACATCTTCGCTAAGGTGTACGGCTTCAAGGTCGACTCCGTCGCCATCCGCCCGCACTTCATCCAGAACACGGCCATCCAGCTCATGACCCCCGTCTCCGACGAGCAGGTCGCCGAGCTCCGCAAGAATCCTGACTTCAAGGAAGCCGACATCCAAGCCCGCGGTAATGCTAAGATGGTCGTCCTCTCCAAGGTGACCGGTGACCACATTCCCGTGCTCAACAACAGCATCGAAGTGATCCAGATTCAGCAGAACACCATCCTCCAACTCCGTGCCGCCGAACAGGCTGCCACCGATGAAGCCGCTAAGGCCCGCATCAAGGAAGAGCTCGCTAAGGCGACCGACGTCCTCACCAAGAACGCTGAGTTCATGGGCAAGACCTACGGCGTGGTGACCAACAACCTCGTCTTCGACGTGCTGGAAGCCCACTTCTGGGTCGCCCTCACCCCGGACGAACTCAAGGCCTACGTCGCTCAGAACCACGGCACCGCTGCCCAGGCCCTCGCCGAAGCAACCGACGCCCCGAAGCTCGACGTCAAGAAGGACAAGAAGAGCTCGTAAGAGTTCTTCCCGCCTAAACACGAAGCCCGCCGTAAGGCGGGCATTTTTGTGCCTAGAAGAGTTCGCCCTGCTCGGGCCCGGGCGCCGGCTTGGCGGGGGGCGTAGGCGGCCGTATCGTGGGCTCGGAGGGCTTCTCCTGCCGCACAGACAAGCCGTGCTTCGCCTGATAGCGTCGCAAGGTCGAATGCATCTCCATGGCCTCCAGGAAGGCCGCTACGCCGCTGACGTCTTCCATAGGAACATCGCCGGGCTCAAAGGCGAAGTCGGTCTTAAAACGCACGAGAGATAGGTTGGAGCGAATGCGGTCAGCGTCGGTCTGGATCTGCTCACGGAAGCGTGCCGGCTCGATGGTCGCCACCGCCCCCAGCACCCCTTCCAGGCCACCATATTGCTGTAACCACTTCACCGCCGTCTTCGGGCCTACGCCTTTGAGGCCAGGGATATTGTCCGAGGTATCTCCGACCAGCGCGAGGTAGTCGGCGATCAAGGTAGGCGGCACGCCGAACTTCGCTTCCACGCCAGCCGCATCGAGGCGACGCCAGCCGAGCGCGGGATTGGCGGTGGGCGGCGGCGCGAGCTGCAGCACCTGAGCACCCACGCATTGCCCGAAATCTTTATCGGCGCTCACGATGATACATTCATCTCCCGCGGCGGCCAAACGCTGAACGGCTGTGGCGATTAGGTCGTCGGCTTCGACGCCGCGTTCCTGAATTACCGCAAACCCCAAGAGCGCCGTGAGCTTCTTGATCTCAGGTAACTGCAGGATGATGTCCGGCGGCGTGTCATCACGCTGCCCTTTGTAATCCGGGAGGACCGCCAAGTGCCGATCCGAGCCCCCGAGGTCGAAGAAGACAACGCAACGGTCTGGCTTCTCGGCGTCGCGCAGGTCCTGCAGTGACTTAATCCAGCCGTGCAAGGCACCCGTCGGGAATTGATCGGACTGCCGGCGGAGGTTCGAGCGCTCCATCGCGAAATGGCTCCGGAAGACTAGATTGAAACCATCGACAAGGAGCCAGCGCATGGGAGCGAGTGTCTCCGACTCGCCGATTGCTTCCAGAAAAAAGCAGGCCCGCCAAGAGGCGGGCCTGCGAAGGGCGAACTTCAGTTCAGCTTACTGGCCAGCCGGAGCAGCCGGAGCGGCTTCACGAGGCGAGGAGTTCGTCGGGGTTGCTTCAACCGGCTCGCGGTAGACCGCACCACCTGGGGAGAGAACGACTGGGTTCTGGAAGACCGAACCAGCGCGCATGCCAGGGTAGCTGCTACGGAGGGTCGCACCACCTGGAGAGACGAGGTTCGCCGTCACGAAGACCGTGAGGTTCTTCTTGGTCGTGGACTTACCGCTGGAGCGGAAGGCCGCACCAATGAGCGGGATGTCACCGAGGACCGGAACCTTGTCGCTGACGGTCTTCACTTCTTCGCGGGTCAAACCACCGATGACGACCGTGGCGCCGTCGAAGAC
>CAMDWM010000146.1:0-3926 GCA_945878755.1 Akkermansia muciniphila
TGGCGGACCACGAAGCGGACCAGACCGGCCACGTCCCTTACGCCCAGCTTGCGCATCAGGTTGGCCCGATGGTTCTCGGCGGTCTTGATGCTGATATTCAAGCGGCCGGCGACCTCCTTGCTGCTGTGGCTCTGGGCGATGAGCACGGCGATCTCGCGTTCGCGCGGGGTCAGCTGGTCGATTACCCCTTCACCGAGGTGGGCGGGGGAGGCGAGGGCCTGGCGGACCGTGCGGCTGAAGTCCTCGTTGAACCAAGTATTACCCAAGGAGACTGCCTCGAGCGCCTTGCGGAGTTCGGAGAGCGGTCCGTTCTTGTTCACGAAGCCGTGGATGCCCGCCTGCATGAGGGCGCGGACGATGTGAGGCTCCTGCTTGCCGGAGAAGATCAGCACCTTCATCGCGGGTAGGCTACCGCCGAGACGGCGGAGGACTTCGATGCCGCCCACGCCGGGCATAATGACGTCGAGGACTAGGATATCGGGGCGCAGCTGCAGAGCCAGCTCGACGGCGCTCTCGCCGTCGGAGCCCTTACCGGCCAAGTCGCAGCGCGGGTGCGCGTGCACCATCTCCGCGACCAGGTCGCAGACCGCGGACTGGTCCTCGATCACCAACACGCGCTTCTTGCCTGCAGGTACCGAAGATATCGAAGGTCTCTTCGTGAGCGGGAAGGTCGGATAGGCGGCGGGACGACTGACGCGGATTTTGCGCAATGATGTCTTCATGGAATCAATACCTGAGATATATCCTGTTTTGCCCTTTTGTTATCAATGGAAAGACGATGGGGCTTATTCCTCATCCATGAATAAGAGAAACGGATTAGTATTACTGGCCTCGCTGATGGTGTTGGCGGGGCTGGTCGCGCTGGCCTTTTCGTTGGCCTCGCTGCTCATGATTGAACACAGGCAGCAGGAGGCGATTCGACGAGGACGCGCTCTGCGAATGGCCTCTGAAAATGCCGCTAGGCTTGGTCTGGCGGAATTACAGGCCGGGCTTGGCCCTGATGTCGGCCTTAGTTATGAATCGTCGCCCGGACAACTTGTGGCCGCAGGTAAGTCGGCGCAGGTGAAACTGACAGGCGAATTCGCGGACGGTTCCCTCCTTTGTCGTTGGTCGACGACGGACCTCTCCATGGCCCACGACGTGGCTGCCCGCGCGGTGGCCTTCGGTCGGGCTTCTGCCTGGGCCAAGACGGCCGCTGGTCGAGCCAAGCTCCCGTTCGCCTTAGCTGAGTCGGTATCGCCTTCGCAATCTGTCGCTTTGGGCGCCGGCGGGGCCGAGTTTTTTGGAATGGCGTCAGATCCGGCTTACTCCTGGCAGGTGCGAGGTCTACTCACCGACCCCGTCAACGGTGGCTGGAAGAAGAATCTCTCTGATGATGCGGTGATGGCTTCGGAACTTGGAGAGGCGATAGGGCAGACTCTGCCGAGTTCCCCTTTCGTGTCCTCTCCCGTGAAAGGGTATCCGCTCATTCGCATCGAAGACGGTCGGAGGTCGCTCTCCACCTTGCCTGTACTCACGGATTTCAGGTTGAGCCTAGGGTTTTTCAACTCACGAAGCGACGGTCGACATCGGTTGCGGTTCCACGGCACGGTAGTGTTCTGGAATCGACTCACCGTGCCGGTGCTCGCTGGCCCGCAGGGCAAGATGTTCCTCGTGGAGATCACCGGATCGCCGGAGGTGACGGTAACCAATCTCGAGACGCAGAGTTCCTTTGTCGCGGATTTGGATGACTGCCCGCAGGAAGATTTCGGAATCGTCCGACAAGGTCTGCGTGAGCGGGGTCTGTGGTTCTGGGCGGAAATTACCGATGCGTCGACCTATGGTATGGCGAGGCGGGGGCTTTTGCCGGGCGAGGTTTACGCGTTGGTCAATCCTGCGCCTGCGAGTCAGCCGCAAGGCCTCGCGCGTATCTTGACCAAGACGACATGGAAGATGGACCGGACCTACCATGGTCCCGGATGGAAGCGCCCGGAGCCGACGGTCTTCCTGCCGACGGATCGAATCGAGATTGCGGTACGCTTCAGGGATAAAGTCGGTATCTGTCTTCGTCCTTATGCGGGGGAGCCATCGCGCGATGTCGCCATCGCTGACTATCCCGCCAAGCCCGTCATCGCCTTGGAGAATATACCCTTTCCTGATTTCATCATTCGAACTACCGGTGAAGATTACTCGCGGGAGGACAGTTCGGGGTATGTTATTGAAGAGCGGCGGGCTTGTCTGCGAGTGCGCCTCAAGCCGCGTGAGATGACCGAGTTCTGGGCGACGGCCGCCGCGGGTCGGTTTTCAAGATCGTGGTGGAATTTCTCGGAACCGATGGACGCCGCGGACTGGTCCGTTGATAACCCTGTGGCGGCCGCGTTGGATGTCGTGGATCACGATGCTTCGCCGTTAGCTGGTCCGCTCTGGGATCTCCACCCCAATCGTCATGAAGCCGGCGAGGCGGGGGCGTTCGCCTCGGTGAGACTCCGTGATTTCCCCAGCGCACCGCGCCTATCCGTCGGATCGCTGCGCCATCTGGAGTCATCAGGTTCGGATGTTTGGCGCGAGCGCCTGGATTCCGCGTTCTTCGCCGCACCGTTGACAGTACCCGAGCTGGGCGTCGTTTCACACAACCCATTCTTGATCGCAGCTGGTGGCGGAGTGGTTGCTGGGTCGGCTGATATCGCCCAGGGGCTTTATGTCGTGGGCCTATTCAACGTAAACTCACGGGACCCCAAGGCCTGGGAAGCGTTCTTGCGAGCGGCTGAAGGTCCATGGAAAGCGGATGTCGGCGGCCCGTTTGCGCCGCAGGAACTCCAAGGCCCCGTTTTCTTCACCAGGCCTGGCGGTGCTTCGCTCGCCAAATGGGGATCGCTCAACTCTATCGATATCGCGGACAAGCCTGCGGCATTCTTGCCGGAATCGGCTTTCGCCGGGCTAACGGTTCAGCAAGGGATGCGATCTTTCGAGGCGGACAAGCTTACCGAGCTAGCACGCAAAGTCGTCGAACTACAGCCGAGTCATGGCTGGCCCTATCCTTCCTTGGCGGCCTTTGCTCGATCACGGATTCTGGAGCGTGCTTTGGAAGACGCGGGTATCAACCGCCCCTATGCTTCGGTGGCCTCGGAATTACCCATCCATCTTAGGGCGGACGACTTGCTGGAGGCTTGGGCGCCGGTACTGACGGTCCGGGGGGACACGTTCAGGATCACTGGGCGGGCGGAGGGGGAGGGTGGGAGCTCTGTCTGTGAGCTAATCGTCCAGAGGGTCGCCGACGAACACCCGGTACCGCATCTCGGTCGACGCTTCCGGATAATTTCGGTGCGGTTTCGTAACCGGTGAAGGGTGGGGCGGACTTGACTGGGGTGGAAAAGGGTTAAGATGGAGGGTATGGAATCCAATCCCTTCATCGTTGCTGACGCCCCGGCCTCTGACCGCGCGGCTTTCTTCCGTCGCACTTACGGCCTGGTGGCCGCCTCGTTCGCCGCCTTCGCCCTCGCCCTATACGGGTTCTTCGTGAGCGGCGTCGCCGAGACGTTCATGCGCGCCATCGCCGGTGTCGGCTCCTGGGGTATCCTCGGCGTCATGGTTCTCTTCTGGCTCGGCACCACCGCCGCCCAGTCCCTGGCCTTCAATCGCGCCTCCCGCGCCGCGCAATACGCCGGCCTAGGCATCTACGTCCTCCTGCAGGCCCTGATCTTCGTCCCCCTCATCTACTACACCGCGATCGTCACCAAGGGTAACCCTGGTGAGATCTTGATTCCGGCCTGTATGGCCACCGGCGCCCTCGTGATCGCTCTGACGGCCGTCGTGTTCATGACGAACCTGGATTTCTCCTTCCTCAAGGTCGCCATCGTCATCGGCAGCATCTGCGCCCTCGGCATCGTCATCGTCTCGCTCTTCGCCGGCTGGACGCTCGGCACCTGGTTCTCCATCGCGATGATCAT
>CAMDWM010000147.1:0-3921 GCA_945878755.1 Akkermansia muciniphila
GAGCCCAGCGATTCCTCGTATGACTCGCCACGCCTCGCCACGACCCGCCTCTGGCCGACGTCAATGAAGGTCGCCCCGAGCATCATCCGCTTTTCCTTAATGTATTCGGTGGTGTGGAATGACGACATGCTCGGCATTGCGGTCGACCCGCTCATCACGGTTCATAATCCGTACGACAGCGCGCTCGAGTTCGAAGGCATCGCGATGCTGATGAATGCCTACTCGCTCTCGCATCTCTTCGAGTTCTACGTCGGGGGCCAAATCATCGGCGACGTCTTCCCAGGGACGAGTTTTGAAGAAGGCCGCGAATTCTCCTTCCGCGCCGTGGCCGGCTCCAGCAATGGTACCTCGCCGAGCAACATCTTCCGCCTCGAGCCCGGCGAAGTCCGCGTCCTCAGCTCAACGAAGGGACCGCTGCGCAAGTTCGAGACCAACGGCAACAACCAGGTGCCCGGAGACTTCGTCTACGAAGAGCAGAGCCGCATGTTCTTCCCCATTGATGCCTATGCGGGTCTCCGCAGGGCGGATGGGAGTGCCATTGTCCCGGCGACCAACGTCACGCTGCAGGCGGTCCAAAACGTCCTTCCAGGGTGGGATGGAACGATTCCCTCGCTCAACTCAATCGCCACCGCGCGCAACCTCTCACTCAACGTCCGCGTCCGCAATGAAGGCGGCGTGGCTCTCGGTGGAACTATGTTCCTCAACAACAGCATTCGCGGCGGCGGCCACGTCGTCGATGGCGGCTACCAACATTGGAACTTTTACCTGCTCAACGAATACAGCCACAAAAACCAGCAGCTGAGCTGGGGCCGCCGCTGGTTCGGCACCACCGATGACACCCGGCAAGCGGGCGGACAAGGGGCGGTCCGGGGCGTCGAACTCGTCAATGAGCCGCTCCTCCTGAACTTGCGCTGCATGACTTCAGGCTGGCCGATGTACGGCAATGCGAACAGAGGCTATACCGTGAACAGCGACCCCGAGTTTGGCGCCGTCCAAGGCTTCGGTAGCGAGTGGTCACGCTCCCTCCAACTCCCGCCAGTCACCATCCTCCGCTTTGCCGGCCAGAACCAAGCCGCGTGGTCCAATGCCGGCAGCGCGGTCGACAAGCAGAAGTTCTTTATCTTGGACATGTTGGCGCGTGGTGCCAGGGAGACCAACGCGGGGAACAACTGGTATCCGCAGAACAGCAGTTATGTGCCCAGCGGTGACTTCGACCGAATGATGACTCCCGAAGAGATACGCTCTGCGCCGATGTCGCCTTATGTCTTTAGCACGCGCGCCTCGCAGGCCTTCATGTGGGCGTACGATGGCAAGACGCACGCCCCCGCCAATTGGATCATGAGCCAGCGCGCCGTCGATCAACTCGGCGTCAACAAATTGTACGACCTCGACAACTCCAGCCGCAACCGCGGCTACTGGGGCAAGAGCGTGCTCGTCGGCCAAGGCGGCAATACTAACGTCGTGCTCTTCCCGATCCCGCGTCGCCCACTCCTCTCGCTCGCCCAACTCGGCGATGCCGCGACCGCGCAGACCAGCACGGAAGCCGACCTCACCGTGGGTGCATCCTTCGCCCACCCGGGCATTAAGAGTCTTACCAAGGTCTGCGATTGGCCAGGCACCAAGGGCGGCGGCGAGGAAGCCGTCATCGAACATGGCTACGTCGCCAAGGCCAGTGGCTCGAACATCGTGCGCCATAATGCGAACGTCCGTACCGATGACGCCTTCGCGGCTAACCTCGCGCTCTGGGATAGTTACTTCTTCAGCGGACTGAATGCGCAGGTCACCTCCTACAGCGATGCCGCCTCGGCGTGGCCGAGCGGACCGAACCTGCCGACCGACGCGAAGATCAAGGCCGATCAAGCCCTCGCGCTCACCGCCAACGGCGTGACCGACCTAACGAAGATTGCGGGCATCAAGGACGCCCTCGACAAGGGCAGCAACCCGCTCGCCAACAAACGCGTCGCCTATGCACCAGCTACGGGCGGCCAGCCCTTCGCGTTTCCCCACCCGGCGTTCATCCCAACGAACTCGCTCTACGACGGCGGCTTCAACGTGAACTCGACCTCCAAGGCGGCTTGGAAGGCCGTGCTTGGCTCCCTCCGTGGGCAGAAGATCCCCGACGCCTCGGGTGTCTCCACCGGCACCGCGCTCACCCGCTTCGCCCGCGCCTTCGGAAATAACGATGGGGCGAACTCACCTTGGACCGCTTACCGCGAACTCACCGACAGCGAAATCGACACCCTCGCTGCTGCGGTGGTGAAAGAAGTCCGGAAACGCGGACCGTTCATGTCGCTCTCCGACTTCATCAACCGGCGTCTGATCGCCTCGGACAATTTCGGCCTGAAGGGCGCGCTGCAGGCGGCCATCGACTCGACCAGCATCAATGACCAGGCCATCAACAATGCCGGTGGCACGTTCGCGGCCGTACCGGGCCAAGCGCTCTCGGCGCCCTACCTGCCTTTGCCGGCCCAAGACCGTTTCCCGACACTCCGCTCGATGAGTAAGACCGGCAGCCAAGGTACGGTCAGTGCTGGGCTGGGCGCACCAGGCATCGTCACGCAGAAGGATGTACTGAACTCCATCGGACCCAACCTGACGGCCCGCTCCGATACCTTCGTGGTGCGTGCCTACGGCGAAGCGCTCGACAACTCGGGTAACCCGATTGGCAAGGCCTGGATTGAAGTCATCGTCCAGCGTACCACGGAATTTGTCGGCCCCGCGTGGGTTGAGCCGAACCGCCGGAAACAGGACTACCGTAACAATAACGGCTCGGCGACGTCTGAATACGATACCAAGCCCATTGTGGATCAGTTTGAACGTACCCCGCTCGCGCCAGGTGCGCCCGTCCACAGTGCCAACGTCAACCGCCTCTTCGGCCGTCGCTTCAAGGCGACTTCGACGCGCTGGCTGAACGCGAACGAAATCTAATTCCATGTTCCGGCTCCGTCTTTGTTTAGCCCTGCTCTGCCTGGGCGCACTCCCCCTGCCTGCGGCCGACGCGCCGAAAGTCGAATCGCGCCAGTGCGCGCTCCGCTTCGCTTGGTGGAACTTCCCGCGCAAAGTACCCGAGCTTGCCTTGCAAATGGGCCGCGAACGCATCCCGGTCTCGCCCAACCCGATGTCGCTCAGCAACCCCATCGCCTACAAGGGTGATGTGAATGCTGTACTGCTGAAGAAGGTCAGCACGGGAGAGACCGAGAAGGACGGTAAGCCCAAGTTCAGTTGGGTGCCGTATGCGACGATTGCCTTAAGTCCGACGGACACCGACATGGGCGTGTTGTTAATCCCGAATGAAGCCGACGACACCTGTATCACCCGGACGTTCGACTTCGGCCTGGAAGCCTTTCCTTACGGGACGTTGAAACTCGTGAACTTCTCGCGGGCGCGGATTGCTTGCTCGTTGGACGGCGCGGTGTTCATGACGGAGCCGGGTCAAACTGGACAATGCCCCAAGAAGTTCGAAGAGCGGACGACGGCATCCATCGCCGTCGCTGCGATCGAAACCGACGGCCAACAACGCGTCCTCTATTCGACTAAGGTCATCCTGAATAAAACCTTCCGGACGCTCTTCTTCATCGTCGAAAAGGACGGCTCCGAGGATGAACGCTATCAGAGCCAGTGTATCCTCGATGTGAACCCTTACCCGAACGGCGTACCGCCGCCTCCGGTGGCTCCCGCCAGCAACGGAAAGACCTCGGTCAAGGCGTCCAAATAGTTCAAAGTCGGCCTATTTGACGGCCTTCACTCATTAGCCTGTAGACTGTTTTTATTCCCGATTGTATCGATTGGGTGACTGGCTAATTTTGACTCATGCCCCCCACGCACCAGCGAGGTTTTTCGCTCGTCCTCTCGCTGACCATTATGGCTGGGATGGTAATGCTGGTGATTGTGCTCGCGGCTTTCCTGCAAGTGGAAGGACGC
>CAMDWM010000148.1:0-3906 GCA_945878755.1 Akkermansia muciniphila
GGCTCGTTGGCGTTGCTGACGAAGCCAATCCAGTTGACCGTGCGTAGTTCTTTGCTGCGGAAGGGTAGGTCGGTAAAGGTCTTCGTGGTGCCGCCCGTGGGCGTGACTTTCAGCGTCCAGGTGCCCGTGGCAGCAGCACCGATCGTCGCCGTGACTTCATAGTGCACCCACTGATTCGAAGGGATATCCATGAGCGGACCCGTGGGCCCGACGAGTTTGCCGTCCTTCAAGGTGAAGGTGGGCCCGGCGTGATAAGGGGAAGCTTGGTCGCGCCATTCGTGGACGAAGTACGCCTTCGGTTCGAGCCACACGTCAAAGCTGCACGTCGTCACGCCAGTGGCATGGTTCGGCGTGACGGTGAGCATAGGGAAGTAATGCGCGGGTAGGTTGGTGGCATCGGTGAACTTCAGGCTCTGCAGTCCGCCGCTGCTATGTTCTTGGGAGAACGATAGGCTGTCGCCCTTGCCGCTGATGGCGCCCCTAGTGAAGGCCGTCGGGGCTTTGGGGTTACGGAGGGCGCCCTCGAAGCTCGCACGGAAGGCTATGGCCGGCGGGGCAGGCTGTTCGGGGCGGGCTGTTTCCGCCGGGCGGTTAAAAGTACGAGCCAGCGTCTTCCAGGCCTCGTCGCCGGTCACGCCCATGACGCTCGTGTCGATGGGCTTAAACCCAAGCGCGAGCGCGGGTGAATCCGAGCGAAGGCTGAAATCGCGTTTGGTCGGATTGGCGAAGAGCGGGTCGGCGATGATGGAGCCCACGTCCTGGCCAGTTTTTTGCCAGTCCGCCAAGGTCAGCTTCTTGGCGGTGAATGTCACCGGACGACCGGAGTAGTCCCAGTAGAGGTTGCCTTGAAGCAAGTAGTTGGCTGTCGTGCCGGTCCAGACGCCGCCGAGCGTATCGCCGCGTTCAAAGACCACGAGGTTCTGTGCGAACGTGAAGGAGCGATGTTCTTCGGCGCGGCTTCGCTTGAATTGATAGAGGTCGGCGAAGGCGAAGATATTATTTCGAACCACATTGTCTTTGCCGTAGTGCTGGTGGTAGCCGCCGTCGGTTGTGTCGTGGCACACGTTGCCTTCCATGGTGATACCAGTGCTACCTTCGTCATTGTAGAGGCCCCAGCCGCCGTAGCTGAAGCAACGGACGTGGTGGATATGGTTGTGGCTGATGGAGGTCCCTTCCGAAGGTCCCAGCGTGTAGACCCCGCCCATATCACTCAGCACTCCTTTACCGAGGTGGTGAAGATGGTTGTATTCGATCCGGTTACGCTTGGCGGAACTGGGGGCGTAGCCCCAGCGCCAACCGACGGAGATGGCGGAATAGAATAGGTCGGAAACCTCGTTGTGCGTGACCACGTTGTCCGAGGCGAAGCCAATCCAAATGCCGACGGCACAAGGGTAGATGTGGCCGCCATCGCGGAGGATGCAGTTATGGATGGTGTTATCGGACGTCCGTTCGGCAGGGTTCGCTGCCTCCGCTAAGTTACCGATGCGGACGGCGCCAGCGCCCATATCGGTGATGAGGCAACGCTCGACGCGGACCTGGTTGCAGCCCTTGCGGAGCGACACGCCATAGCTCCCAAAATGGGCGAACTCGCAGTCGAAGAACGTCACCGACTGAGCGTGGTCGAGCGTGACGACTCCATCCACGGTGGAGACTGCGGCTTGGTTGGGGTTAAAGAGGTCGGTATTCTCGACGCCCTTGGCGTGACGGAATTTCAGGCCATGAAAGCGCAAGTGGCTCACGGGGCGCTGCGGTTCGCCGACGAAGCTCAGGAACTTTGTCGTCACCGGAATGACCGCGATAGTCTGGTCAGGCTTTTCGCCGACACGTGGAAGATAGGTCAGTTGGCCGGCGCGGTCGAGGAACCACTCTCCAGGGGCGTCGAGGAAAGCGGGTAGGTTCTCGAGGACGAAGCCCGTATGGTGATTGAGCGTATTCCACGGCTTGGTCGGGCCGCCGACGACCGTGATGGTGCCTTCGGCCACGTCGACGGATTCGATGCGCCGGCGGGTGTTATCCCACTTGTGGTAAAAGTTGATGACGGCATCGGTAACCTCGGTGGCGCTGGCCTTTTGGAGCAGCGCAATATCGGCGGGGGCGAGGCGTACCTTCTGTCGAAACAGGTCAGGACCGATGGGAGTTTCCTCTTCGAGTTGGCGGACGAAATGATAGCCCTCGTTGAAGGACTTCGCGCGCGGGGCGCGCTGACCGCCGACCCAGAGCTGTTGGGCCCGTCCATTCGTGAGTGGGGCCTTCGTGGTCCAATGGCCATTGGCGGCCACGGTAAAGGCCGGGAGGGGTTGGCCGCCGTCGAGGATAACCTCGGCCCCGGTCGCGGCTTGATAAGTGATGAGTGCCTTCGCTTCCCCCGAGTCTTCGCCGGTGAAGCGGATTTCTTCGGTGAGACGGTAAGTGCCCGCCGCGAGCGTCACCTGGATGGGCTCTTGGAGCGGGCGTGGCAGTTTGCGGATGGCGCGGCGCGCGCCGTTGAGCGTGGCGAATGGGCCATCGGTGTGCGAAGCGTTTGGCTGGGTCAGCTTACCCGACCAGTCGTCGTTGCCGTTGGGTGCGACATGCAGTTCGAGTGACCACGCGAGGGGGCTGGCGAGGCTAACGCAAATCCAGGCCGTAATGGCGGAAAGTCTCATGGGAGCAGGACAATGCTTCGCCTAGGGTGGTTCCCTCAAACCCTTTCTGCCACGTAGAAGCGCGTTTCACCGGCAAAGGCCCGCACGGCGGCGTTCTCGACCGCCACTTCCGAGCGTAAAGGACATTTCTGCACGCGGAAGCCGGCCGCTATCAGTTCCGCGCGCGTCTCCGCTTCGGTACTGCTGTGCATGAAGACTGGCGTCGAATCCGTCTCGTGCCAGCGGTCGCCGGGTTGGCAGTCGGGTAAGGTCGGTTCCTTGGTCCAGAGCTCGCGGTGTTCGCCGGCGGCCCGGTCGTTGGCTGTGAACAGAAAAACCCCGCCTGATTTCAGGACGCGTCGGATTTCCGGTAACGCACGATCACGGTCCGCTTGGCCGCGCATGCACATCAGTCCGTTAAAGGCGAAGATGACCCCATCGAAGGACTCATCGGCGTAGGGGAGGGCGCAGGCGTCGGCGACCTCGACGCGGTCGGCCCAGGCGGGCTGAGCCTCGCCGAGCACCCCCTTCGCCATGTCCACCATCGTCGGGGAAAAGTCCGTGACCGTCACTTCGCGGTAGCCCAGTTGCAGTAGCCCAAGTCCCACGCGCCCCGCTCCACAGCCGAGTTCGAGGAGGCGGGCGTCTTTGACCCAAGTCTCTTCGATTAAGACTCGCTCCGAGGCCCACAGCCCGACCTGCACCGCGGCCCGGGCATAGTGTAGGGCCGTGCCAGGGTGGCGCCAGTGGGCTTGGCGGTCGGTTTCCATGGCGTTGTCCCCACCACAAGCGAAACTTGCCTTGGACGCAACAGCGGGAACACTGCCGCCATGCTTCGTCTCAGCCTCATACTCGGCGTCTTCGCCTTGACTGCCTGTGATCGCCAGCCAGCGCCGGCGGCCGTGGCTACGAGCGAGGAAGCCAGCGTGGAAGTTCGCTTCCCCGTGCGTCAAGGCTCGGTTGGCACCCGTCTGCGCTTGGCCGTGACCGACCTCGAGAAATCACGTGGACTCATGGGCACGCCGAAACTGCCCGAGAATGAAGGCATGGCATTTATGTATGAGTCCGACACCCAGATGCGCTTTTGGATGAAGGACACCCCGCTCGACCTCGATATCGCCTTCGTCTCCGCTGATGGCGTCATCTTGGAAGTCAAAACCATGCGGGCCGGGGACACCACGACGACTACCTCTAGTTCGGATAAAGTCCGCTTCACGGTTGAGATGGCCGCGGGCTGGTATGCGCGCGCTGGCGTAAAGGTCGGTGATAAGGTGGACCTTGT
>CAMDWM010000149.1:0-3849 GCA_945878755.1 Akkermansia muciniphila
GCTCCCCGCGTCGCCGGCGGCAATACCTCTGCCGAACAGCCGGCCGTAGCTCCTGGGACCGATGCTCAGCGTAAGTCGCCGGGTGGTTTCACGAGCGGAACTAAAGGTAAGAGCAGTGGTTGGCTGCCCGAAGAAATTCCCGGCGTCAGCGCCGAGCAGTTCACCAAGTGCCGCACCGCCTTGATGTCGACCTTCCGTAACGAAACCGTCCGGGCCGCCTTCACCAAGGTTAACGAAATCCGCAAGGAGCTCGAAAACGCTACGGACGAGGAAAAGAAGAACATCGAAGCTGATATCGCCGAAGCCTCTAAGGAAGCTCGCCAGGCCCAGAAGGCTGCCATCACGGCTGCTGATCCCGACATCACCGATGAGACGGTGGACAAGGTCCTCGATGCCATGGACGAATTGCGCAAGCAGCGCATGGCCCAGGGCGGCACCAAGGGTGGGAAGGGGAAGTAAGAGACTAGGGGAAGGGGGATAGGGGGTAGGGGATGGTTAAGAGTACAGAGTACGGATTACAGAGTACAGGTTACGGACTTCGAGAAATCGAAAACTGTAATCCGCACTCTGTTGTCTTTTCCCCCAACCCCCATCCCCCAACCCCTATCCCCTAACCCCTTCAGCCGCCTACCCTTCCTTCCGGGCGTCGAGTTCCATCCAGCGAGCGAGTGCGGCCGAGTGTTCGGCTTCGGCGGCGTGGAGGCGTTTCTGCAGTTCGGCAGCCTTTGCGCCGCCATCCTTGTAAATTTCTGGGTCGCCTAACTGGACGCTCAAGGTCGCTTGTTCGGCTTCGAGTTGCTCAATCTTGCTAGGCAAGGTTTCGAGGTCCTTGCGTTCCTTGTTGTTCAGTTTGGCGCCGATAGGGGCGGCGGACTTCGTGGCGGCTGGCTTGGGGGCGGATTGCAGGGCAGCGACGGTGCGCTTGGCCACGGCGATGCGGGCCAACTCGTTGCGCCAATCGGTATAACCGCCGGCGTGTTCGGTGACGATGCCATTTCCTTCGAAGACGAGCGTGCTGGTCACGACGTTATCGAGGAAAGCACGGTCGTGGGAGACGACGATGAGCGTGCCGGTGTAGTCGACGAGGATGTCTTCCAAGACGTCGAGGGTTTCGGCATCGAGGTCGTTGGTCGGTTCGTCGAGCACCAGCACGTTGGCGGGCTTGGTGAAGAGTCGCGCCAGTAGGAGGCGATTGCGTTCCCCGCCTGAGAGAACCTTGGCCTTGGAGCGGGCCCGGGTCGGGTCGAAGAGGAAGTCCTGTAGGTAACTGATGACGTGTCGGGAGCGGCCTTGGACTTCCACGCTGTCCGCATCCCCTGCGATATTTTCAGCGACGGTCTTGGAATCATCGATCTGTTCACGCATCTGGTCGAAGTAGACGACTTCGATTTTAGTGCCAAATTTCAGGTTACCACCGGTCGGGGTGAGCTGACCGAGGAGCATCTTCACCAAGGTGGTCTTACCAGCGCCGTTCGGGCCGATCAGGCCAATCTTGTCACCGCGGGTTAGGTTCATGCTGAAATCGCGGATGATCTGCTGGCCGCCCGGGTAGGCGAAGGCGATATCCTCGGCCTCGACCACGCGGACACCGGAGCGTTCGGCTTCGCTGATCTCCATCTTAGCCGAGCCGGCCACGTTACGCATGTTGCCCCGCTGGGTGCGCAAGACTTTGAGGGCCTCCATTCGGGCGTTGGACTTAGTTCGACGGGCGCCGGGGCTGCGGCGGGACCAAGCTTCTTCTTGGCCGAGTTTCTTGTCGAAGGCGGCCCGTTGACGTTCTTCGGCCACGAAGAGCTCTTCCTTGCGCACGAGGTAGGTATCGTAGTCGCAGGACCAGCTCGTGAGTTTGCCGCGGTCGAGCTCGATGATGCGGTTGGCCATACGACGTAGGAAGGCGCGGTCGTGCGTGACGAAGAGCAGGGGAATTTTTTCTTCGAGTAGGAACTCCTCCATCCAGAGGATCGAGTCGAGGTCTAGGTGATTAGTCGGCTCGTCGAGGAGGAGCAGTCCCGGTTTGGCGGCGAGCGCCTGAGCCAGGAGACAGCGGCGCTTGAGTCCGCCAGAGAGGTCATTGAAGGCCCGGTCCTCGGGTAGGCCGAGGCGGGCAATCAAGTCGTCGACGCGGATGTCTTTTTCCCAGTCTTCGGAGATATCGTCTGCGCGTAGGCCGGAAGTCACAATCTCGCGGACGTTACCAGGGAGGTTTTCGGGAATCTCTTGGGTGAGGCGCGCAATGCAGACGCCGTCGGGCTGCGTGACCGTGCCAGAGTCAGGGTGACTTTCACCCGCCGCGATGCGCATGAGCGTGGACTTCCCAGCCCCGTTACGGCCGAGCAGGCAGATGCGTTCCCCTTCCTCAATCTGGAGGTTGAGGTGGTCGAGAACGGGTGGGCCGCCGAAACCGACGTAGACGTCGAGCAGACTGAGAAGAGCCATGTCGCGGAGAAGTGAGCGACCGAGGCGGGGGAGGCGAGTCAAATGGACAACGTCGGGGGGTGTCGTAGGGCCCACTTAGGGCGGTTTAATTGTGTTTTAGGCTCGGTAGATAGGAATGTCCTTCCTTCCTCTGCGTCCTTTCGCTCAAATCGTCACAACCCCCCGCCATGCGTCCGCTTCTTCTACTTTTTCTCGCCACCGTCGTCTTCGCCGATGGCCCCAAGGATAATGTGGCCGAGGCCGTTCGCCCGATCCCGCCGCCCGGCGTCCCCGTGCCGGAGGCCGACAAGAAGGCCATTCAGCAGGGTGTGATCGAACTGCGCGTGGCCATCGATAACGCCGCTAAGGCTCAGGCGAAGAACCCGCGCTTGGCCGAGCTCCTCCCCGACGTCGAAATCTTCCACAAGGCCGTCGATTGGGCGGTCCGTTATAACGAGTTTTTCAAGAATACCGAATTTAAGACGGCGCATGAACTCATCGCTGAAGGTAAGGCCCGTGCCGCCGCCTTCGCTCAGGGGGAAGCGCCGTGGACCACGCAAAAGGGCCCCGTCGTCCGCGCCTACCGCTCGCGCATCGATGGGTCGATTCAGCCCTACGGCATGGTCGTACCGGAGTCCTATGTCGGCGCGCCGCTGCGCCTCGACTTCTGGTGCCATGGTCGGGCCGAAATGTTGAGTGAACTCAGCTTCCTGCAGGACCGCCGGAAGAGCGTGGGCCAGATTCCGGCGACCAATCGTTTCGTCCTGCATCCGTATGGCCGCTATTGCTGCGCCAATAAGTTCGCCGGTGAAATCGACCTCTGGGAAGCGTATGAGCACGCCCGTAAGTCCTATGCCATCGACGACAACCGTCTTTTCATTCGCGGTTTCAGCATGGGTGGCGCCGCGGTCTGGCAGTTCGGTGCCCATTATACCGACCGCTGGTGCGCCATTAACCCTGGCGCCGGCTTCTCCGAGACTCCGCAGTTCCTGAACGTTTTTCAGTCCGAGGATGTCTCCAAGATTCCAGCCTATCAGCAGACCCTGTGGTCTTGGTATAACGCCACCGACGTCGCCGCCAACTTCGCCAACGCGCCTATCGTCGCCTACAGTGGTGAACTCGATAAGCAGAAGCAGGCGGCCGATATCATGGCCAAGTACCTCTTGGCCGAGAACATCGACCTCGTCCATATCATCGGTCCGCAGACCGCCCACAAGATCCACCCCGACTCTTTCGTGGAGATGGAGCGTCGGTTGAACCTGATCGCCGTGAAGGGTCGAAATGCCATGCCGGCTGAAGTCAGCTTCGTCACCTATTTCCTCCGCTATAACCGTATGCACTGGGTGCAGGTGGATCGGATGGAGACTCACTGGGAGGCCGCCCGCGTCATCGCGGAGATCGCGAGCAAGGAGCAGGCTGTCACGGTGAAGACCA
>CAMDWM010000150.1:0-3832 GCA_945878755.1 Akkermansia muciniphila
CCGTCGCGCCATGGCCGCAGACGCAGCGCATCTCGCGAATCCCATGGCGCCCAAGCAGCCGATGTTCACGCCGCGGGCGAAGAACGTGATCTACCTGTTCATGGCGGGAGGGCCGTCGCAGTTGGAGCTGTTCGAGTACAAGCCGAAGCTCGTTGAGCTAAACGGTCAGCCCATTCCACAGTCGTACATCGAGGGGAAACGCTTCGCGTTCATGGGCAGCAGCCACGGCACAAAGCTGTTTGGCACGCGGCGCGAGTTCAAACAGCACGGCCAGTCCGGCATGTGGGTCTCGAACCTTTTCCCGCACACCGCGACCATCGTGGACGATGCGACCTTCGTGAAGTCATGCGCCGCGAATCTGTTCAATCACGCGCCGGCCAAGCTCTTCATGAACACCGGCTCCGGCCAGTTCGGCCGCCCGAGCATGGGCTCATGGGTGACGTATGGCCTCGGCAGCGAGTCGCAGAATCTTCCCGGCTTCGTCGTGCTCCAGAGCGGGCCGCGCGGTCCACGCGGTGGCGCGGTGAACTGGGCGAGCGGCTTTCTCCCCACGTCGTATCAAGGCGTGCCCTTGCGCGGGAGCGGCGATCCGATTCTCAACATCTCCAGCCCCAAGGGCGTCACCGCGCAGCGTCAGCGCGACTGCATCGATGCCGTGCGCGACTTGAATCTCAAGCGCCTCGTCGAGACCGGCGACCAGGAAATCTCCACGCGCATCTCCGCCTACGAGATGGCTTACCGGATGCAATCCAGCGCGCCTGAACTCATCGATCTTTCAGGCGAAAGCGCAGCGACGCTCAAGCTCTATGGTGTGGACAAGGACAAGCCGTCCTTCGCACGGAACTGTCTGCTCGCCCGCCGCCTCGTCGAGCGCGGCTCGCGCTTCGTGCAGCTCTATCACACGAACTGGGACAGCCACGGCGGACCCGGCGAGAATCTGGAAGGCGACTTCGAGAAGGTTTGCCGCGAGGTGGATCAAGGCCAGGCGGCGCTCGTCCACGATTTGAAAGCGCGCGGTCTGCTGGATGACACGCTCGTCATCTGGGGCGGAGAATTCGGTCGCACGGCTTACAGCCAAGGCAAGATCACCAAGGAGTCCTACGGTCGTGACCACCACCCGCGCTGCTTCAGCCTCTGGATGGCGGGTGGCGGCATCAAAGGTGGCCAGACGTACGGCCAGACCGATGAGTTCGGCTACAATATCGTCAAGGACCCGGTCCACGTGCACGACCTGCACGCCACCATGCAGCATCTCCTCGGTGTCGACCATGAGCGCCAGACCTTCAAGTTCCAAGGCCGTTACTACCGCCTGACGGACGTCTCCGGCCACGTGATCAAAGCGGTGATTGCCTAAAAGTTTCCACTGCCGCAGTAGTGACGGCGATGTCCCTCGCCACGCCGGCACCCGCTTCCGCCATCGCTTCGCGGTCTTTCCGTTTCTATCTGGGGGCCATCGTGCTCGGTACCCTGGCTATCCAGATGCAGAACGTGGCCATCGCGTGGCAGGTCTTTCGCTTAACGAAGGACGAAGGCGCCAACGTGGCCCTGGCTCTGGGTGCCATTGGACTTGCCGAGGTCATCCCCTTTGTCAGCGCGGTGCTCTTCGCCGGCCACGTCGCGGATACCAATAATCGTCGGCGTATCGCCATCGGTGCCTTGATTGCGATGACGGCCCTGGGGCTATTCCTCTTCCTGCCCGAGCACCTGACCGAACGCTGGGCTCAACTCACCGTCATCTACGGCGTAATCATTCTGGGCGGCTTGGCCCGGAGTTTCCTCACCACGGCCCGTCAGGCGATCATCGCGGAGATTCTCCCACGCGATCTCATCCCCAGCGGTGTCCGCTGGCGCAACACACTCTTCGAACTCGCCTGCGTCCTCGGACCTGGCTTGGCCGGCCTGATGGTTTGGTTGGGCGAAAAGAACGGGCTCTCCCATCCGGAAAACGTTCCGTACACGGCGATGACAATCTGCTTCGCTGGTTCGCTTGGCCTAACCATTGCCTTGCGCACGACCCAGACCCTCCAGACGCGTACCCCCGAGCCTATCTTTGTCAGCCTCCGTCAGGGCATCGATTTCATGCTGAGTCAGCGCATCATGCTCGGGGCTTTCACGATGGACCTCTTCGCGGTGCTCCTCGGTGGCGCCGTGGCGCTCCTCCCGATCTTCGCCGACATGCTGGGAGCCGGCGCTTTCGGTTTCGGGATGCTCCGGGCAGCCTCCTCGGTTGGCGCGGTACTGATGTCGCTCTACCTTATCATCCGGCCGCCCTTGAATTATGCCGGACGTTCCCTCTACGGTTCTTTCGCGGTCTTCGGACTGAGCACGATCGGCTTCGCTCTTTCAATCGCCCTCGCTTCCGCCCTCGGTCTAAGCCTGCACGCGGCCTTCATCTTTTCTTTCATCTTCCTATTCCTGGCTGGCGCGGCCGACGCGGTGAACGTGATTATCCGTCAGACCATTCTGCAGACCTCGGTCCCGCCCGAGATGATGGGCCGTGTGTCGGCCGTGACGGCGGTCTTCATCGGTTGCTCCAACGAGCTTGGCATGGCGGAATCCGGCCTAGCCGCCCGTCTGATGGGCACGGTCAATTCAGTGGTCTTCGGGGGACTGGCCACGTTTGGCGTGATGGGCCTGACGCACTGGCGCTTCCCCGAGCTCTGGCGGCTTCGTAAAGTCGGCCAAGAGCCCGTCCGTTGACCCCTCTTGGGCTTGTGTCGGCACCTCGGGCTGCTTCATATCGGAGCACCCCAATGAAGCTACTCCGCCTCCTGCCCTGCCTGCTGGCCCTCAGCCTGCTCGGCGCTGAACCCAAGAAGCCCGACTACGACTCCCAGTATGTCCTTGGCCCGGACTCCCAAGAGAAGGCCGGCGTGCCCAAGGGTGTGGTGACGGACTACGATCTCGCCGATTCGAAGACCTTCCCGGGCTACGGACGCAAGTGGTCCCTCTACGTCCCCAAACAGTATGACCCGTCCAAGGAAGCCGCCCTGATGGTCTTCCAGGATGGTCCTGGTTATGCCAACCGTACTGGCGCATGGCGGGTGCCGGTGGTCTTTGACAACCTGATCGCCCAGAAGAAGATGCCGGTGACTATCGCCCTCTTCATCGCGCCCGGATTCACGCCCGACCCGAAGAATCCAAACGGCAAGGACAAGAAGGGCAAGGCGCTCGGAAAATCCAACCGTTCGTTTGAATACGACAGCGTCACGGATCTCTACGTGAAATTCCTGCTCGAGGAGATGATCCCGCTCGCCGAATCGAAAGGCGTCAAGTTCTCGAAGGATCCGGCCCGTCGCGCCATCGCCGGTGCATCATCTGGTGGGATCTGCGCCTTCAACGCCGCGTGGCATCGCCCTGATGCTTTCAGCAAGGTCTTCACGACCATCGGCAGCTTCACCAATATCCGCGGCGTCATCAGCAAAGGCGCCGAAAAGGGCGGCAATCTCTACCCCCAGATGATCATGGACTCGCCGAAGAAGAACATCCGCGTCTTCTCGCAGGAAGGCTCGCACGACTTGACCAACGAGTTCGGCGTCTGGCCCGAAGCCAATCAAAAGATGGCTGATGCCTGGAAAGCCAAGGGTTACGATTATAAGTTCGTCATGGGCGAAGGCACCCACAACAGCCGCCACGGCGCCCAGCTCCTTCCGGAAGCCCTGACCTGGCTCTGGCGCGATATTCGCTAAACCGATGAAACTCACTCTTCTCTCTCTGCTTGGCTTCGGCGCCGTCGCCCTTGCCCAAGAATCATCCTTCCGCCCATTACTCGACCCCCAGCTCTCGCAGTGGGAGAAGTGGCTCGGCCCGGTCCACCGGGCTTACGACCTTC
>CAMDWM010000151.1:0-3786 GCA_945878755.1 Akkermansia muciniphila
TCGGCTTGGTCGCGACGCAAGCCCCCTTCGGAGCTTTCCTCCACGATGCGGCCGCTGACCTGAAGATGCCGTGGTTGCGACATGGCTTAGTCATGGGTTTGGCAGGGACTCAGCGGTCAGAAGATTTGCTGAAGCGGGCCCAAGGCCAGGACGCCGCCCAGGCTACCTTTGCTACCTTGGCCTTAGCCAGGCAGCGTTCCCCGCTGTTGGCCCAGTTGCTGGCCTCTCCGCACCAGGACGTGCTCAACGAAGCCATCCGGGCGATCCATGACGACGAAGGCATCCCCGCGGCTCAGTCCGCTTTGGCTCAGTCATTAGGCCGGTCTGCCCTCCCCGCCACGGCCTTGCGTCGGGTAATCAATCAGAACCTCCGCGAAGGCAGCCCCGAGGCTGCCAGTCGTATCCTCCTGTGGCTCCAGGCGCAGCCAGAGTCTACCCCGTTGGTGGATGAAGCGCTCCAAGCCCTCTTGCTCTTCGAACTTCCGCCCATCCTTGACCTCGTTGATGGTACGGCCAAGCGCTACACCAAGCGCGATCGCCCTGCTTTGGCCGCTGTCCTTCGGCAAGGTCAGGCCAAACTACTCGCGTTTAAAAACGAGTCACTTAAGGCGAAGGGCGTCGAAATTCTGGTTCGCTACGGGCTGGACGTACCGACCGCTGATTTACTGAAGCTAGCTAAGGACACCAAGGTCGGCGCGTCGGTCCGCTTGCAGGTCCTCCGACTCCTGTCGGCTAAGACGGAGTCCCCAGCCGCCATCAGGGAAGCCCTCCTGACCGCCACCCTCGATGGGAGCGAAACGTCGCTGCGAATCGAAGGGATGCAACTGCTGGCTCCAGTTGACCCAGCCAGCGCCTTGTCGGTCTCCATCCGTTTCCTTGATGTCGCTGGGTCTAACCTCGCCGAGAAGCAAGCGGCGGTCCGCGTACTCTTTTCCAGCGCCGAAGCGGCGGCGAGCGCGCCGCGCCTAGCTCTAGTCAACAAACTGCTCCAACCAAAGTTCAACGAGTCCCTCCGTTTAGATGTCTTCCTTGCTGCGCAGGGCTCGACCGAGCCTGCGGTCAAGCTTGCCCTACAACGTTATCTGGAAGCGACTCGCAAGCCTGAGCAGTTAGCCGCGCCTGGGCTACCGTATGAACTCTTGCTCGCGGGAGGCGACCCCGTGCGTGGTCGCGCCCTCGCGCAAGAACACCTCGCCGCCAATTGCGTCGCCTGCCACCGCTTTGAGTCAGACGAAGGCAGCGAGGTCGGACCACATCTCAAGAAAGTCGGCGAGCGGACGCCGGCGGAACTCGCCGAGTCGCTCGTCAATCCTTCTGCGAAGATTGTGCCTGGTTTTGGGTTCGAGACCCTGACCTTGAAGTCGGGGGAGGTCCTTGCCGGCAGTTTCATCAGCGAGACCCCGGTGGCCTTGCGCTTACGCCAAGCGGATGGGGGCATGAAGGACGTCGCACCTGGGGCGATCGTCAGCCGCACTCCGCCCATGTCAATGATGCCGCCGATGCTCGGGATTCTGACCCCGGCCGAGGTACGGGATGTCGTCGCCTACTTATCTTCGCTGAAGACGTCGGCCCCGAGGACTAAGAAGTAGACCCTAGTTTGATGTAGGGTTGAATACTTAAACCATTGGGTATTTAATGTCGGCATGCCCCTCCGCTGCTTATGGCTGCTGTTCCCTTGGGTACTCTGTGCCCAAGTCTCATCCACTCAGCTATCGCAAAAGCAGTCTGAAACGTGGAGTCGGGCGATCAGTAATACCCGCTTGGAGAACCTCCATTGGTCCCCCTCCGGTGAGCGTCTCACCTATAGCTGGCGGACGCCGGAAGGCCTGACGGAATTCAAACTCGTCGAGTGTGCGACGGGGAAGCTGACGCCGGCTTTTAATCCGGAATCCTTGGCGGCCGCGCTCCGCAAGGAAATCAAACCCAAGGCCGAGGCTCGCAATCTCGGCATCGCCCGGGTGCTTCCCCAGAACGACGGCACGCTGTGGATCGAGGGCAATGGTTTCGTCTGCACGCTTTCACCCGATGGCTCCGTGGTGAAACAAGACCCAGCGAAGGCGCCGGAGCTGAAGGCGGCACCCACTGGTGGCCGGATCCGCAGTTCGGGTTCAACGCGTATCCTGAGCGCTTCGCGTTACGGCAATAAATCGCCGGACGGCCGCTGGGTGGTCGCGGTGACCGCCACGGAAGTGACGGCGACGTCGAAAGACGGCGAAAAGGTTGTTTACGTCTCCACGGGCGGCCCCAACACCCCCGCCCTTCCTCCGGGCTTTGCCTGGAGTGGCCAACCCGCGTGGTCTCCCGACGGCAAGCACTTCGCACTCTGGGCGACCCGCGCCGTGCCGGTGCGCAAATACCTCGTGAAGGATTCGGTCAAACAGACCGAAAAAGAAATCGATTACGACAAGCCAGGCGACGACAAGACCCAGCAGTTAGCCTGTGTCTTCAGCGTGGCGGGCGGCTTCCGCTTCCCGGGTAGCGATGTGCTCGCGCTGACCATGAACACCGATCGGCTGGACTGGACCGCAGACTCCGCCCGCTTGCGCTCCACCTATACGCTCCGTGGTTTCACCGGTCACGGCATCCTTGATTTTGACGTGAGCACTAAGAAGTGGCGTAAGCTACTGACGGAGGAAGACCCGAAGTTCGTCTTCACTTATGGCAGTTCGTACCGTTACGACCTGCCAGATGAAACGACCCTGTGGGTGTCGGAGCGGTCTGGCTGGACGCATCTGTACCGCGTGAACCTCAAGACAGGCGCGACGCTCAATGCCGTGACCAGCGGTGCTTGGGTGATGAAATCCGTGCTGCACCTTGATGAAGCCGCGCAACAGGTGACCTTCGTCGGGCTTGGCCGTAATCCGACCGAGGATCCCTATTATCGTCAGGTCTATCGCGTAAACTTCGATGGCACGGGCTTGGTGCAGCTCACGCAAGGCGACGGCACGCACGACGTCCAGTTTGGCCCCAGCCGCCAATACTTCGTGGATACCTATTCGCGCGTCGACCTCCCCCCGCGCTTTGTCCTCCGTCACGCCAAAGATGGACGCGAGGTAGCGCAGCTCGGCCAGGCTGATGACGCCAAGCTGCGGGCGGCGGGCTGGGAAGCCCCGCGTCGCTTCGTCGCGAAAGATCGCGCTGGCAAGTTTGACATCCATGGCGTCATCGTGCGCCCCTATCCTTTTGACCCGCACAAGAAGTACCCCGTTATCGAATACATCTACGCCGGGCCGCAGGACTCCTTCGTGCCCAAGTCCTTCGCCGTCTGGAATAACTCCTTCCGTGAGCCCGCGCTGCAGAATTTCTACGTAGTTCAAATCGACGGTCGTGGCACCTGGAATCGTGGTAAAGAGTTTCATCAGGAAGCCTGGCGTAACCTCGGGGACGCGGGGTTGCCTGATCGCGTGGTTTGGCTGAAGGCCGCTGGCCAGGTTGAGCCCCAGATGGATTTAAACCGCGTCGGTATCTTTGGTGGCTCGGCGGGTGGTCAGAACGCCGTGCACGCGTTACTCCGCCATGGCGACTTCTACAAAGCCGCCGCCGCGGATTGCGGCTGCCACGATAACCGCGTCGATAAGCTCTGGTGGAATGAGCAATGGATGGGCTACCCCGTCGGTCCATGGTACGCGGCGAACGCCTGCCTCACCGAAGCTAGCAAACTCAAGGGCAAGCTCTTCCTTACCGTGGGCGAGTCCGATACCAACGTGGACGTCAAGTGCACCTACGACCTACGCGATGCCTTGTTCGCCGCCGGTAAGAAGGACCTCGTGGAATTCACCGTCATTC
>CAMDWM010000152.1:0-3781 GCA_945878755.1 Akkermansia muciniphila
CAGCGCGGCGAAGGCATGATCGTCTTCGGCGGCGTCGACTACGGCATGGGCTCGTCCCGTGACTGGGCTGCGAAGGGCACCGCCCTCCTCGGCATCCGCGCCGTGGTCGCGCAGTCCTTCGAACGCATCCACCGCTCCAACCTCCTCGGCATGGGCGTGTTGCCCCTCGAATTTGTCGACGGCAAGAACGCCGCTTCGTACAGCCTTGATGGCACCGAGACCTTCGACCTCGAAGGCCTCGCCAGCCCGATCAAGCCGAAGACCCCGGTGACCCTCGTCATCCGCCGCGCCAACGGCACGGTCGACAAGGCCGCGCTCATCGCCCGCATCGATACGGCCATCGAAGGCGAATACTACCGTCACGGTGGCATTCTGCCCTACGTCCTCCGCCAGATCCTGAAGTAAGCGTTCGGTCAGGCGAAACCAAGGGCGACTCCACCAGGGTCGCCCTTTTTGTTTAGGAGGTCGCCAAGGCATTAGGCTTGACGGTTTCCCTTAACCAATTCGACTCAGTGCATCCCCATGCGCCCGCTCCTCGCCTTCTTCGTCGGACTATCCCTACTCGGCCTCGTCGCCTGTAAGCAGCCCGACCCGACCCCCGTCCTGCGTCAGCGCTTTGAGCTACTCGCCAAGAACATCTGCAACAACCAGCCCGAAGCCTGCGTGGATCTTGTCGACCCCGTCTACGTCCGCGCCCAAGGCACCGATAAAGTCGTCGGATCGTTCAAGTTCATGGTCGGGTTCTATAAGCTCATGAACGTTCAGGAGAATAAGATACGTATCGACGAAGTTCTCATCCTCCCGGCCGGCAAGACGGCGGAAGTCCGCTATAGCCTGCAGGTCAACGGCGAGTGGAAACCGCAGGATAAGCCCACGAATTGGCGGTTGGTCGACGGGCAGTGGTTCCTGCAGCTCTGACCTCCCCACGCAGGTAGGAATGAAACTTGAGCAGGTCTCGGTTAGGGCTCATAGGTTGACTATGGAAATCGGCGTTATCAACGGACCTAACCTCGACCGACTCGGCAAGCGTGAGCCGGAAGTCTATGGCCATGCCACCTTAGCCGACCTTGAAGCGCAAATCGCCGCGCATGCCAAGAAGGCCGGCGCGAAGACGCGCTTCTTCCAATCCAACCACGAAGGCGAGATCATCGATACGATCGCGAAGTGGGCCGATAAGGGCGTGAAGTTCTTGGTCATCAACCCAGGAGGCCACACCCACGTCTCGGTCGCCCTCCGCGATTCCATCGCCGGCAGCAGCATGCAGGCTGTCGAGGTACATATCTCGAATATCTATAAGCGCGAAGAGTTCCGTCATAAGTCCGTCACGGCCTCCGCCTGCGAAGGGGTGATCACCGGCCTGGGCTTCGAAGGTTACCTGCTCGCGGTCGACTTCCTGGTCGCCAAGGCCTCGGCGAAGCCCGCCAAGGTCGCCAAGTCGAAGAAGAAGTAAGCCTAAGCCGCGGGGAACCGCGCGAGGTCGCACTCTTTCCGTAACGCCCTGCCCTCGCAAAGGTAGGCCGCCATCTCGTCAGCCATGAGGGGCGCCCAGACGGTGCCACGTGGACCGAGTCCGCCGAAGAGGTGCGTCCGCGGCTGCTGCGGGTGCGTGCCCAGGAACGGATGGCTGTCCGAGGTACAGGGGCGGACGCCGGCGATGTGCGCGGTGACGTCGACTTGCACGTCCTGTCCGAAGTAGCTGCGGAACCGCCAGATGAGCTTTTGCTTCTGGGGCTCGGTCGGAGTCTCATCCAACTGATCCCAATGCCAGTTAGTACCCGTACGCCAGACGCCCCGCCCCAGCGGCAAGGCCCAGCCTTCGCGATTCAGGATGAACGGCTTATCGGTGACGGAGGAGCGTAGCGTGAGTGCTTCACCTTTCGACGGCTGCCACGGGAGATATTTGAACGGGCCGCGTTGCGCGGACTTATAGCCGTCGCAGTAGATGATAGCACCGGCGCGGACAGTGCGCCATGTGACACCATCGGAGGAGGCCACGACGTCGGCTGGATCAAAGGAAGCCTCGGTCAGGCTGCCATTGGCCACCAGTTCGGCACGGACATCCGAGAGGAGTTTCGGGAGGTCGACCCACGCGCCGTTCATGAGCGCGCCGCCGAAGGTATCGGTCAGACTCACATCCAATTCACCCTGGGCAGAAGTCACGCGCTCGATGAAAGGCTGGCAGCTGCGGCACTCGGTCCGCTTGAGCCCCTTGGCGCGCTGCTCGTCGTCGACGAACATGCGATAGACTTGGATCGGACGGAAGACGCCGAGTTCCGTCAGCCTGGCCTGAGCCGAGGCGAAGAGCTCGGGGTAATCTTTGGTCAATGTGAAGCGCCGGCCGGTCAGGGGCGTCATCAGGCCCGCCGCGACCTGTGAAGAGGAAGACTTCCAGCGGTCATCCACGACGTGGACGGAGCGACCACGACGCAGCAGTTCCTTGGCGAGCAACGAGCCCGCCAGGCCTTGGCCAACGATCAAAAAATCAACCTGCATCACCGGAGGGAGATGCAGGTTGTAAGAAGGTCAAATGATGACGGCGGTTTATCAGAAACCGACCGCGTTCTTGGTGCCCTGCTTGGTCACGATCTTCTCTTCAGTCCAGACGGCGACGCCGCGCTTGACCTCAACGAGGGTGAGCTGGAAGACGAATGAGCTCTGGCGGGTGCTGCCGGCATTGGAGCGGTCTTCCAGAATCTTACCCTTGAGCACGTATTCGGCGCGCGGGACATTGGCGTTGGAGCCAGAAGTTGCGCGGGCTGCGTTAGCGGTGGCGTCATTATCGAGCAACGTGACGCGGTTGGCGTTGACCAGGGGCACGGTGAGCTTCGAGAGCAGCAAGGCGGTGTCGAAGTTATCGGCGGTATCGTTGGTGATGGAGCCGAGCTGCAAGACCGGAGCGCCCTTGGAGAAGGACGGGGACGAGATCATCGACTGGAGCATCTGGGAGCCGGCGGTGGCGAAGTCCTGGATGTTTACCTTGTCGAGGCTGACCACGAGCTCGCGGCCCTGCGGGTCCTTGTAGGTGGCGGGCGTGCCACAACCGACGATGAAGACGGCGCAGGCGAGGAGAGAGAGTTTGTTCATGGGAGGGGTTAGCGGGAGATGAGGCGGAGGCGGCACTCAGCGGACTGGGCCTTGAGGGCGGTCGCAGTGACGGTGGTGAGGGCGCCGGGTTCAAGCGGGGTGACAATCCAGTTGGGCTGGCTTTCGGTCACAGTGCCGTCGGCGGCGAGCCATTCGAAACTGACGTTGATCGTCTGGCGGAGGTAGGCGCCGTTACGGAGGTCGAACTGGACGCGCGTATAACCGCCGTCAGTCTTGGATTTGCGGGCCGCGAGGAGCTCGATCTTGTTGCCGATGCGATTGTCGCTCAGTTGCGTCGAGAAACCACCCTCGGGCTTGGTCGTCGCGTAGTTGACGGCGTCAGGAGGCGTCAGGCCACGCTCAAGTTTGTCGCCGGTCTCGAGAATCGTGGTGCAACCAGTCAGGAGACCGAGCGCAAGGAGAGGCAGGAATTTTTTCATGGGACGAGAGGGGTGCAGCGGAGGACGATGGGTTGATTTTCCAGCGTGGACTTGAGGCTTACAAGCAGAACCTTGCCCGCCGGTAGCGTCAGGGAGGCCTCCGGATGCCCGACCACGGTCAGCTTCTGGCCAGGCTTGGCCTCCAGCCGGGCCACCGAGAATCGGGCCGGGAGGGTCGACCAGTTACGCAGGTCGGCCTTGGTAGTGCCGACCGTATAGATTGCCGTGCCCACCTTAGTCGCGATCGACCAAAGGAC
>CAMDWM010000153.1:0-3765 GCA_945878755.1 Akkermansia muciniphila
ACTAAGCTGCGCTTCGAACTAATGCATTTACGCCAACGCCGCGCGCTCCCGACGTGGGATTTCATCGCCCGGATCAACGATGCCTATCAGCGCGGACTTCTGGCGGCGCTGCGCTCCCGGGACTTGGCGGCGCTGCGCGCCGGACCTCCGGGAATCTTCATCTCCTGGAGCGATATCTCGCTCGAGGCCATTCGCTTCTTTCACGGCATCGGCTGGAAGACGGTGACGATGCAACTCAACTGCGGCCAGTTGGAGGAAGATCTCATCGCTGGCGAGTGCGCCCGTTATCCCGCGATGACGGAGAAGTCCTACCGTGCCCCGGCAGGATTTCACGCGCGGACGCTTCTAGAATATCACGAGACCGACCACGTCATCTCGAATTCCGCATGGGGAAGGGAACACCTCGTTGCCAACGGCATCCCTGCCGGGAAAATTTCCATGATTCCCTTTGCGCATGAGGGCGAAGGTGAGCACGGGTTCGTGCGGGAATATCCGACTACTTTCGATGCCGCCCGCCCGCTCAGGGTGCTGCATGTCGGGCAGATGAGCCTGCGCAAGGGGATCGGCCGCTTCTTCGAAGCCATCCAAGCCATGCGCGACCTGCCGGTAGAGTTCACCTTCGGTGGCTCGATCGGGGTGCCGATTCCTCCAGAAGTCGCCGCCAATCCACGCGTCAAGATTCTTGGCGTCGTCCCGCGGAAGCAGGTAGAAGCGCTTTACCGCGAAGCCGACGTCTTCCTCTTCCCCACCTTGTCCGATGCGTTCGGGCTCACGCAGTTGGAGTGCATGGCCTGGCGCCTGCCGCTCATCGCTTCACGTCATTGCGGTGACGTGGTGCGGCCGGGTATCAACGGCCTTCGGCTTGGCGAGGTCTCGGCCGCTTCAATCAACGAAGCCGTGCGCTTCTGCCTGAATCACCCGGCCGAGCTGTCCCGCTGGTCGACCGGATGTCAAATCCCCCCAGATTGTACGATGGCGGCATTTGGCCAAGCTCTGCTCGAGATCGAAGAGCGGCTCTTTCCTGCCCATGCGTCGTGACTATTCGGAGTTATCTCCTGAAGTTCGCTTATAAGATGTCATCGCGTCCGCGGATATTCCTTCATGCGACGACTTGTGTAGTCGGGGGGTGGCATGCAAGTGGCGGTAGGGCCCCTTCATCACGTCTATCCGCAGCTCGACGAAATCGCGCGGGAAGTCGTCGCCGCGGCTTGCTTGATCCTGTCGCCATCCGGCGGTTAATCGCGGAAAATGCGCGCGGCCAAAGCGACGCATGTTATAAAATTCTGGCTTTGGCCTGCGCGGAAATCTGGAGCCGTCAGTTCGCCGACGCCCCTAAGCCCTGAGTCGCTCCGTCATGCTCCCCTCAGCTGCCTTTTCTTGGCACGGGCTTCCGCAATATGCGGCCCGTCAGCTTGCCGCCGCGAGTGCGGAGCTGGGGCAGGACTGCCCCGTAGTCGGTTCGCGTGCGCAAGTCCCGATCCAAGGAGTCGAGGCGGCCTTGGGCCGACCGGTCCATTGGGTGGAGGCCTCACATCCGGCGACTTGGCGTAAACTCGGCCTAGATGTGCCGCGGGTTTTCTTCCAATCCGGCTGGGCCTATCCGGCCTTCAATGCCTTGGGAGACGAAGTGCGGGCCGCGGGTGGCAAAGTCTGTCTGCTGATGGATAATAATTGGAGAGGCGACCTCCGCCAGATGGCCGGGGCTCCTTGGTTCCGAGCATTCCAGAGGCGCAAGTTCTCGGCCGTACTGGTCCCTGGGAAATCCGGCAGGCGTTTGGCTCGCTGGTATGGGATGCCGGATGGAAAAATATTCGAGGGGATGTACGGAGCTGACCCGCAGCTCTTCTTCAACGGCCCTCCGTTGGCGAATCGGCCGAAGCGCATCATTTTCGTGGGTCAATATATCGAACGCAAAGGGTGCGTACCGCTCGCCCAGGCCTTCGCTGCCGTCGCCGACCGCCTCCCGGGTTGGGAGCTCTGCATGTATGGCAGCGGGCCGCTACAAAGCGCGATTCCCGCGCACCCGGCTATTAAGGTAATGGGCTTCGTGCAACCCGAGCAGCTCGGCGCCCTCTACCGTGATGCGCGAATCTTCGCCCTGCCGAGCAACTCCGAGGCCTGGGGTTTGGTCGTGCATGAAGCCGCGCTCTCGGGTTGCCAGCTGCTACTCTCTGATGCCATTGGCTCCGCGCCCGACCTCGCAACGCATTTGAATGCTGAACTATTCAAAACAAATGACTTCAGCAGCTTAGTCGCTGCGCTTCTTAAATTAGCGAAAGTGAATGACCTAGGGTTGGTCCGGGCGCAAGCGGCTAGCATTGCCGTAGCCCAATCGCACGGACCGCAGCGCTTTGCCACAGCTGTTCATAATATCGTCGGCCGCATTTCCTAATTTTCATGGATAACATATATATTAATCAGGAATACCTTTTTAAAAACCCAACCTGGCATGACGAAGATTCGCCGTGGAAGGCGAGCCAGATCATGGAGTTTTTAGGACGAAATAAAATCAATTTTAAGAAGGTCGCTGAAATCGGATGTGGAGCGGGCGGCGTCGTTAAAGCGCTCGCGAATCAGCTGGGTGAAGGACGTCAATTTACGGGCTTTGATATTTCGCCAGAGGCGATCGGATTGGCGGAAAAGCATCGCCAGCCCGGACTGAGTTTTTCCTGCGAAGACATGCTCGTAAGTTCGGAGTATTACGACCTGCTGCTCGTCATCGACGTCATTGAGCATATCCCAGATTACATAGGTTTCACCGCGAAATGCCAAACTAAGGCGCGCTATAAGATCTACCATATCCCATTGGATATCCATGTGTCATCCGTCTTGCGGGCGCGCTTTGTCGTCGGTCGTCGGACAGTCGGGCACCTACATTATTTCTCGGCAGAATCGGCCTTGGACACGCTCACCGACACCGGGCACAAGGTCATCGACTATATGTATACGGATGGAGGGGTTGCTTTAGCCAAGTTACACCCAAGCTTCCGGCGGACGCTAGCCAACCTACCCCGCCGATTGGTCGGGTTATTTTCAAAGAAATTGTCCGCCCGCTGGTTCGGCGGATATAGCCTGCTCGTCCTGGCTGAATAATTTTAAGTTTAACCCCCTAAAGCCGCGCATCTTGCGCGGCTTTTTTGTGCCCGGAGCAGAAGGGTGGGCCGACCATCCTTGGTCGGCCGCGGTCGGCAGGGATGCTCGACCCTACCCGTGATAGGTATTAGCGGTTGGCGGTTAGCGGTTGGGAGCACATCAAGGCACTTAGGACAGCACGTGGTGCTGTCGCTGCCCATTGCCTCCCTTGCCAAGCAGCCCACTTGCCCCCTATAACCACCCCATGCCCCGCCCCCTGGCATTCATCTTTATCCTCCTGCTTACCGTCATCGCGCGCGCGGGCGGATTGTTCGATGCCGGCGTCTGGGCTCCGATCGTCCTGCCGGTCGAACCCGAGGTCGATGAATTACACGCCGCCCGCACGCTCGCCGATTGGTGCGAGCGCGTCTCGGGCGTCCGCCCGGCCATCGTGCACGAGACCAAAGGCGTCCGCGGCCCCGAGCTCGCCATCTATGTCGGCAAGACCGCTGGTGCCAAGTTCGCTGGCATCTCCGCTCCGGACGCCGAGGGCGATACCGCCCGACGCGCGGTGGTCGGCCAATCCGTCTACCTCGTCGGCAATAATCCCGCCGCGACGCGCATTGCAGTCGGTCGCTTCTGCGAACAGCACCTCGGGGTCTTCTTCGCCTTCCCGGGCGAGCAGGGCGCGGA
>CAMDWM010000154.1:0-3741 GCA_945878755.1 Akkermansia muciniphila
GATCCGCGCCGCGACAAGCAGCACGGCCGCATCTGGCGCATCGCACCGACGGCCAGCAAACCGATTGCCTGGGAACCCCTTGCTGGTCAAAAGCCGGCGGCCTTACTCGCTAAACTCACCTCAGCGAATCGCTGGGAATTCGAACAGGCCCGCCGCGAACTTCTGCTCCTCGACCAAGCGTCGCTCCAAAAAGCCGTCAGCGGTTGGGCTAAGGATGAGGTCAGCCGACGCCACGCCGCTTGGTTACTTAGCGGTCGTACTGAGAGCTCCGCCGAACTCTTGGCCATGCTGAAGAGCACCGATGCCGTCACCGTGCAAGTTGCCCTCCGCGAGCTCGGCAAGGCCAACCGCTTGGTGCAGCCGAAAGACGTTCCAGCGATTGCCGCTACTCTTAAACACGCCAACCCCCGTGTGCAGCTCGAAGCCTACCGCGCCTTGGCTCGGGTCGGAACGTTCGCTTCGGCGGACGCCATCCTCGACAACCTCCCCAACAACCCAGAAGACAACTTCTTAGACTTCGCCGCGTGGACGAGTGGTAACGAAGTGGCCCAGACCTGGTTTAAAGCCATCGTAGCCCAGCCCGAGCTCCTGAACGGCCGTGAAGCTAAGCTGGACCGACTCGTCAAGACCGCTGACCCCGTGGTGAGCGGCCCGCACATCCAAGCCCTTTTCAAGGGACGCACCATCGACGCTGCGGGCTCGGGTCCTTGGATTGAACTTATCGGCAAGGCCGGCGGTGAAGCCGAACTCACGCAACTCTTCGGACTACTCACCAAAGAGAATGCGCTACAAACCGCTGCCCGCGTGCGAGCTGCCGGTGCGCTCGTCGATGCTGCCCTCACGCGTAACGTTCGCCCCACGGGTGACCTCACCGCCCTCGGCGCCTTATTCCAATCCGACAACCGTGACCTTCGTCTATCCGCGGTTCGCCTAAGCGGATCTTGGAAACTGGCATCGTCCGTTGCTGAAATTGCCAAACTCGCCGGACAAGAAAAAGACCCAGCCGCTCGCGACTTCGCTTTCAAGGCCCTCCGTGACATCGGACAACAGGCCTCCGTCAACGCATTGAGGTCACTCGCTGCCGAAGCCCAGCCACTCTCCGTCCGACGCGGTGCCCTTATCGGGCTCTCCGTGCACGCCCCGGCCGAAGCGCTTAAGGTGCTCCCAGGTATCTTCGCGCAACTCAAGAAGAACGAGGCGGTCAGCACCTGGCAGGAACTCTTCACCAACGCTGCCTTCGCAGCCCGTCTAGCCAAGGACTTCCCCAAGGGCCTCACGCCGGAAACCTACGCCTCTGCCCTCCAAGCCGCCAAGGGCTCGGGCCGGACGGGCAAGGCCCTGGTCGACGTCCTCACCCCGCTCACTGGCGGCAAGGCGGGCGAGCGCGACTACAACGCCGAAGTGAATAGCATGGTGAATGCGCTCAAGCGTGGCGCCGATCCCGTCGAAGGCGAAATCGTTTACCGCAAGAGTGGCTGCGCACTCTGTCACGCCATTGGTGGTGCGGGCGGTAAGCTTGGACCCGACCTATCCAGCATCGGCGCCAGCGCGCCCATTGACTACATCGTCGAGAGCGTCATCAACCCTGCTTCGAAGATTAAGGAAGGTTACCATGGCTTTGCCTTCACGATGAAAGACGGCAGCGTTCTCACTGGTATCCCGGCCCGTGAAACGACGAGCGACATTATCATTCGTCCGGGCCCGGGCGTGGAACTCCCCGTCAGCAAGGCCAACCTCGTGAAACGCGAGAATATTGGCAGCCTCATGCCCGCTGGACTGGTAGATGGCCTCGAGTTCGTGCCCAAGCGCAGCCTCTACGCCTTCCTCGGCGAAATCGGTAAGCCTGGGCCCTTCGACACCAGCAAGAACAACGTCGCCCGCACGTGGACGTTCCAAGACCAACCCCCTGGCGCACTGGCAAAGTCGGGCCCTCCCGCGACCATCTATTCGCTGATCAGCGGGCAACTCCTCAAGGAGTTCAATCCGGGCCGCCTCTACGCGGAAGCCCGTTTCACCGCCTCAGCGGCGACGACTAAACCACTCCTGCTGACCGGCGTGAAGGCTGCTTGGATTGATGGCAAGCCACTCGAACTCAAGGACGGTAAATCCACGGTGATTTTCGCCGCCGGTAACCATTCTCTCGTCGTCGAACCAGACCTCACCTCTCCTTACTTCAAGGCCCAGTGGGATGACGTCACCTTCCTCGGCGACTAACGCATGGGCACGTGTCGGCTGCTTGCGCTGCTGGCGGCGTCCTTCGGCGTCGCCTGCACGGTCGTGCCAGAAGTTCCGGTCGCTGTAGTCAAACCCGTGTCGGCAAAAAACCGCGAGGCCGCGCAATTTGCGGCCAGCGCCCGTACCGCCAGCAGCTTAGGAAATTTCACCGCAGCGGCCAAGGGATATGAGGACTACCTCGCCGCGCTGGCGAAAGACAAAGACCGTGACCCCGCCGACTACGCCAACGGACTCACCCAATTGGCGGGCTGCTACTACCGCCTGCGCCATTTACCCATGGCCATCCATTGCTACCGTGAAGCCCTGGCCTGCGAGACCATCCGACTCGGACCCGACCACGAAGACGTGACCGGTCTCTGGAGTATTTTAGCCAGCGTGGAACTGCGTCAGGGTAACGCCCCCGAGGCCGAACGCATCCAGCGGAAGCTCTTAGCCACGGAATACCGCCTGCACACCCGCGGTCGCCGGGAGGCCGCCACAATCCTGACCAACCTGGCCGAGGCCCTCGAAGCCCAAGGCCGGGAGGTCGAGGCCAGCCAGTGCCGCCAAGAGGCCAAAGACATCCGCCACAAGCTCTGCGACGAGTGTTAAGCTGGGATTTTGCCTCCACCCCTTGACAGATTAGCCCCCTTAGGCACCCCTAAGTGGGAACTTACGCGGCGGAATGGGAACTAAATGAGGTTGCCGAGCCCCGCTTGACACGCACCCCTTGACAGCCGTGGCCAGAATTTCTCGCAGATCCATCGATGACCTTCGCCAAAGGGCGGACATCGTCGCGTTGGCCGGCGACTACACCCAGATGAAACAGCGTGGGCGCGACTGGTGGGGTCTGAGTCCGTTCAAATCCGAGAAAAGCCCTTCCTTTAAGGTCAACCCTGATACTGGGCTCTGGTACTGCTTCAGCACCCAACAAGGCGGCGACGCCTTTAAGTTAGTCATGACCCGCGAGGGCCTCGACTTCCCTGAGTCCATCGAAAGGGTGGCCATGCGCTTTGGCTTCCAGCTCGAGTACGAGAACGGCGGCGAGACCAGTTCCGAGCGCTCGATGCGCGGACAGCTCTTGGAGATTCACGAGCTCGTCACCGACTACTGGCGCCGCTGCTTCCTAGAAGACGCCGTCCATGGAGAATGGATTAAGAACTACTGGACGGAGAAGCGTCGCTTCGACCTCGCCGTCGCCGATGACTTTGGCATCGGCTTCGCGCCGGTCGATGACTCCAAGCTCATCCCGGGACTCCTTAAGAAAGGCTACAGCAAGGAAGCCTTGGCGCAGACTGGCCTCTTCTTCGGGACCGACCGCGTACCCGACCCCGCCCGCTGGCGTTGTCGCTTCCGTGGCCGGCTGGTTATTCCGATTCGCGACATCCAAGGCCGCGTCATCGCCTTCACCGCCCGGACCCTTGATATCACACCGCAGGATGACCCTTCCCGCGAGGCGAAGTACGTGAACTCGCCGGAAACCGAACTCTTCAAAAAGTCGCGCACGGTCTTCAACCTCGACCGTGC
>CAMDWM010000155.1:0-3728 GCA_945878755.1 Akkermansia muciniphila
GGCTCCTGCGAGGAAAGTCGACGGACCCATTCGTTCGCGTTGGCATGGATTAGGTCGGGCTTGCTCACGAGTGGCCGGCCTTGCGCCGTCACGCGCCAGATGCGGCCGTGCGAGCGGTCCCGACGGGGGTCGCGGTAGCTAGCTTGGTAATGGCCGATAACCGGGTTGAGCCAGTCAGCGACGAAGATAGAACCATCGGGACCGAGGCGCGCTTCCACGGGGCGGAATTCTTTGCCACCGGACATTAAGTCGCCGAGGTCGGTGGTCGCGAACGAAGACCCCTGATCGCGGAGGCGATAGAGTTGGACCTGGCTGGTGAAGTAGGTGCTTTTCATTAACACGCCGGACAAGTCGGCCGGCAGGTGGCTGCCACCGAGGAATTCCGGCTCCATGCTTTTGCCCCGCGAAACGGCGAGGGCTGTCGGCATCGGCAGGGCATGTAAGGTAGGAATCAGCCCCGGTGTCGTGTGCCAGATCGTCATATCCGCGCCGCTTCCATGGAACGTCTGGCCATACTCGTCCCAGGTCGTGCCCCAGCAATTAAGCCCCCCGGCACTCTCATTGAGGAATGAATTCAGTTGGAGCGTGCGTGGGTTAAAGCGCCAGACGCCGCTGCGGTTGAGTTCGGCGAGCCCGTGTGGGGTTTCGACGTAGGACCAGATGTGGTAGCCCTGCGTGAACCACAAAGAACCATCGGGACCCCAGCGTAGCGAATTGGCATTTTGGTGGGTGTCGCCGGTGCCGAAGCCGCTTAATAAGACGGCGCGACTGTCGGCGCGATCATCGTGATTACGGTCGGGTAGGTGCACCAACTGGGTACTCTCGAGTACGTAGATGCCGCCGCCCACTTCGGCGGGGGCAAACTCAAAACCCATTGGCATGGTCAGGCCCTCGGCGAAGCGTGTCGCCTTGTCCGCCTTGCCGTCGCCATCGGTGTCTTCGACGATAAGGATGTAGTCGTTGCCGTGTTCACCCGGTTGCAGTTGAGGGTACGAGGGGATGCAGGCCACCCAGAGGCGGCCCCGCTCGTCCCAGCGGATTTGGACGGGACGGATCACGCCGAGTTTTTCGTCAGCGAACAGACTGACGTCGAAGCCCGCGCGTAGCTTGAAGTTGGCTTTCTCTTCGTCGGGGGAGAGTGCGGCTGGATCAGCACGTGGTGGTGCGGGCGGGAGTGGGGCCGGGGCCTTTTCGCCGCGGGCCACAGCGAGGATGGTGGCTTCGGCGTGTTCGAGTCGCGGGAGGTGTTTCTTTAACTCATCGACGAACGAGGGACGATCGGCGCTAGGCTTAGCAAACGGCTGGGTGGTGCGGTCGCCATAGGCAAAGGCCCAGTTCATGCAGCGCCAGGTATCGAACCACAGGCGGTTCTTTTCGATGATAGCCATACGCAACGTGGGAGCGACTGGGGCGGGGCACCCGAGTGCTTGGGCGATGGCTTCGCCGACGACTTGGGAGCCCTCTGCGGTGAAATGCATGCCGTCGCGGGTGAGTGGCTGGGGGGCGTCTTTAAGCGCGGTGAACAAGTCCACGAAGACCAAGCCGCGGGCTTGTGCGAGTGAACGGGCGGCCTCGTTAAATTCTGCGAGCCGGGCGTTAAGTCCCGTGTTATCAGGGATGCGTACGTCAGTGGGCTTCTCGAACGGGGCGGGTCCAATCACCACGAGCCGGGGGGTTACGGCGGCAAAGTCTTGGAGTAGTGTCGCGTAGGCGGCCTTGAAATCCGCGGGCGTGCGCGTGGCGTCGAGTGCTTCGACTTGGCCGAACCACGTGAACACCATCGTGGCGCCAGCGCCGACGAGATTCTCACGCCAAGAGCCCCATTCCATCATGCGGTTCTGCCGGAAGACCGTATCACCTTCCCAACTCATGTGGCGGAATTTGGGCGCCAGCTTCTGCCCATGCTGGGTGAGGCGGGCTTCCAGTTCACCTTGGCGTTGTTCGATCACCATGTTTTCGCCGCCCGTAAAGACAATCACCTCAGCGGGGGCGATGGCGAACTGACGATCCGTGAATGCTGCTGGTCGCGCCTGCGCCTGAGGGGTGGAACTTAGGCGTTGCATGGGCGCGGGCAGCAAGGCGGCTTCCAGTGGGCTCGGCGGTAACTCCTCGATGGCGAAATCCTTAAAGAAGGCTTGGCCACCGCCAGCGGAGGAAATCTCCAGCGCGAAAGACCCTTGGCGCCGCCGCGAAGCGGGCTCGTGGTAATCGGCCATCAGTACGCCGTTAACCCAAGTTTGGAGGTGGGCACCTTCGGCGCGAACGCGGTACTCATTCCAGTCGCCTGCCTTGACCGTCGCCGCCACTTTTTCTTTGGTCGGGTAGGCGATCATACCGCCCTTGGGCCCTTCTTTGAATAGGCCACCATCGTAGCCCTGGCCGATGTCGCATTCCCAGCCGACGATACGCTTACCCGGGGCAACCTCACTCCGGAAGAATAGGCCCGTGCCGACTTTGCCGACGGTCTTAGCTTTGAATCTCAGGTCGAAGTTCTCGAAGGAACGCGTAGTGGCCAACCAAGAGTCAACGGGCTGAGCTGGACCGCCGCCCACCATGGCGCCGTCTTGGACTTTCCAGAAGCGGGTGGCTTCACCGCCCCAGCCCGCCAAGGTGGTTCCATCGAAGAGCTGACTGACTTTCTTAGGGGCAGGTGTGGCGGGCGACGCGGGTAATGCTTCGATACGAAGATTGCGGTAACGCACGAGCGAGGTTGCGTTTCCATGAATCTGTAGCGCGATCAGCCCGGTCTGCGGAATCGCCGCATCGGTTTCGGTGTAGTCGACGGTCTGGACGCCGTTAAGCCAGATTTGGATGCGTGGGCCCTCGGCGCGGATGCGGTAATCGTTCCACTCGCCCAGCGCCTTCATGGCCTTTTTCTGGGTGGGGGCGTCGGGCCGAGCGAGGACCTTGTTGCGGCGACTCTCATCATACAGGCAGCCGTCGTAGCCCGCGCCGAGGTCGGCCTGGTAGCCTTTCATCTCATAATGATTCGGGATACGGGTGGACCGGAACTGCACGCCCCCGTTCACGAAGCCCTTGGTGCCTTCGAGCTTCCATTGTAGTGTTAGGTCAAAGTTCTCATAGGCCTGCACCGTGGCTAGGAAGTTATTCTTCTCCTGGGGCTGGCTGAGGCTCCCGGCTTCGATGGCTCCCGAGCTGATGCGCCAGACCTTGCCCGTATCGCCTTCCCAGCCCGCGAAGGACTTGCCGTCCAATAGGTCAGCGGGTGCGGCGGCGAGGCCGATGACGGATAGGGTAAGCAGGAAAAAGCGCAACAACGTGGCCATGGGGTAGGGTGTTTGTAGGCTAATCCCGACAGGTGGAAACAAGAACCTGCTGCTGGTCGGGGGTTGCGCCCCATACCCCCTGATTAGCACGGAGGCGGGGCCTGGCCTGTCTCTATGGGCTCTCAACCTCAACCAACAAGCAGGCCGCCCGAATGGGCGGCCTGCGTTTAACGACTCCGTGGAGGCTTAGAAGCGGAACGAGTAACCAGCCTTGATTTGGTGGGCGGACTTGATGTCGGCGCCGGAGTGGTAGTCGTAGCCCAGGGTAACGGCGCGGCCTTCGCCGAGTGCCAGGTTAAAGCCGAGGCCAGCACGGAGCAGGTCTTGGCCGGCACCGGAGGTCCGGACGCTGAAGGACGTCGGTACGGCCGCGTCCGCGAAGCCTGCGTTCAACTCACCGCCTTCGTTGCTCAAGGCATGTTCGTAGGCGATGTTCAGCGA
>CAMDWM010000156.1:0-3711 GCA_945878755.1 Akkermansia muciniphila
ACGGTCACATTCTGGTCGAACTCAAGGCCACGGATATTGGCCTTGAGACGGCCGGCCTTGGCCTCAGCCAAGGTCCAGAGCAAGGCATGGTGATTGGCCAGGCGGGCCTCGCTGACGTTAAAACGGCCGGGTTGCTCGACAAAGTAATCCAGCACGCCCCACCCGGCGTAACCATACCAGGTCGGCTCGACGTAACCGAGCATCTGTAAGGCCCCACCGGTATTCAACCAAGCCAAGGCCATGCAGTCTTCCTTCTTTGGGACGTTACCGATGAGACAGTTGCCGACCGCAAGGTAGACCTTCGGATTAGGCGAGCGGACCTCGTGGATCTTACCATCGAGCGACTTGCCCACCAGCACACCGTCGCGGTGCGTAAAGATACCGTTGCGGTAACGATAACCCGGCTCCCACTGCGTTTCGCTCGCATGGCCCGAAGTGATGAAGCAATCGGTGTCAGCCTCGTTTAGGCGCTTTGCGATGGATTCCGTAGAATCCGCCGCCCCCTGTCCCTTAACCACTAAAGGAGTCCCGTCCTTCACCCAGACCTCGCCGGCTTTGAATTCAGAGAACCAGTAACCGCTCTGGACACAGTCCGAAGCGAAGGCGGTCGAAGCGCCGACTTTACGAATCGTTAGGGGCTCGGCCGGAGCGGCCAGCTTGAGCGCCAGTTCAGCGGTGCGGCCGGTGATGATGCCCCACTGAAAATCTTCGTAGGGGTCCGAGTCGTTATCCCGGGCGAGTTGATGGATAGCATAGGCTGACTTGGTGCCCAGTTCCACCGGACGCGCCACCCAACAGACCCAGCGCGGTTGGGCTTGGCGGAGCGCGGCCTGGCACTCCAGCACGTCGGCCTGATAAGTCAGCACTTTGGCCTGATAGTTAGTTTGCAGCCGGTCCACGACCTTGGCCCAGCCTGCGTCCGCCTGCGTCTCCTTCGAAACCAGGACGACGTAATCGGCAGCAGCGAGCGGCAGGCCAACTACGCATAGTAAGAGGGCAAGAAAGCGGGGCATGACCTTAGACATAGCCTACGCCCTCCCCCTGCCAAGCGCTTAAGATACCTAAGGCTTCTCGAAGACCATCAGGTGCTGCCAAGGCAGGTCAGGGCGGTTCTCCAGGAAACGAAACCCAGCCGCCGTGAACTCTTTACGGGCTTGGGCTTCGGACATCTTGTGCAGCAGCTTGATGGGCACCTTGGGATCTTCGGCGCGGAATTCCACTAAGTAGATACGGCCACCCTTCTTGAGGGCGGCCTTCATTGAAATCAGCATCTCGGCGGGGTGATCGAATTCGTGGTAGGCATCGACCATCAAGACCGCGTCGAGCGAGGCATCAGGTAGCTTGAGTTCCGTCACCGAGCCGAGGTGGGGTTCGACGTTCTTGAGACCGCGCGCACGCAGTTCCTCTTTCATGTACGCCAGCATCTCGGGCTGGATATCGATGGCGACCACGCGGCCCTGCGGCACCAACGGAGCCAACCTGAAAGTATAGTACCCCGAGCCCGCGCCGAGGTCGGCGATGACTGCGTTGGGCGCAAGCTTGAGGGCGGCGATGGCCTTGGAGGGTGCCTCTTCCTTTTCGCGCTCCGTCCGCTCTAACCAACCGATGCCCGGGTGACCCATCACGTGGGAAATCTCGCGGCCGTGGTAGGTCTTGCCGATGCCATCGCTCGAAGCCTTACAGGTGCCATAGTGCGTCTCAGTTAAAACTGGCACAGCAGGCGCGACCGCTGGCACAGCAGGCGTGGTCGTCGGGGCAGCAGCGGAGGCCTGGCTTGGGGCGGGCCTCGTCCAGAAGAACAAGCCGACCGCAAAGCCTAGCAGCACAATTGAACTCAGGACGGGGTGACGTTTCATCACTAAGACCTAAACACCCTCCCTAGCCAGTGCAAGACGCCGCCCAACAAAAAAGGCCGGACCCACGGGTCCGGCCTTTCTAAAGCAACGGCGAGATTATTTAGTGACCGGAGCATCCTTGGCTGGAGCCGGAGCGTCCTTGGCGACAGGATTGCACTTCTCGCAGACCTTAGCGTCCTTGGCTGCCTTGACGCAGCAAGGGTGGGCGCAGGGCTTGCCACCCTTTTCGGCCTTATCGCAGCAACCGCCAGCCTTGAACTTGGACTTATCCACGTCCGGAGCAGCGGAAGTGGCGGCGGCGATAGCCAGCGAGGAGCAAACGGCCACAAGGGCGAGGAGACGGAAGAGGTTCTTCATGGTGGCTTATTTAATGAAGCCCTTTTAGGTCACATCAAGCAGATTTGGCTTATCTGGCACTAAATAAACCGATGACCGCCCCCACCCCGACCAAAGCCGGCACGGAGAGCTTCTGCTGGTAGAACATCCAGGCGGCTCCCGCGGAAACGAGCATGAATAGGGGCGTCGAGAACAGTGACCAGCACAGGGCACCGCCTAAGAAAACAATAGCCCCGGCGGCGACGGCCGAGACCATGCCAAGCGCATCGTGAAAGCGACGATCACCGACCCCCTCTTCCGCCAAGGGTGCGCAGGCCAAGAGGATCAAGGTTGAAGGCACAAACGTGAAGACCGCCGCGGTCACAAGACCCAGTAGACCAAAGCCAATCCCACCATGGTCAGCAAAGAGCAGGCCGTTGAACCCCGCCAAGAAGCCGATAAAACTTCCGGCCAGCAGCAAAGGCCCTGGGGTGGCCTCACCCACGACCAACGCGTCCCCGAACCGAACATCGCCAAGCCAGCCCAACGCGTTCGCCCGCACGCGCCAAATACCCAGGGCCGCGTAAGCACCCCCAAAAGACGTGAGCACCGCGAAGAGCGAGACCTCAACGAGCTGCACGTAGCCATGGCTATGCTTAAGCCATAACCATAAAGCCAAATAGACCAGCAGCACGGGCAAGAGGTAACGCCCCAAGCACTTCACCGCTGAGCGCAACTGATCGCTGACAGGTGGCAGTGCTTCCTCATCGTCTGGACGCACATACCAACCGTGTAAACCCGCAACTAAAGCGATGAAGACAAAAGGCGCCCCAAAAAATAACCCCCCGAACGACAAGCCCGCGGCCAGCCGCCGGGGGAAGGCCTCGCAGGTCCGGAGTAGCATCTTCACGCCGACCACCAAAATGACCCCCGCCACCGCGGCACGGGCACCCGCAAACACGCCAGGCAAGAGTTCCCAACCGCTACCCACTGCATAAAGCCAAGCCAAGACACCGCAGGCGATTAACCCGGGCAACACAAAGCCCAACGTCGCGACGGCGGCTCCACGCCAGCCATGACTGCGCCAGGCAATCCAAGCCACGAGTTGCTGTGCCTCTGGGCCCGGCAAGAACATGCAAAGACCTAGCGCCCGCGTGAAGGCCGCCGACGTCAGCCAGCCTCGCTTCTCCACACACTCCTGCTCCAGCAAGGCGATCTGCGCGGCGGGGCCACCCCAGGACAGTAAGCCCATGCGCAACCAGAAGAGATACGGGAACGAGGCCATGGCGATAGACCGAACAAAACGTGCCCAAGCCGAACTGCACCAATAAAAAAGCCGGACCAAGGTCCGGCTTTCTAGGCAGTCGTTAGATTAGGCTTATTTCTTTTTGCAAGCAGGCGCAGCCGACTTGATCGGAGCTGGCTTCGGCGTGCTCTTCTTCTCGCTCTTCTTTTCGTCGGACTTCTTTTCGCGCTGAGACTCAGACTTCTGGCAGGACCCGGAAGTAGGCTTCGTCGGCGTCACCACTGGCGTGGTGGG
>CAMDWM010000157.1:0-3707 GCA_945878755.1 Akkermansia muciniphila
CCTCCGCGCCGGCCAAGGACACCTCGCTGGCTACGATCCGACCACAGCCCCGAAGGTAAAGAAACTCCCGCACATCGACACCGCGGCTCAGGATTACTACGACAAGTATTGGAAAGACTACTGGCAGCGCCTCCACGCCAAGCACGACGGCGCGACGGCGAAGTGAACAAAAAAGGCCGCCCAAATAGGCGGCCTTTTTATTACCTAAATCTTCGGCTTATTCGAAGTCGTAGATTTTGACGGAATCCCAGTAGGCCTTGCAGTCAGCGATGAAGGCCTGGTGGATCGGGTCGACTTGATAGGCGTCGTGATCGGCGTGGTTCTTGAAGACGAAGAACTCGGCGAAGTCGTAGGCGGTGTCGATGATCGGGCGGACGGCGTGCTTGCTCGGGATACCGACGTACCCGCTGTGGATGGACTTAATTGCGAGCAGGCCGCGGAGCTTGGCCTCGAATTCCGCACGCTGGGCGGCGGTCAGGTCTTTTTTTAGGTAGAAGAAGACGATATGGTGGAACATAGGAGCGACAGGTTTGGAGAGGGAACGGCAGAAGGAAACAGCAAACTACGGACTACTTTCGGAAGAGGTCCAGCAAGGCGGCCGTGACGAGGGCGTGGCCGGCGGTGTTGGGGTGATTGACCTGCGACATGAGGTCCTTGAGCGGCGTACCCGCGGCGACCTTGGCCTTGAAGAGCGCGAGGCTGTCGACGAGCAGGACGTCGTGCTCCTTCGCTAAAGCTCGCACCTGCTCCGCATGCAGGTTCAGCGGGTCCTGCGGGTCGTCGATCTTAGCCGACTGATCCGGCGTCGGGGTCAGTAAAATGACTTTAATGCCCGCCGCCTTGGCCGCGACAATCATGGTAGCCCAATTGGCCTTGGCCTTCTCCAACCCCATACGGCGGTCGTTTAGGGAGTAGTCAATTGTCACGACGGCCGGACGCAGCACCAGCACGTCGCGCTCAAAACGGGCAGCACCACGGTCGGAGGCTTCGCCACCGATGGCGGTGACGATGACGTTGAGCACGGCGTTCGGAAAGCGGGCGCGCAGGCCAGTCTGGAGTCCTGCTGGATAGGCCTCATTGGACTGAATGATGGGCGTGACGAAATAACCCGCCGGGACGCTATGGCCATGGCAGACGATATGCATGGTCCGGTTCTTCGGCCACTTCACTTCGAGGGCTTGAACAATCGGCCCCAAGGGAGCGGGCTCGGCGGCAGTGAGGCCGAGGGTGAGGCACAGCAGGGCAAGCAGGGGACGCATGACTCCTTTACTAAAGACCGACCGACCGCTGGGAAGCGTAAAGGGTTTCGCCTTCCCCCGCCCGGCCCTTACGTTCATATAAACCTTACGGATGGCCCACCTCCTCGGCATCGACCTCGGCACGACGACGACCATCGTCGCGCGCGTCGACGAGTCTGGAGCCCCCGAAATCGTCCGCGACTGGGAAGGCGAAGCCATTACGCCCTCGGCCCTCTGCTTTGAGACCGCCACGCACGTCGTCGTGGGCCGCGAAGCCCGCGCGATGGCCGAGGACGCCGAACACGCCTTCCTAGAATTCAAACGCGATATGGGCACAGGCGTCTCCCACCCGGTCTTCGGCCAACGCGTTACGCCGCTCGACCTCTCTGCCCTGCTGCTCCGTAAGGTCCGCACCCACGCCGAGGCCGCCCACGGCCCCGTCGATCTGGCAGTCATCACCATCCCCGCAAACTTCACCAACGCCGCCCGTGAGGCCACCCTCGAGGCCGCACGCCGCGCGGGCTTCGCGCAGGTGCACATGATCAACGAGCCGACCGCGGCGGCCCTCGCCTATGCGCGCGGCCAGAAGCAACCGCTCGATGGCCTCTATGCAGTCTTTGATTTCGGCGGCGGGACCTTCGACGTCTCGCTCGTGCGAGCCAAGGGGATGTCCATTCAGGTCGTCTTCACCGAAGGCGTGCAACGACTCGGAGGGAAAGACTTTGACGCTAAACTCTCCGCGTTAGTGGCCGCCAAGTTCCAAGCCGAGACCGGCGACGAACTCCGCGCGGGCGATTGTGAGTTCTCCAAGGCCGACGCCGAAGACCTCAAGCATCGGCTCTCCTCGCGCCAAGCCATCCGGCTCCCGCTGCGTTCCGCCAAGCACGGCCGCGTGCACGTTGAAGTGACGCGCGCCGAATTCGAAACCGCCATCGCTGGACTTGTCGCCCAAGCCGAGATGGCCTGCGAAGGTGTACTGCTGCGGGCCGGCCTCGACCGCCGCGAACTTGCCGGCGTCTTCCTCGCCGGCGGCACTTGCCGCGTGCCCAGCGTCCAAGCCGCCGTCCGCCGCGTCTTCGGACAAGAACCACAGCTACGCGACCCTGACACTGCGGTGGCGCTCGGCGCCGCGCTCTACGCCGCGCACAAGGCCGACCCCGCGAAGCTCTCGCCCGCCCAACGTCGCCGCGCCGCGGAGATTAGTTTCCAGGACATCGCCCCGCACTACTACGGCACGCTCTCGCTCGACGACGACGGCGTACTCGAGAACAGCATCATCATCTCCAAGGGAGAGAAATTGCCCGTCGCCCGGACGCGCACTTATTACACCGTTGAAGCCGATCAACGCGTCCTGACGTGCGAGGTAACTCAGTCCGCAATTCCGGAGAACGACCCGCTGATGGTGCTCCGCATTGCCGAAGTGGAGATGGCCCTGCCCGCTGGACGCCCGGCGGACCAAGCCATCGAAGTCACCTTCGCCTACGACCTGAACGGCATCATGCGGGCGGAGTTCCGCGACCTGGGCACCGGCCAACCGCTCGTCATCGAATTACGCGATGAAGGCGCTGGCCGCGGATCGCTCAACGTTGCGAGGGTCACGCTCGGCTGAGATGCCCAACGCCTTCGTTACCTTTCTCGCCACCGGCGTGCTCGGGATCGTCGCGGCGATGGTCTGGCTCTATTTCCGTCGTCCAACGGCCCGACGAGCCGCCCCGCGTCGACGTAAGGCCGCGCGGGCCGACCAAATACCGACCGCTCCCAGCGGTTCGACCGACCTTGAACGGCTCGCATGGATTGTCGGCAAGATGACGGGCACACCGCCGCGCCAAGTACCACTCGACGCCCCACTCACCGAGGTACTGGCCAAGGTCGCCCCGACAGAGTTTGCCGCAGCCGTAGGCGTCGCTTGCCGCACCGCGGTGACCATCGACGAAGCGGCACTGCGCATGAACCTAAAGCAATTCGCGCAATACCTCCGCCACCTTCGCCGCGCGGAACAAGAGCCCAAGGGAAGAAAGCGCTCGCCCAAGGTCGCCGGTGACCGCATGGCCGGCTGGGAACCGCCGCTCTTGGCCTTAGCCACCGAACTCGGCGTGAAGCCCGAATGGGAAATCGAAAAAGCCCTCGCCCACCTCACAAAGGAATACCTCCGTCAGAACGCCCGCATCCACCTCGCCGCCCGGGCGGTCGACCGGGATGCCGTCCAAGCCCGACTGGAGCAGATTGGCCGCCTCCGTGAGGCCTTGCGGCCGACGGGCGCTTAAGTCGCTTGCACCAGCGGACGTCCCGCCCACGCTCACCGCCTTTCATGCAGGACCTCATCCCCCTCTTTCCCGAAGTCGAAGAAGCCCAGTGGGCGAAGCTCATCGAGATGGCGGCGCTCCACCGCGAGTGGAACGAGAAAATCAACCTCGTTTCCCGTAAGGACATCGAGCACCTCGAACGCCACCACTACGCACCCTGCATCGC
>CAMDWM010000158.1:0-3672 GCA_945878755.1 Akkermansia muciniphila
CGAGCGAATCAGCGGTCGTTCCAGAGGATGAGCAAGTTCTTGGTCTGGCGACCGGCGACGATGAGGTCGGGCTTGCCGTCGCCGTTGAGGTCGGCGGCCTTGAAATCTTCGACCGCGATCTCCTTGGTCGTCAGCGTGCTTGTGCGCCAGGTCTTGCCGGCGGCGTCGAGCGGGGTCAGCAGGCGGATGCCCGGGTCAGTGCCGCGCCAGCCGACGACGTATTGGTCGGAGCCTGTTCCGAGGAAATCGGCGACGGCGACCGCGTGGCCTTCCTTAAAGCCATCGAGCAACTGTTGGCGGACCCACTTGCCGTCGGCGTCTTGGGTGTAGACGGCGGACGTCGTACCATGGAAGGGCTCGACCGTCGCGAGGAAGCGCTGTCCATTGGCGAGTTTGCCGTCGCGCAGTTCGCCCGTCGGAACGTTCGTGAGCGCGGTGTTGCTCCAGGCACCGGCCTTAAAGGAGTTTAGCCAGATGCCCTCCTTGGAGCCGGAGAGAATCTCTTGGGCAGGGCCAGTGCTCCAGCGCGTCGGATGGAGGTTATGCGTCACGTGGCCGACTTCGTTGACCACGGTGAGTTTCCAGGGCTGCTTGGGGTCGGCAGGCTTTTCATAGGCAATCATCTTGGCCCCGACTCCGGCGTTATTCTTGTTGGCGCGGCCGTGGAGCGGCTGGACGACGAGATCCCAGCGTTTAGCGTCAATCTGCACCCATTGCATCCGGTGGACTGTCGGTTCGTGCGGTAAGGCAATAGCTTCCCATTTCTGCGTCGGGTCAGCGGGTGCCTTGAGGTAGAACACCGCCCCGCTATTGACCGTATCGGAAGGGTTCCAGCCGGCGCCGACGGCAATCTCACATTTACCTTCGACGACTTGGGCTGCGATGCAGACGTGGTCGAGTTTCGTTAGGTTCTCGGCGATGATGTGCTTCTTCCAGGTCGGGTTCTGGTACCACTGCACCGTGTGCTGGTCGGCCAAGATGATATCAGGCTTCCCGTCGCCATCGACGTCGGCAATCGCGAGCCCGTAGCCTATGGAGACCTTATCGACCTCTTGCAGTCGAAACTTGGGTTCCGCCGGGGCGGCGAGGACGAGCAGGGGGCAGAGCGATAGCAGCGGGGTCAGCTTCATGAATAAGGACTAAGCCGTCCGACCCCACCTGTCCACCGCGGTTCCCTCCACGGTGCCAGGCCTGAATAACGGGGTCAGGCACCAACATTGGGGTCTGACCCTATTATTGGGGTCTGACCCCATTATCAGGGGGTGGCCCCGATATGGGTTTGAGGTGGCTCCGTGCTCGGCTAGAAAAGTTGGATGCTGCCCCGTAGGTCTTTCCTCAAACTTGGCGCTGCCGCCTCGCTGGCAGCCGTGTCTGGCGTCTCCGCGCGTTTGGTCGCGGCCGATAAGCCGGCCTTCACGCCAGTCGCCTTCGCGGTCGTCGGTGACACGCATTACTTCGCCGACAAGGACGACCCCACGTCGCTTAACCCCGCTTCCCGTGCAACGACGTCCGCCCTCATCGAGCAGCTGAACCGCCTCCCTGGATCCGAGTTCCCCGCCTCGATTGGTGGTGGCAAGGTGTTGCCCTTGAGTCAGGTCATCCATGTCGGTGATATCATCGACAGCGGCGACAAGAATGGAGCCGTCATCTCCAAGATGCAGGCCACTGAGTGGAAGGAATGGCAGGCCGACTATGGTTTAGACGGTAAGGACGGCCGGCTCAAATTTCCCGCGTATGAAATCCACGGCAACCACGACGGCCCGCACGGCAAGGGCCTCGTACTTGACGGCATCATCGCGCGTAATAAACAGCGTAAGGACCTTAAGGCCGTCTCAGCGAATGGCCTCCACTACGCATGGGTCGTGAACGGCGTGCACTTCATCAACCTCGGAATCACCGTCGGTCGGGTGAAGACCGTCACCCGCAAGCGGCGCTACGACCCGATGGACAGCCTCGATTTCCTCGTGGATTACCTCGCCAAGCACGTCGGAAACTCAGGCGCTCCCGTGGTCATCTCACACCACGTGGACTTTGCCCGCTATGCCTTGCCCGTGGCGGACGACATCGTCCTCAAGAACGAGTGGGACTACGCCGACGTGCAGGCCTTCCACGACGCCCTCAAGCCTTACCGCATCGCCGGCATCTTCTATGGCCACACGCACGTGCGCGCTGTCTTTGCTTGGCGCGGTCCGAAACCCGACCCCGTCGTCGCCGGCAAGCCGCTGCCTCTGGGCATCCCGACCTTCAACACCGATAACTCCGCGCACTTCGGTGGACCCACGCAGGCCTTTCTTTATGTCGAAGTCCACGCTGAGGATACCCTCGTGCGCGAACTCGCGACCAAGGACGCTTGGAAGACCTCGGCCTGGACGGGTCTCTCTTGGCGCCTCCCGCACTACACTGGTTGATTGGTCCCAGGCCTAAATAATGGGGTCAGGCACCAATATTGGGGTCTGACCCCTTTATTGGTGCCTGACCCCGTTGCCGCGTTTAGCGGAGGAGGGCTGGGAAGAGTTTGCCGAGGCCGTCGGCCATGATCTCGACGCCGATGGCGGCGAGGACGAGGCCCATGAGGCGGGTCATGACGTTGATGCCGGTCTGACCGAGGAAGCGGGTGATGCGTGTACTGGCGATGAGGCAGGCGAAGGTTGCGAGGGCGCCGACGACTGCGTAGCACACGAGCAGTGCCTGGTCAGCTAAGCCGTGAGACTTCTCGGCGTAGATGACCATGGTCGAAATCGTCGCGGGGCCCGTGATGAGCGGCACCGCCAACGGCGAGACCGCCACGCTGTCGCCGGCATCCAGCTTTTCCGTCGCTTGGCTTAGGTCGTGGTCGGAGCTATCGGCTGGTTTCGCGTTGAGCATCTGCACGGCATTGATGAGCAGCAGCACGCCGCCGCCGACTTGGAAGGATGCAATCGAGATCCCGAAGAAGCGCAGCAGCTGCAGCCCCGCCAAGGCGCTCGTCGCAATGACCAGAAAAACAGTGAGCGTACTCACCCAGATGGTGCGTTGACGCTGGGCTGGGGTGAGGTGCGACGTGAAGTGGATGAAGAACGGGATTACCCCAATCGGATTCAACACGGCGAGCAGCGTGAGCAGTGGCTTCAAGTATTCCATGGACGCCTCACGATGGCTAAGCCCCGCGTCGGTGCAATGACGTGAAATGCCCATGAACAATCATTCGGCCGAATTACGCCGTCTGACCGCCCGCTTTCGCTCCTTAAGCGTGCTTTACGCCGTCAAACGCTCAAGACACTCCGCGTAGAGCGCTTGCGTCTTCGCCACAACATCGTCGGGTAAGCGTGGACCAGGGGCGGTCTTGTCCCATGGTTGGGCCTCGAGCCAATCGCGGACGAACTGCTTATCGTAGGAAGGCTGAGCGCGACCGGGCTGCCAAGTCGAAGCCGGCCAGTAGCGGGAAGAGTCGGGTGTCAGCACCTCGTCGATGAGGACCAGTGACCCGTCGGGTGCGGTGCCGAATTCGAACTTCGTGTCGGCGAGGATTACGCCAGCCTTGGCGGCGCGTTCGGCGCCCATGCGGTAGAGTGCAATCGACGTGTCGTGGACTGTGCGGAAGACCTGTGCGCCGAGGATTTGCGCGCACTGCGCGTTGGTGATCGCCTCGTCGTGGCCTTCGGCGGCCTTGGTCGACGGGGTGAAAATGGGCGT
>CAMDWM010000159.1:0-3663 GCA_945878755.1 Akkermansia muciniphila
CGTGGGCCAGGAGGCCTTGGCCACGTAGCGCTGTTCGCCTAGGTCTTGCAAGATCGTGTACGAAACCGCCGTCACTGGGCCGGGTGCCTTGGCAAAGGTTTTTCCGTCGGTCACATATTGCGTGGCCAGCACGGCGAAGAGACGCTGCAATTCGCGGGTAGTCTCGAACGCAAGCGGCCGATTGAGGTTAGCAATTTTGAACGTGCGCTTTTCGAGGGCGGTCAGCGTCTTGGCGGGGCGGAACGGGGAAATGGTCGGTGCTTCTTCCTCCTTGGCCTTTTCGGGGTCGTCCTTCTTCATCTCGGGGTCGCCTTTCTTGGCTTCCGTTTCAGCCATGGGCTTCTTGGGTACCTCGGCTTCGTCAGCCATTTTGGGCTTGGTAGCAGGCTTGTCACCTTCTGCCATTTCCATCTTTGGCTTCATGCCTTCCTTGGGGGCCTCCATTTCTTTTTCCATGGCGGGCTTGTCTGTGGTGGGGGCCATCTTGTCGGCCGGAGCCTTCTCGACCTCGACCACCTTGGTGACGATAACTTTCTCCGTCGTGCCGGCTTTCTTCCCAAACAACGTATTGTCTGGGTCCGCCGCGTGAGCGAAGGGCAGGGCGGCCAATAGCAGCAGTGAGATTGGGAGGCGCATGGCGATGGGGGAGATTAGTCGAGCGAGCTCAGGTCGCCCTCGGCGGGTGGCGGGGCGGACTTGGGTTTGGCCGTGATGGCTTTGGGCTCGGCGGTGACGGTTCTGCCAGCGGATGAGCCGTAATTAGATGAGTCATTCGGGCCATCTGGATCTGGCTCATCATCGTCATCATCACTGATATCGTCGTCCTCAGGGTTCGGCTTATCGCCGCGGGCAATGCGTTTGCGACGGACGATGGCCCCGCCGATGCCCACCGCGACGAGGTAGAAGCAGAAGAGGATTCCCGTGAGGACAAAGAGCGAAAGTGGGTCACCAATCGGCGTGATCAGGCCGACCAGAACGAGGATACCGAAGAGCATGCCGCGCCAGGATTTGAGTAACGTACGAGGGCGAACCAGTTCGAGCCACATCAGGATAATTAGCGCGAGCGGGAATTGGAACGTCAGGCCCGTTAGCAGGCTCATCATCGTCACAAAAGAGTAATAATCGGAGGCCTGCCAAGTCACCTCGATGCCCATCCCGCTGGCGAAATGGTGCCAAATCTGGACGGACATGGGCGTCAGCCAGAGGAAGGCGAGGGAGGCCCCGCAGAAGAAGAGAATAAGTGCCGCGACGCAGAATGGGATGAGCCCGCGCTTTTCCTTGTTGTTCAGCGCTGGGCCAACGAAACGAACCACCTCATAAAGGAAGATGGGGGAGGCCAAGGCGATACCGGCGGCGAAGGCCGCATACATGAGTACCGACCAGACGCCCATGAAGGTGAACTCCTTGAGGTCGCCGAGGGCTGCGAGCGATGGTTCGGCTTTGCCGATGAGGAAGCCAATCGGTGAGGTTTCAGGGCTTTTGGCCCATTCGAGCGGCAGGTTGAGGAAGGAGGGGATCTTCTCGTAGAAAATCAGGGACGCCACCATGCCGACCATGAAGACTGCCAGTACGCGAATCAACGAGACGCGGAGGTCGTCGATATGCTCCATGAACGACATCTCGCTCCGGGGACGATTGCGGCGAATGAGTGTGGAAAGCATGGGGAGGGGTTAGACCGTCAGGAGGGCTTTGATGTCGTCGAGGCTCAGGGCAGACGAGACGGAGTCTGATTCACTGAGGAGCTTACGCAACATCTCAGACTTGGACTTTTGGAGGTCCATGACCCGTTCTTCGATCGTTCCAGCGGCGATAAGCTTGATACTGGTGACGGTCCGGGTCTGCCCGATACGGTGGGCCCGGTCGGTCGCCTGGGCTTCGGCGGCGGGGTTCCACCAAGGGTCGTAGTGGACGACCGTGTCGGCCCCGGTGAGGTTGAGGCCCGTGCCGCCAGCCTTCAGGGACATGAGCATGACCGGGATGGTCGGAGTCGAGTTGAACGTATCGCAGACCCCTTGGCGGTCGTTGGTCGAGCCGTCGAGGTAGCAATAGGGGATGCCGCGGGCTTCGAGCGCCTTGCGGATGATGGTGAGCGCCGAGACGAAGGTCGAGAACACCAGCATGCGGTGGTTCGCATCGATGGATTCTTCGAGGAGCTCGAGGAAGGCTTGGAGCTTGGCGGAATCGGCCTCGTCCATCTTCGGGTCCAGGATGCGCGGGTCGGCACAGATCTGGCGGAGGCGGAGGAGCTGGTTGAAGGCCGCCATGCGGATGGCGTTATCCTTGGCCCCACTCATTTCCATGTCGAAGATTTCCTGACGGGTCGTTTCCTGCATCTCGTCGTAGAACTTCTTCTGGTTCTCTTCGAAGTCGCAGTAGAGAATTTGTTCAATCTTCGGCGGGAGCTCGGGGGCGACGGCGAGCTTGGCGCGGCGGAGGATGTAAGGTGCCGCCATCTGGAGCAGACGGTCGTCGTGCCACTTACGGTCTTCGGACGCGAGGCGTTCCTCTGGCTTGGGTAGGTACCCGGGCATGAGGTAGCCGAAGAGCGAGCGGAGGTCTTCGAGGGAATTCTCAACCGGCGTGCCGGTCAGGATGTAGCGGCCCTTGGCGATAATCTGCTTCACGGCCTTAGTGGCCTGAGCGCGCGGGTTCTTAATATTCTGGCCTTCATCGCACGTGGCTGTGCTCCAATTGACCAGCGCAAAGGAACCGACGTCCCGGGCCAAGGTGCCGTAGGAAGTGATGATGAGGTCGAAGCGCTTGAGGTATTCGGGCGAGGATTCGCGGGACTGGCCGTGGTGTGCGAGGACCTTGAGGGCGGGCGTGAAGCGGCGGGCTTCGCGGCGCCAGTTCTCGACGAGCGAGGCGGGGCAGACCACGAGGCAGGGGCCCTCTTCAGGGCGTTCCCGGCGCACGACTTCCATAAAGGCCAAGGCTTGGACCGTCTTGCCGAGGCCCATTTCGTCGGCCAGTAGGCCACCGAGGTGATTGTTATGCAGGTGCCAGAGCCAAGCCACGCCGACCTGTTGGTACAGGCGGAGCATCTGGGTCAGCTCGGGGCGAATCGGCGCGGGCTGCAGCTTCGACAGGTTGCGAATCGCGTCGGAGCGCTTGGCCCAAGCCTCGGGCGGAGCGAAGGCAGCCTGGAGTTCTTCGGCGATCGCGTCGGCACTGGCGAGGTCGGCGAAGCCGATCTTCAGGTTTAGGTCAAGGTCGACGTCACGCTTCGATTCACCCGTGATGCGGCGCTGCGCGTTGCGGATGGATTCCATCAACTCCGGCGTGATGAGGCGCGGTCCGCGGTCCGTGTAGAAGAACATGCGGCCACTCTTGAGCGCCTCTTGGACAACCTTAGAGCTCTTGCCTTCGGGGTCGATGCCGATGGCAAAGCGGAATCCGCCAGTCTCTTCGGCCGCGTCGCATTTGGCTTTGGCGAAGTCGACGTTGCGCAGGGAGTGCTTCAGGTTGTGCGTGAAGTAGGAGTCGTTATCGATGCAGAGTACCTTGTGGTGGCGGGCGAGGAAGTTGAGGACTTGAATCGTGCCGTTGAGGTACCATTCGCGCGTGGCCGTTTCGAGGACGAACCCGTTGCGCTGCAGGACTTCGCGGAGCTCGGATACTGGGCCGCTCGACTTCTGGGGCAGGCGGATGCGCAGCCACTTC
>CAMDWM010000160.1:0-3658 GCA_945878755.1 Akkermansia muciniphila
CCGTCGGGGGCAACGATGAAGTGGTTGGCGACGAAGTGGGTGTCTCCGGGGGTGAAACCGCCGAAGAGGATCTCTTCCTTGTCGGCCTTGCCGTCACCATTCGTATCGCGCAGCCAGACGATGTTCTTCTGGGCGACGACAATCACGCCGTCTTTATAGATACAGAAACCGGTGATCAGTTCGAGGCCTTCGTGGAAGATGACCTTCTGGTCGAAGACACCGTCTTTCTTCGAGGAAACTAAGACGCTGATCTTATCGGTGGCTGGGCGGTCGTAATTTCCAGGGGCCAGCACGCCGCCTTCCTTCCAAGCATCGGCGTTCAACGGACGGCGACCGTTCGGGTACTCCGGGGTTTCAGCCACCCAGAGGCGACCACGCTCGTCCCACTGCATGGCGATGGGCTTATTGATGAGGGGCTCGGTCGCGAGGACGCTCACCTTAAAGCCGGGCTGCATCTTAAACTGAGCCACGGCATCGGCCCCACGGCGAGGGCCGCCCGTCGGGTAGCGCACGTCTTCGAGGTCGGCCTTCGTGCAGAGCTCATCGGTCAACGGACGCTTCGCCGTCCAAGCTGCCGCGCGGGCAATAAAGGTACGGAAGCTGACGTGGTCCAAGGTGCCAGCGTTGGCCCCGGCCAAGAAGACGGCCGCACGGTGGTCGGTGGCTTCGTAGACCCAAAGCTGGGGCTGGATGTCGTAGACCGAGGCACGGTCCTTCGCCTCTGTGGACTTACGGCGATCGTTGGTGACCTTCGGCGTAAAGGCGGAACCAAGCACGAAGATGTTCTCGTGCAAGGCGAGGTCGTAGACGGTGTCGTCCTGAATATCAAAGGTGGAGGCGGAGATGGTCAACGGGTGCGCGTCCGTGCGAAGGCACAGCAGCATGTTGTTCGCAAACTTCTGGCTCTCGCCCGTCCAAGCGCCGCCGAAGACCGACTTGCCGAACTCGGCATTGCCCGCGGCCACTGCGCCGTGCACGGCGACGACGCCACCGCCGCGCTTAGCGAAGGCACCGAGGGCCTGCTGGGCGTCCGCGGAATAAGCGACGAACTTAGATTGATAAAGCACGACGACGTCGGCCTTGGCCAGGGCATCCGCCGAGGCGACGGACGCCTGGGCGACTTGCGCCCCACCCTTGGTCAGGTAGGCGACGGTACCGCGGGTCGCTTGGTCATTATCGCTGACGACGAGGACACGGAGCGGGGCGGCCGAAACGAAGGCAGCCGTAAACAGGAGGAGGAAACGGAACATGGGGATGGACGGGGGAGGGCCTAAAGTAGCCCCCCGCTTTCCAGCCTTCAACCCTTTGCTTCCTTTCCGGGTGCAACCGAACCACCCCTAAATCCACATTTATAGCGGAAATATTACTTCGAACGACCCGGACCAGCCCCTAAGCGGAACTGGGACGGGGGGTGACCGGTACATTTCTTAAACGCCGCCGCGAAGCTGTTGCCGTTGGCGAACCCGACCTGGCGGGCGACCTCGGTTAACTTTTCATCGGTCTCGGAGATCAACCGGACCGCTTGCTGGATGCGCAGGTGCGTCAGGTGGCTCATCGGGGTTCGGCCAATCTCACGGAGACACAGCCGACGCAGGTGCTCGAAACTCAAGTGCGACTCGCGCACCAAGGCCTTGGCATCCCACGCATAGTCGAGGCGCTGGTTCACCAGTTCCCAGAGACGCTGGACGCGTTCGTCGCCACGGAAGCTGCCGGCGAAGGCTTTGACGTAATCGTAGATGAGTTCAATCCACTGGTAATTACGACGGGACAGCCCTTCCCCTTGCAATTCCGCCCGCAGGCCGAGGATAGCCGCGTGCAAGGGCGCACCGTCAAAGGCCGCTTGCACCGGTGAGCTGGCACGGAAGATCGTGCGGGACTTCACCCCGCTACCGAAGCGCACCCAGCAGAACGCCCAGCGCTTACTGCGGCCGATGCGAAAAGAGTTCTGAATGCCCGAAGGCAGGAGACAGGCCTGACCGGCCGCGAGCTTACGCCAACGCCCGTCCACATAGACCTCCCCCTGCCCCGAGAGACAGGCCATGAAGAAGGCCCCACTCTGTTGACGACGGACAATCGAATAAGGAGGAATCATCTCCGCCGAACCGACGTGACTGATCTCAAAGTGTGAAAGCTCGGCGCAACGGAGGGAGTCCTGCACCCAGGGACGCGGGTCACGCACCTCCGCACTGACGACCGACATCCGCTTAGAACGTGGGTTCTCAATGTCCGTTTCAAGGTGACGGAGTTGCGTCTCAAAAGGGGTATTTGATTGGCGGTCAGGCAACACACCCTTTGAATAACGCCCCGTCTGGTCCGAGCAACCCATTCTTGCCGACCACCGCAGAACGCACATCTTCACCCAAATCCCACCTTACATCACACCCATGCCCAACCCCTGGACCGGAAAAGGAAACCCTTACACTCGCCTCGAAGTCATCGAGCGCCTGCGAGACACGATGTCCAAGGGCAAAGCGATCATCGCCGCCGGCGCTGGCACGGGCATCAGCGCGAAGTTCATCGAGCGCGGCGGCGCCGACCTCGTCATCGTTTACAACTCCGGCCGCTTCCGCATGGCTGGTCACGGTTCGACCGCTGGCATGATGGCCTACGGTGACGCCAACGCCGTCGCCATGGAAATTGGCGAATACGAAGTCCTCCCCGTCGTCGAAGAAATCCCTGTCATCTGTGGCGTCCACGCCACCGACCCGCGTCGCCGCATGTGGCATTGGCTCGGTAAGGTGAAGGACATGGGCTTCTCGGGCATCAACAACTTCCCGACCCACACCATCATCGACGGCAAGTTCCGCCAGATCCTCGAAGAAACTGGCATGAGCGTGAAGAAGGAATTCGAAACCGTCGCCCTTGCCCGCAAGATGGAGATGTTCACCATCGTCTACGTCGGTTCGCCCGAAGAATCGAAGGCCATGGCTGAAGCCGGCGCCGACGTCATCATCGCCCACGTGGGTACCACGGTCGGTGGTTCCATTGGCGTGACCAACGCCACGATGAGCCTGCCGGAAGCCGCTAAGATCACCCAGGGCATCATCGATGCCGCCAAGTCCGTCCGCAAGGACCTCATCTTCCTCAGCCATGGTGGCCCGATCAACACGCCCGAAGACGCCGCCTTCATCAATGAGCACACCGACACCGATGGGTTCGTTGGAGCCTCGAGTTTGGAACGCATGGCCGTTGAGCAGTCCCTCACGGACCTCACCCAGCGCTTTAAACAGATCCCGGTAAAGCGTAAGCACTTCTAAGCCCTTCGCCATGGCCACAATCGCAGTACTCGGCACCCTCGATTCCAAGGGTGAGGAACATGCTTTTGTCGCCGGGCTCATCGCCGCCCGCGGGCATAAGCCTCTGCTGATTGACGTCGGCACGGGCGGTCCCGCAACGGTGCAGCCGGAAATCACCCGCGAACAGGTAGCTGGCGCCATTGGTCTCGACCTCGCCGCCCTACTCGCTCGCAAGGACCGCGGGGAATGCGTGATCGCCATGACTAAGGCCGCGCCGGCGCTGGTCGCTCAACTGGCGGCGGCCGGACGTATCCACGGCATCATCTCCCTCGGTGGTGGTGGTGGCACCGCGATTAGTACGGCAGCGATGCGCGCCCTGCCCTTGGGCTTCCCGAAGCTCATGGTCTCGACGCTCGCCGCGG
>CAMDWM010000161.1:0-3655 GCA_945878755.1 Akkermansia muciniphila
CGAAGGTAGGCATGACAGCGCGCTGGGTTGCGGTGGGCAAAGCGGCACCGGGGGCAGCACCGATGAGTGCGCGTAGGGCGTTCTCGGCGGCCGCGAGGCGACGCCGACCCAAGCCTTCATCGACCTTCGCTTGAGCGGCGGCCAGCCGGGCGGATGACAAAGGATCCGTGGGTAGGATACCTGCCTCCACGCTGCGTCGAACGATTTCCATCTCGCGATAGCGGGCGGCAAATTCGGTTTCCAAGCAAGCGACTTGCTCGCGGGCACCGCGCACGGCGAACCACACGCGGGCCACTTCGGCGGTGAGTGCTAGGTCGGCTTGCGCGACCGCGGCGGCCGATGCCTTAGCGTCGCTCTCCGCGGCGGCGACAGTGGCAGACTTGCGGCCCCAGAAGTCTAAGTCCCAGGAAGCCTTAACACCCAATCCCGTGACATCGGTCCGTCGCGGCACGGCGGCAGCGAACGGGATGCGTCCGGTTTCCAAAGAGATACGCGAGGCATCAATCCCGGCTTGGGCCGAGAGCACGGGTTGGAGCGAGCCTCCCGCGGCGACTAAGACCGCTTCGGCCTCACGCTGACGAGCCCGGACAATCGCCAGGTCTGGACTACCTGTACGGGCCTGCGCGATGAGCGCGGCCAAGGCAGGGTCTTGAAATTTTTCCACCCAGCCAGCCGTGGCTGCAGAACCTGGAACGCTAAAAGCCGCGGGGGCAACCGGTGTCGCCGGGCGCGGGGCAGGCTCGTGCGCACAACCCGCGAGCAAGGCCGCGGCGAGGAGCAGGCTCTTACTTACGTGGCACATTGCTCGTGGTATCGATATAAATATCCATCTGCTGGCCGACGAAGATCGGGCGGTCGGAGGGACGATCAAACTGGTAGATGACCTGCAACACGCGGGTGTCGACGCGTTCGGCACTGCCGCCGGTCAACGAAACCTTGGGGATGACGTATGGCTCGATGCGCACAAACTTCAGCGGAATCGCCCGGGATTCGCTACCCACGCGACCGCTTTCGCCCTTGAGGTATCCCTTGGCGGAGAGGCCAGCGCTCATGCGCGGCGCCAATTGTTCGTCGAGGTCGCAGCGAATTTGGAGGCGGGAGATATCACCAAGCACGACGGGAGCCTTGAGCCCAGCCGCGACGAATTCGCCCACGCGCACGGACACCTGGAGCACCGTCGCGTCGATTGGTGAACGGACCACCAAGCGGTCGAGCATCACTTTCGTCTGGGCGACTTGGGCTTTAGCCAGGGCGACACGCGCGCGGGCTTCCTTGGCGGCAACTTGGTAGCCGAGTAAATCACCGGCGCTAACGGCACCACTGTCCTTCAGGCCCGTCCAGCGTTGGGCGGCATCTTCGGCCCGTTCAGCAGTGGCCTCCGCGGCCGTGACGGACGCCAGCTGCACCTGCAGTTGCGCGGTGAGGTCACGGTCATCGAGGGTGATGATGGCATCGCCGGCCTTCACTTGGTCCCAAACCTTCACATGCACCTTAAGGACAGTACCAGAGGTCGGTGAACCCAACTGTGTGTTCTCGGCGACGGCCTCGACGAGGCCCGCGGCGGCGATCAAGCCGTCCTTGTCGCGGGTCGCGGGTGGGTAGGCGGGCGGCGTGGTCGGCGTCTCGGTAGCGGTACCACGAGTTAACTGGAGGGCGGCGGCGGCACCGGCGATCGCTAAGGCGACCAAGAGATAGCGTTTCTGGAACATAGTTTTTAAAGGTGGTTAGTGTCGAGTAAGCTGGCGTCTTCGACCACACGACGGATGCGGCCGTCTTCCATTTCCGCGATGCGGTCAGCGAAGCGGAAGATGCGATGATCGTGCGTGACAACGACCACGCAGCGTTCGGGCGAACGGGACAGGTCGCGGACCATCTGCATGATCTGCGCACCGGTGTCCTTATCGAGGGCGGAGGTCGGCTCATCGCAGATGAGCAGCGAGGGCTCATGCACGAGAGCACGCGCGATTGCGACACGCTGCTGCTGGCCGCCAGAAAGCGCGTTCGGTTGTCCGTACTCGCGTCCCTTGAGGCCGACCTTCTCCAGCATCGCTCGCGCTTGGGCGACCGCAACGTCGTGCGAGGCACCCTGGATGAGCAGCGGCACCATGACGTTCTCGAGCACCGAGAGGGTCGGAATCAGGTTGAAGGATTGGAAGACGAAGCCGAGGTGCTTGCGACGGAACGTGGTTAACTCCTCTTGGCTTAGGCCATCGAGGCGTTGGCCGAACACTTCGACCGTACCCGTCTGCGGGGTCAACGTGCCCGCGATGACGGAGAGTAAGGTCGTCTTGCCGCAACCCGATGGGCCGACGAGCATGATGAGCTCGCCGCGATTGGCCTCGAAGTCGGCCTGCTTCAGTGCGGTGACTTTAGTCTCCCCATCACCAAAGAACATGTCGACCTCATGGGTACGGACGGCGACGGGTTGGGCGGCGTGGGTGCTCATCCGCGGAAGACGGTAGCGGCATCGACGCGCGAGACCTTGATGATGCCGATGATGGCGGAGACGAGGCTAATCCCGAGCACCAGCGCGAGCGTGGCCCAGAAGATCTGCGGGAACATAATAAACGGCGGCATCCCCTTTTCAATCATCGCGCGCCCGATGGCCTGAGCCATGCCGACGCCGAGGCCGAAGCCCAGTAAGCCCGCAGTGAACGCTTGGATTAGCAACATGCGGGCGATGACGCCCATGCCCGCACCCATCGCCTTAATCGCGGCAAAATATTTCAGGTTCTCGAGCACGAACGAGTAGAACGTTTGGCCAGAGACCGCGATACCTACAAAGAGCCCGAGCGCGACGGCGGTGCCGAAGGAGAACGGAATCCCGGTATTCTTCCAAAACCACCAGAAAGTATTCCGGGCCAAGCTCCGGTCGGACCAAGTCCAGATCACCGTGTCCGACGTCCAAGCCTTGAGTCCGGTGTCAGCCTCGATGCGGGCGCAAAGTTGGGCTGGGTCGACGCCGGCCTGTGGCTCGACCAACATGAAACTTAGCGTGCGCCGGGCGCCGAGGGTGTATTGCTTCGTGCGGTCGTAAGTGGTGTAGACAAAGGGGCCGCCCGTGAACGCACGGCGCACTTTGCAGATGCCGACGATGCGCGCCTCGAGGTCATTGACCTCGAAGGTGTCGCCGACTTTCAGGGGGGTGACGACCTCCTTGCCATCGGCGCCTTTCGTGACGCGGCCCATCAATTGCGCACCCCATTCGTCGACGATGACGGTGTTAGGTAGCCGGAGGTCTTCGATGAGGCCTTGAGATAACACCGCGGGCGCACCGGCGAAGGTATCGGCATCGATACCGACCATGGTGATCAACTTAAAATTACCATCCTGCATGCGGGCCTGCAGGAACGACGTGTGCAGCGGCGCGGCCCAGGCGACGCCATCGACCGAGCGCACGCGGTAGAGGTCGGTGTCGCGCATCGGCTTAGCATCATTGGCCTGCTCAACCATGGGATCACTGACCCAAATGGGGGCCCGAATGTTATACACCGGCGTATACGTCCAACTCATGATGCCAAAGAAGACCGAAGTCTGCTGGGCCATCAAAAGCGCGGAGAACGCCAAGCCGCAGAGGAGCATCGCGAGCTTGGCGCGGTCTCCAAAGAGCATGTTTAGGGCGAGGCGATACATCTAACGTTTCTTCGGAGTGTTT
>CAMDWM010000162.1:0-3637 GCA_945878755.1 Akkermansia muciniphila
AAGCTCAGCTCCTTCGCCTGCGCAAACATGTCATCAATCGTCTTCAAGCGGCTATCGCGATGGGTGATGATGACCGAGGTGTAGCCCGTCCGGCCGGCTTGGTCGATGAACTGGGCGAAGACTTCGCCGTCCGCACGGTCGACCGACTCGATGGCCGCCTTGGCCCCTAACCAAGCGAGTTGAATCTTACTGAAGCGCATGGCTTCGACGAGGCCGGCGTAATCAGTGGCAAAGAAGCCTTTGATTTCGAGGCCCGTGCCCTTGGACATGTCTTCCAAGAAGGGATTCCAGTTTTGCTTCAGCGCCGACGAGGCGTCGGTGCCGAGAATACCGAAGCCGATTTCTTCAGCCGCGACGGTGGAGACGCCGGCCAGGGCTAACAGGAGGGAGCGGAGGAGGGTTTTCATAAGGTAGAGGCTAAATCTTCAGGGGCATCGAGGAGTTCCTCGACGGCGGTGCCGTAGAGGCCGCGGAGCGTCTCGGCGGTCAAGGCATCCGCCTGGCCGTCATGGACGACTTCCCCGTCGCGGAGCGCGACGACGCGCTGGCAGAAGCGGCGGGCATAGGCGACTTGATGCAGCGACACGACGACCGTCACCCCATGCTCACGATTAATACGGGCTAGGATTTCCATGACGTTGCGCGCGCTTTCTGGGTCGAGCGAAGCGATGGGTTCATCGGCCAAAATGACGCGGGCCTGCTGGACGAGGCAGCGAGCGATGGCCACGCGTTGCTGCTGACCGCCCGAAAGGGTGCTGGCCCGTCGGTCGGCGAAATCGGCCAAACCAACGGCTTCGAGCGCGGAGCGGGCCGCCTGGATTTCCTCGGCCGAGAAATTGCGGAAAACACTCCGCCAAAAAGGCACGCGGGCCAACAGGCCGATGAGGACGTTGGTGAGCACGTCGAGCCGCCCGACCAAGTTGAACTGTTGAAAAATACAGCCGATTTCAGAGCGGCGGACCCGTACGTCCGCGACAATCCGGCCGTCGGCCTGGATGAGGCCAGCGCCAATGGTAATCGGACCCGAACCAGCATCTGCGGCCATGAAGCCCGGCAGGAGCCGCATCAAGGTGGACTTACCGGAGCCAGAGGCACCGAGGAGCGCGACGCATTCTCCGGGGGAAACTTCCAAGTTCAAAGAGCGCAAGACCGGATGGCCTGGGACGTAGGATTTGGAGACTTCACGCAGGGAAATCCCAGCGCCCCTCGACTGGTGACTATCGGAATTCACGTGTGGAGGTTAAGCCCGAGCGCTGCGGGGACGTCGGTCAACGCGCCGACCAGATGCGTCGGGCGGAGGGGGTCAAGTTGCTCACGGGTGTGGCTCGGTCCTGCGATGGCGACGTTCCAGCCCGCCGCCGCGGCGCGGCCTTCCCCGATATCGCTTGGGGTATCGCCGACGTGCGCACACTGCCGGGAGTCGGTCACGCCACAACGGCGCATGGCTTCCAGGAAGAGATCGGCGGCGGGGCGGCCGTGGGGAACTTCATCGCTGGTCACAACCGCATCCAAGGTGGCGGGGACGCTCCAGCCCAAGCGGGCCAGGATGATATCGACGGTGGGTCGAGAGAAGCCCGTGTCTAAGGCGACCTTGATCCCGCGGTGTCGAAGGGCGGCGAAGATCTCCGCAGCCCCTTCCGCCGCGCGGACGGACGGGTGGGTACGGTAATGCTCATTGATGGCGTGGAGAAAATCGCGGTGGATTTCACTGACCAAACTAGGGGTGACCGCGCGGCCGACGCCCCGTTCCAAGGAAAGGGCGGCGAGCTCGGCAATCGCCACGGGCTTGGCCATCCCCATCCGAGTATTGGCCAACGCATCGTCGCAATAATAGCCAGCCGTCCGCAGGGCATTGGCCAGGCAACGCGCGACGTCGCTATTGTCGTTCACCGTGGTACCCGCCATATCGAAGACTACTAGTAGCGGGTGCGCGGGTTTTGCCATGCCCCAATCATACGCTCCATTCGTCACAGACCTGTGCCAGCCCCGTGACTCTTCCGCACCCGGGGTCTCTATTGCTCGTTCCCAGGGTAGGGTTGGCACTGCGTGCCAACCTAGTTGCCTCTCGCGAGCAACGCTCGCGGGTAGGGGCAAGGCTCTGCCTTGCACTCCATAATAGGACGGCGCGGCGAAGCCACGCCCCTACCCAATAAAGGAAATAGCGGTCAGCGGTTGGCGGATAGGGAATGGCTTTGCCTCGGGCAGGGACCGAACCACGTGCGGTCCTAATTGCCTCTCGCGAGCTTCGCTCGCCCTACCTCCTCACCCCGCGCAAACCTGGCGCGAAGATTGGTCCATCGAGGAAGGGCTTCACGTTCGCAGGCGCGCCAGCTTTCTCCATCAGCTCGCGGAGTTCAGCGTCGGGCTTACCGACAAGAAAGAGCGGCAGGTAACCACCCGCGGGCAGGGCCCCGCCTTTCTTGTGCCAAGGGGCGGTCTTATAATCGATGGTGAGGAAAGCACCGTAAGCACCACCGGATTCACCGAGCACAATGGTCACGTCGGTATCCGTGCTGGAATCCATGCGCACCCAATCGCCGTAGACGAAGTTGAAATTATTAGTTGGGGAGCGGGCCGGCAGGCCCTGTACCGGCTCGGTCGTCTGCTTCCAATCCGCCGCGTAATAGTTCTTCCCCGAATCTCCCGGCATGTGCTTCAGGCTACCGTCGAGCACGACCTTACCGTTGACGATGACGAGTAGGACGTTGTCACAGCCGCCGACAAAGCGGAACTGGTCGGCGAAGGGCGCACGAATCCTGCCGCGATAGACACCGAGCCACAGCACCGGGGCCACTTCTTTCTCCACCCCGAAGGCCTTCGGAGCCTCGGACGCACTCATCGTTGGTTGGAAGATACCATTGGCCGAAAGCACGGCGTCCGCATGGTAATACTTGTCGAGCGCCAGCGTCGCATCGCCCTTGGCTGAGATAATTTTACGAATCGCCCGGAAATAATCCGAGATTTCGTCGTCGGTGTAGCCGTATGTGCTGACGCCAGGCTTGAGCGTAATGAGGGGCTTTTTATCCTGGGCACGCTTGATGTCCCAAAATTCCCCAATCAATCCGTTCCCTGCCCCGCGACCACCGAAGAGCGAAACAAAGTTTTTCCCGTTACCCACCCCGACGCCCATCCCACTGCCGATCCCGCCACCAGAGCCGCCACCAAACCCCTTGGAGGAACCGCCGCCCATCAAGCCCGAGTTCAGCGACGACATCGACACCGTGGGTACATCCGGCAAGGCAATCGTTGCCGAGGCACTCTTCGTCGTAATCCGGGCTGGAGTTTTTGCGGTCGTCTTCGGGCTCTTCGGCTGCAGGCGCGTCTGAAACTGCTTGGCCTTTTCACCCGCCGCCCCACCGCCCGAACCCGTCGCGAAGCTCCCAGGATCTTTTTTGACGGACTCCTTCGTCACCGAGATAATCAGGAAAGCCGCAATCAGTACCAAAATGACGTGGATGGTCACCGACACCACAAAGCCTTCCCCGCCCACCCGTTGCCACAGCGGGCGCCGGCGGTTAGGAACGACGTCGTCAGAGGGGGTTTCGCTCACAAGGGGTAATATTAGGACTCAACGATAAACCGCAAGCCCACTAAAGCGCTAGCGGCGATATGACGGGAAGTGAATGCGGTCGGGCAC
>CAMDWM010000163.1:0-3610 GCA_945878755.1 Akkermansia muciniphila
GCCAAGTGGCCTTGTCGGCCTCGGGAGAGGCGCGGTCAGCTTCCTTGTAGTTGCGGAATAGAGCCTTGTCGCCATCCGCAATCGGCCAATCCCAGCCCAAGTGCCATTTGCCGATCGCAGCGGTCCGATACCCCTGTTTCTTAGCCAAACTGGCGATGGTCAGGCGGTCGGGTGCGATGAGCGGTTCGCCGAAGACGCCGACGATGCCGTTCTGCAAGCGCGTACGCCAATGGTAGCGACCCGTCAGTAAGGCATAGCGCGAGGGGGAGCAGACCCCGGATGAGGAGTGTCCATCCGTGAAGCGCATGCCTTCCGCGGCCAAGCGGTCGAGGTGCGGCGTGGCGATCTTGCCGCGGGTCGGGTTGTAGGCGCGGATATCTCCGTAGCCGAGGTCATCGGCGAGGATGATCACGATGTTCGGCGGTCGGTCTGCGGCGAGCAGGGCAACCGGGAACAGCAGGCAGAGTAAGGCACGCATGGGTCGTGCCCACTGTGCCATGTTGCTTGCATCATTCAACCCACATATCGCTGAAGTCGGCCTCGAGTTTGCGGGTGAATTACTCCGCATCGAGTAGTTTTTCTATCGATCGACCTTCACCGTAGGGTTGAGTGCGGCCAGTGGTTCGGTGAACGGCGCGTCGCCGTCAGCGAAGCACTCCGACCAGTGGTTTGCCGGCATCATCCAGCAACTGGAACTCGTGCACGCCTTCCTTGGAGGTATCCGTGTAGGTCCAGACGACCTTTTTGTCGCGGGTAATCTCGACCATCTTAGCCCGCGGAGAGCGGGCGGCGTAGTTACTGAAAACGATGTTGCCGTTGGGGAGCCAGGAGAGGGCGGTGGTCCGATTCAGCGGCACGCCCTGGAGGTCGCCGTCGCGGAGTTCCCAGACAATCTTCCCGGCCGCGTCCACTTCGATGATGTGGCTGCCGGCGGTGAGGCTGATGAGCGTGTGGCCGGCGGCGTTGCGTAGGCCGCAGAAGGTGCGGTTATCCAAGGTCGATTCGGGGCTCTGACGTTCCCAGATGACTTTTCCGGCGGCGTCATATTCGCGGACGGTCTTCTCCTGTGGCACGAGGTAGTTGCCGTTAGCCAGTTTGCGGGCCATGCGGCTTTGCATGTGGTGGTTGGTGGTCTGGCAGCCCAGCGGGATCTCAACCTTGATCGAGCCGTCGCGGGCGACCTCGAGGAGGCGTGGCTTGTCGCCGGCTTCGGTCAGCAGGATGTTACCGTTATCCAGCAGGTCGGCCGTGTTTACTTCAGTCTGCGTGCCTTTGTATTCCCAGACGACCTTCTGGTCGCGGGTCACTTCAACGACGGCGCCGCCGGGGTAGGCCTTGGTCTTGGAGAGAGTGAGCAGCAGGTTGCCATTGGGGAGGACGGCCCCGTCGCGGGTGACTGCCGGGTATTTCCAGGTCACCTTGCCAGCGGCGTCGACGATCTGGGTTACGCCGCCAAGCATCAGGAATGAGCGGCCGGCAGGCTGGTCGGCGGCGGCAAGCGCGAGGGTCGCACCGAGCCAGCAGGTCAGGAGGGTACGGATCATTTAATTTCTTGGTAATCAGAGAGTTTAAATAATGGGGTCAGACCCCATTAATAGGGTCTGACCCCATTAAGTGGAAGCCGGGTGACTTATTTCTGGGTGAAGACGAAGACGCCGTGCTTGTTGGCAGTGACAATGGCCGGCTTGGCCTGCTTAGTCAGCGGGCCGGTCCAGAATTGCGTGCCGACACCACTATCGCGGTCGACTTGATGAGGGATGAACGTCGCGCTGCCCTTTCCGTCTCGCTTCAGTTCGAACCAATAGACCACGGGATCAGCCATGGGTTCGTCGTCGGCCTTCGGGCCGTGCGCCCAGCGGCGCTTGCCGGTAACGATGTCGAGAAGGCCGTCGCCGTTCACGTCGGCCATTTGGATGGCGTGGAGCTGACTGAAGACGACGCCTTGCGGGTTCTCTGCGGCCGTGGCGCCCATGATCTTGCGTTCGGTGAAGGAGCTATCGGCGTTCTGTTCAAACCAGGAAAGGCCATAGCCATGGGCCTTAAGGCTTGTGATGACGTCGTTGCGTCCGTCGCCATTAACATCGAGCACGTACATCTGAGCACCACCTTGGCCGAACTTGGCGGGGTGGAAGGCCCAGTCGGAATCCTTAGAGGTGTCCTTGGGTTGCTCATACCAGCCGTCTTTCTCGAGGATATCCATACGACCGTCGCCGTTGACGTCCCCCGCCCCGTACCCGTGGGTATATTTAAAGATCTTCTGGTCGTTCGCGGGCGTCTTGGGCGTGATCGGGCGGAAGCGCGCCTTGCCGAGCGGGTTATTCCAGTCGATTTCGGCGTAGCCGAACTGTCCACCAGACTTTCCGCCTTTGGCGTTCTTTGCTTTCACGAGGTCGCTCGAATGGCAGAGTAGCTCGGGCTTACCGTCGCCGTTAATGTCGACGAGTCCGGGTGATTCACCGTCGGCTACATCAAAAATATTATGTCGGGCCCAGTCACCGCCCTTGCCGGCGGGGTTGACGAAGACAAAGGCGGGTTCACCGGGCAGACCGTAGACAAGGAGGTCGGGCCAACCATCGCCCGTGAAGTCGTAAGCGAACTGGATGAAGTAGTCGGAGTAACCGGTTGCGGGGTTGTAGGGCGTCTTGCTTGGGCCGCTGGCGTTCTGGCGCTCGGGCGTGTAGGCGAGCTTTTCCTTGAAGTCAGGACCGAGCCAGATGAAGCGACCAGCCGCCACGTCGAGCTGGCCGTCGTGGTTGAAGTCAGCGACCGCACAACCTTCAGCGACGAAGTCCTTGGTGATAGTCTGCTTGGTGAACGAGACCTCCGCGGCCGCGAGGGACGCGGTAGCGGCGAGGAAGGCGAGGGTGGGGCGCATAGGGCGGGGTGGGGCTTGCCTTTGAGACAAGCCCTCCCGCCTGGGGTTGCGAGGCAAATGGAGCTCCCGTTAGGCCAGAGCGGCCTTCACCACGTGGCCGTGGACATCGGTCAGGCGGTAATCGCGGCCCTGGAATCGGTAGGTCAATCGCTCGTGATCAAAGCCCAGTAAGTGCAGGATGGTTGCCTGGAGGTCGTGGACGTGGACCTTGTCCTTGACGCCCGCGAAGCCCATCTCATCGGTCTCGCCGTAGGAGAACCCGCCCTTCACGCCGCCGCCGGCCAGCATGACGGTGAAGCAGTCGGGATAGTGGTCGCGGCCGAGGACGGCGCCGCCCGCGGTGCGTCCCTCGCGGAACGGCGTCCGACCAAACTCACCGCCCCAGACGATGAGGGTGTCATCGAGGAGGCCGCGTTCTTTAAGGTCCTTAATTAAAGCCGCGGCAGGCTTGTCCGTCTTCGCCATCTTCTTAGTCAGGCCATCACGGATGTCTTCGGCGGGGTTCGTGCCGTGGAAGTCCCAGCCCCAGTCGAAGAGGTGGACGAAGCGGACGCCCTTCTCGACGAGACGCCGTGCGAGTAGGCAATTATTGGCGAAGCTCGCCTCGCCCGGTTTAGCGCCATAGGCCTCGAGGGTTGCGACAGATTCCTTAGAGATGTCCATCACCTCTGGCACGCTAGTCTGCATGCGGAAGGCGAGTTCATACTGGGCGATGCGCGTGACCGTCTCGGCGTG
>CAMDWM010000164.1:0-3595 GCA_945878755.1 Akkermansia muciniphila
TCTGGCGATGAAAGAAGATTATTACGCCTTGCTCGGCGTTGCCAAGGGCGCAACGGCGGAAGAAATTAAGAAAGCCTATCGCAAGAAGGCGATGGAGTTTCACCCGGACCGTAACCCTGGTGATAAGGTCGCCGAGGAAAAATTTAAACAAGTCTCCCGCGTCTATGAGGTGCTGTCCGACGAGCCGAAACGTAAACTTTACGACCAACAGGGTTCGGCGGCTTTTGAACAGGGTGGCCCCGGTGCCGGTGGTGCTGGTGGCCAGCGAACCCAACGCGGCGCAGACCCGATGGACATCTTCAACCAGATGTTCGGCGGCGGCGGTGGCGGCGATATGTTTGGCGGCGGCGGTGGCCAATCTCAGGAAACGTCGGGCGAAGACTTACGTCATGAGATCACCTTGACGCTCGAAGAAGCGGCCACTGGGGTCAGCCGTAAGGTGACTTACCGGAAGCACAAGGCCTGCGAGAAATGTACCGGCAGTGGCGCCGAGCCGGGCTCCAAAAAGAGCCGCTGCCCGACTTGTGGGGGGCAGGGGCACGTGGTCCGCTCTAATGGTTTCTTCCAGATGCGCCAGGTTTGCCCTTCTTGCGGCGGCCAAGGCGAACGTATCGAGAAGCCCTGTCGCGGTTGCGCCGGCGAAGGCCGCGTGGTCGGCGACCATACGGTTGATCTCCGCATTCCACCCGGCGTCGATACGGGCACCCGCTTGCGCTCGAGTAATAATGGTTCTGCAGGGCGTCGCAACGGCGCCGCGGGCGACCTTTATGTCGAGATCACCATCCAGGACCACGAGCTCTTCGAGCGCGATGGCGATGACCTCGCCTGCGCAGTCCCCGTGAAGTTTTCGATCGCGGCCCTCGGTGGCCCCATCGAGGTTCCGAAACTGAAGGGTAAGACCATCTTGAAGATCCCGGCGGGCACCCAAGGCGGCACCACCTTCCGCCTCAAGGGCGAGGGCATGCCGAAGCTCCGTGGCGGCACTTGTGGCGACCTCTTGGTGCGCGTTGACCTCGACGTACCCAAGAAGCTGACGGATGACCAGCGGGCCGCGCTGCAGGCCTACGCCGATGCCTCCAACGATGGGGCCGCCCCCGTCGCGGATTCTTGGAAGCATAAGTTCCGGAAGTTCTTCTCCTGACCTTGCGGTCAGACGGCCGCGACCCTACGTTGCCGTTCATGCCACGCGACCCTGGCCAGACCGATCGACTCATCCGCCGTTTACGGTGGGATGAACTCGACCCGGCTTGGTTGCGTCGCTTGGCGGAAATGGCCCGCGCCGAAGATATTGCCGGCGGTGGTCTCTTGCACCGGCCCGCCCGCTCCGGCGATCCTTCGGCCGCCTTGCTCGTGGCCTCGGGTCGCCGCGCCCACGCCCGCTTGGTCTCCCGCGGGGAATACGTCCTCGCTGGCCTCGGCCTGCTCGAGCCCATCCTTTCGGTCTACGGAGCGTCCTGCCACGTTCGTCCGCTCGTCGCCGACGGCACGGCGATTTCCCGCGGCACCGTCGTGGCTGAACTAGAAGGTCCCGCGACCGAATTATTGACGGCCGAACGGACGCTCCTGAATTTTCTGCAGCGACTCACGGGCGTGGCGACGCAAACGCAGACCTATGTCCGTGCGCTGGGTTCCTCGGCCGCGCGGCTACTGGATACGCGCAAGACGACGCCCGGCTTCCGTATGCTGGAAAAATACGCGGTCGGCCAAGGCGGCGGCTACAACCACCGCCTCGGGCTCTTCGACCGTATCATGGTGAAGGACAACCATCTCGCCGCGGGGGAAGCGACCGCAGCGCAGCGCTTGACCGACTTCGTCCAGGCCGCGCGGGCTTCGCGCCCGGACTTACTCGTCGAGGTGGAAGTGGATGCGGTGGCGCAAATTGAGCCAGTCTTAGCTGCCGGCGCTGATGTCGTCTTGCTAGATAATTTCTCTTTAGTCCAATTGCGCGCGGCCCTCCCGCTCCTCCGCGGTCGCGCTTGGTCCGAGGTCAGCGGTGGCGTTAACCTCGAAACGCTTCCGCACATCGGCGAACTCAACCCCGACTTTGTTTCTTGTGGTGCGCTGACCCATGCCGCCCCGTGGGCAGATATCGGACTCGACTGGGCTTGAACCATGCCCGCCCTCGACAGCAGCATTCTGGTGGCATTCCTCGAAGCCGGCGACCAACCCGTCAGTGGCGACCGCTTGGCGAAAGAGCTCGGTATCTCGCGCGTCGCCGTCTGGAGTCGCCTCGAGCGTTTACGCGCTGCGGGCTTCACGTTTAAGGCCTCGACGCGGAAGGGTTATATTTTGACGGATGTACCCCGTGAACTCAACGCCGCTTGGCTCGGTGCTCAGTTGCGGCGGCGCAAGGTGGTTCCGGAAGTCGAACTGCTCGCTGAAGTCGATAGCACGAATTCAGAAGCCGAGCGCCGGCTGGCCGCAGGGCAGGAAGCACCGTTCGCCGTGCTGGCCCGAGCCCAAAGCGCTGGCCGTGGTCGCCTCGGCCGCCGTTGGCACAGCGCACCCGCAGGTAATCTCTACATGTCCTTAGCCTTCCGGCCGTTCATCCCGCCGGAAAACCTGAAGCCCTTTACGATTTGGATGGGCCTTGCGCTTTGTGCCCACGTCGAAGCGGCCTATGACGTGAAGCTCGGCCTAAAGTGGCCCAACGACTTATTGTCCGCCGATGGTCGTAAGGTCGCCGGCATGCTCACCGAGGCCCGCCTCGACGCCGACGCAGTTCGCGAGCTAGTCTTCGGGCTCGGCCTCAATGTGTCGTCCAAGTCTAAAGACTTTCCGCCGGAGTTGCGGGCAATCGCGGCTTCGTTGGAGCTGGCCGGCGCATCGTCCCTCGATGTCAACCGCGTGGCGGCCGAAGTGCTCGCCGCCTTATTCGCGGCCTGGGAGCAATTTATTGAAGGGACGTGGATGCCGACCTTCCGGGCGCGCTGGCAGCGCTATGATGTGCTGACGGGCCGCTCTGTCCGCGTCGGCTTACGCGGGGAACCCGTTGCCGGCATCGTCGATGGTATCGATGACGAGGGCTCCTTAATTCTCCGCACGGGTGGTGGTCGTAAGACCATCGTTTCCTCTGGCGAGGTCACCCTACGGAAGGAATGAGCGTGCAACCTTGCCCTCATCACCCGCCTTGCTAACTTCCCCCCGTGGCCATCCTTTGTCTCGATGTCGGTAACACCCACGCCCACTGGGGCTTGGTCGCTGGCCGTGAAATCCTCGCCCACGGTGAGTTCCTGACGGCGGCCTTGTCGACTGATGCGCTCCGCGCGCTTTTAACCGAGCATACACCGACGGGGATCGCCCTCGCGAGCGTGGTGCCCACGGCGACCGCGACCATTGAGCCCGTCCTGCTCGGTAGCGGCTTGCCTTACCACCACCTGCGGCATGACACCGTCTGCGGGTTGGGCTTTGATTACCCTCGGCCCGCCGAAGTGGGCCAAGATAGACTCGCCGATTGCGTCGGGGCTCAGCTCGTCGTCGGCGCACCCGCAGTCATCGTCGGCATGGGTACTGCGACGACGGTGGATATCTTGACCGCTAAGGGCTACGCCGGTGGCATCATCGCTCCCGGCCTCGGGGTGATGACGCGCTACCT
>CAMDWM010000165.1:0-3591 GCA_945878755.1 Akkermansia muciniphila
AAGCAGGTCGAAGACGCCCGCGGCAAGAACAGTCGCGTGAACACCTCCAGCCGCGAAGACCTTACGAAGGCGCAAGCCCGCCTTGTCCAGGCCACGGAAGATCAAGCGAAGGCCCTCACCCGCGTCCAAGAACAGCGCAAGTCCCTCGCCGACCGCCGGGCCACGGAAATGATTGCACCTACCCAACGCGGCAGCGACCAGACCGCCGCAATTTCGAAGTCCATCGCGGCTGAAGAAGCGGCCATCGCCAAGAACGTCGCCGCCGAAGAGGCGACGGTCCTCGGCCTGAACGATCGGCTCAAAGTCCTCGACCAAGCCGTCGCCGCCTACACCAGCCAAGGCACGACGAGCCAGTTCCTCTTCTTCGAGAAGGATAACGTCAAGAAGGGCCAGGAACTCCGCGAGCAACAGCGGACGGAACGCCTCGAAATCCTTGCGAAACTAACTGAAACGAGCAACCGCATCGAACGCATCCGCGCCGACGCCAACGCCCGCATCAAGGGCATGCGTGCCGACCAGGCCCAGGTCAACGCCACCTCCACCCAGGAGACCGCCACCCTGCGCGCGACCTTCGACCAAGAACTCGCCCGCCTCGATACCGAAGAGAAAAGCCTCCGTAAATCCGGCGCCGAGAACCTCACCGTCCTGGAAAAGCAGATCACGGCGCTCAATGAGCAAGGCCAAGGCAAGGTCACCTTGACCGAAGGGGAAATTGAAAAACTCTACGCCTCCGTCCGCACGAAGAACACCGAGGTCTTTCGCCTGCGCGAACAGATTGCTTCCTCCGATATCGGCTCGTATCGCTTCGTGGCCCGCGCCTTCGACGCTGAAGCCGATGACGTCGTCAAGTGGCTCATGCTGGCCCTCGTCGCGGTCTTCGACCCGCTCGCCGTCTGCCTCGTCGTCGCCTTCAACATGGCCGTGACGCAACGCCGCCGCACTGCGGCGGAAGTCGCGGAAGCCAACGGTGGCGGTAGCGCGGCTGGCCCCGTTCACCGCAAGACCCCTTGGACGGCCCTCGAAATCACCATCGTGGTCATTTTAACGTCGGTCATCGCGCTAATCGCCGCTTGGTTCTTCATCACCGAACGCTCCAATTCGTATGCCCGGTCCAATGCGAACTCGACCGTCTTCATTCCGGCCGAGAGCTTTGCGGTCGTCACGTTTCGCCCCGACGAACTTCGGCAGAAGTCCAATCAGGCCTTTCCGGCCTGGCTCGAGCGCACCGGTGGTAAAGGGATGTCCGCGGCCGTCGCTGAACTCGTAAAGAACGGCCTCGACCCGCACTCCGAGCTCTATGCCTTCGTCAAGTTTCCGACCCAGAACGTCGCCTCGCCCGACGCTAATCGTCCGGTGATGATTTGCGGACTGGTCATCCGGGTTAAAGATCCGGTCGTGGCCGAAGCTGCCCTCTCCCGCGTGGCTGACCAGATGAACAACGCCATCCGCGGCGAGACTGGTAAACCCACATCACACCTCTCGCGCAGTCGCTCGATGGTCCGTCACGGGGAGGGCCGGTATATGGATCCAGAAGGAGGGTTTTTTACCTTTGGTCTGACGAACCGGACCGCCATCATCTTAGTTGAGTTCGAAGGCAACCCACAGGCCCCTTGCGTGGAAAAGGAAATCCGCCTATGCCTCACGCCCCCACCCCGCAAGCCCATCAAGGGCACGGAGACGCGCGATAAACTCCCTGCTTACGCCTGCACCCAGGCCGGCGCCTTAACGCTCTGGTTTGACGCCAACCGTTTTTTCCGTCGCCTGCCGATGAGCACAGCGACCAAGCAGCGCTACGAACAGCTCCAGCCTTCCTTAGACTTCGAATTGCTTCTCTCCCTCAGCACGGTGGGTAACGATACGCTCAAGCTCACTGGCAGTTACCTCTACCAATTTGACCGCTTCAATGAAGCCTCGCCCCGCGAGCCGCTCAAACTGCTCGCCGCGGTCGATGCCCCCAAGGCACCTGACCTCGGCTGGAAACTCATCAACCGTTGCATCGACACCATTGACTATGATGCGATGGTGGAACGCATGCGCGGCGCCCTCGGCGACGACCAAGCGCCCGGCGCCCAGCAAGTACACGTGCTGAAGGATATCTCCACTTCCCGTGATGCCAAGTTTACGATGTCGGCTAGCTTCGACGCCAAGGCGGGCCCGCCGGTGATGGCGGCGATGTCGATCCTTTCGCAATAACGCATGAAGGCGCGGCGCTCACTGAACCTCCTGGTTGCCGCCGCGGGTTTGGTGTTCCTCTCGGGTTGCGCCACCGAGACCCTCACCGATAGCGCGTTCTGGTCCTACCTCCCCTTCACCTCCAACAAGGGCGGTCAGGGCTCTGGTGGCCAGGGCGGCAGTGACGCTCAACAGCCGAAGGTCGACCACGTGCCGACAACGAAATCGACCGACGGGACTAAACCGACGGCGACAACGCAACGCTCAACCGATCCGGTTTCCGAAGACTGGAACGACCCCGTGAAGCCGAAGCTGGCAGCGGAACCGTCGAAGCAGTCGAACACGCCTCCGCGCGCACCGAACGACCCTGCGGGCCGCTCGCCCGCGGTGGTTACGGATGTCGGTGGCTTGCCGCCGAAGGCTTCGCCCGCGAGCCTCCCGGTCCGAGCCGACCTGCCGACCGCACCCGTTTCCGTGCAGGGCTCGGGCCCCGCCCTCCCTTCGCCGGACAGCAGTGCTCCCGCCGCCAAGAACGCCGGCCCGGTTACCCTCCCCCACTCCGAGCTCAACCCGACCGCTCCGACCGCGCCACGCGCACTGGGCTTAGGCGATCCCACGGCGCAGGCGCCCGCCAGCCGTACCCCGGCCAGCAATCCCGCGTCCCTCGACTTGCCAGGGCCGAAAGCCCAAGCCCCGCGCACCCCGTTGCGCTTGCCTGAACTCTTGGTGGATGGCATCGGTCCGACCACCGTGGGCAAACCCACCGTTGCCGAATTGCCAAAGCGCACGGCCCCACCGCAGCCGGGAGATAGCCTTAACCTTCCTCGCGAAGTTCTGGGTGAACCTGCCGCAGCCAAGCCCAGCCAGACCTCAGGGCACTTACCTCGGGCCATCACCGACGACCCGCAACGCCCAGCGCCCCCAACCGCTTCACTCCCGCTCCCAGGCATCCCTGCAGACGCGCCCACGAGCGCCGCTGGCCAAGCGCCTACAACGGGAATCCTCCCGGGCCAGCCCAATCCAGCAAAGATCAATCCTAGCGGCCCTGCAGTGGCTATCCCGGGAGCACCGGACACCAAGACCTCTGACGGGCGCACCCTAACTGGTGGCGTAGCTGGCGGTCCCGCGACGACCAAGGCCAACGGGGAATCGGCCCCTCTGCCTAACGTAGGCCCGGTGCCTCCGCTGCCTACTCCCCCGATTCCGGCGCCCTTCCGTCTCAGTGAGTGGATTTCCAACGACGCCCTGCACCAATCGTGGCGTCGCCAGCAAAGCACCCGCGCCGAACTCGAACCACAAATCCGCGGTAGCGAGCAACAGCGGCTGCGCCTCATCCTCGATACTTATCTCCTCCGCGAAAAACCGGCGGAGAAGACCGAAAAATAAGCAACCGCTTGGGGCCTAAGCCCAAGGGATGGT
>CAMDWM010000166.1:0-3590 GCA_945878755.1 Akkermansia muciniphila
GCCGCGGGGGTGAAGTCCACTCCAGTTACCGAAGATGAGCTCAACGCCAACCTGGATGATAAGGGCAAGAACGCACCTCGCCTCAAGCTTCCGCAGCCGGGCGAGTTTGCCAAGATTCCGGCCGCCGCCATTCAGGTCGAACGCGAAGCCAAGTTCGGCCGTCCCGCCGCGGGTGCTCCTGCACCCGCCGCCCCGGCCGCCCCCAAAGCCGCCACGCCTGCCGCCACGCCGACCGCAGGGAAGCCAGTGGCTCAGACCAAGGACATCACTGCCAAGGATAAGGTTCGCCTGACCGAACTGACCGCTGACCTCAAGGGGGCGAAGGAACTTTACCTGCTGATCTCCGACCTCGGTGACAGCAACTGCGACTGGGCCTCCTGGATCGAGCCCACGTTGCTCATGGCCGACGGCACGACGAAGAACCTCATCGATCTGAAGTGGAAATCTGCCACCGCCAGCCACGGTGCCGTGCTCGTGGGCAAGAATAATTCCAAGGGTCCGCTTTCCGTTGCTGGTAAGGTCTACACGAACGGAATTGGCACCCACGCGACTTCCGTCATCGTCTATGACCTGCCAGCGGGCGTGGTCGGCTTCCGTACGCAAGTCGCCCTCGACGACGGTGGTTTGGAGCGCGGCGGTAAGCGCAGCCCCGCTGCGGTTCGCTTCATGGTGTTTACCCAGAAGCCCGACGAAGCGAAGGCCGTCGCGGTGGAAGATGGTCCAATGCTCGTCCCACCAGAACTCTTCACTGTACCCGAAGGTTTTGAAGTCACGGTCTGGGCGACTTCGCCGATGCTCTTTAACCCGACAAATATCGACTTCGACGAGAAGGGTCGGATGTTTGTCGCCGAGGGCGTGAACTACCGCGGTAAGGGTGGTCGTCGCAAGGAAGGCGACCGTATCGTCGTCCTCGAAGATACCACCGGTGCGGGCAAGGCCGACAAGGCGACGGTCTTCGTACAGGATGTGAATCTGGCCTCGCCGTTGGGCGTGGCCGCCATCGACGGTAAGATCGTGGTCTCGCAGCCGCCAGACCTCATCGTCTTTACCGACGTGAATCGCGACGGTATCTTTGATGCCGCGGTCGATAAGCGTGAAGTGCTTTTGACGGGCTTCAATGGCCGCCAGCACGACCACTCGCTCCACAGCGTGACCACGGGCCCGGACGGCAAGTGGAACTTCAACCAAGGCAACACCGGCGCAGAATTTACCGACAAGAGCGGCCGCCGTTTCTACATGGGTAGCCCTTACATGCTCGGCAATATCGCCGGCAAGCGTAGCGATGACGGCAATGTCTGGATTGGTGGCTTCTCGGTGCGCATGAACGCCGATGGCTCCGACCTCCGCATCGTCGGCCACAACTACCGTAACAGCTACGAGCAGGCGATTAACTCGTTCGGTGACCTCTACCAGAGCGACAACGACGATCCGCCCGCCTGCCGCGTCTCGCTCATCATGGAAGGTGGTAATGCCGGCTTTGCTTCGGCCGATGGTAAGCGCTCCTGGGGTGCGGATAAGCGCCCGGGTCAAGATACCCCGACCGCCGAGTGGCGCCAAGACGACCCCGGCACCATGCCGGCCGGTGACGTCTATGGTGGCGGTTCCCCGACCGGTGTGGGCTTTTATGAGAACGGCGCCCTCGGCGACAAGTGGAGTGGCCTGCTCCTGGCTTGTGAAGCCGGTAAGAACGTTGTCTTCGGCTACTTGCCTAAGCCTGATGGCGCCGGCATGAAGCTCGAACGCTTCGACTTCATCACCTCTAATAAGGAGAAGGAATGGGCGGGCTCTGACTTCCTTGGTGGCCGCGCCACGGGCGTGCTTAAGACGATGTTCCGTCCCGCCGATGTGACCGTCGGTCCCGACGGCGCCATCTACTTCGCCGATTGGTTCGACCCTGGTGTGGGCGGTCACGGCACACGCGATAACCGCTTCAGCGGTACCATCTATCGGCTGGCGCCCAAGGGCTTTAAGTCCGTCGTGCCTAAGATCGACCTCAACACCACCGAAGGTCAAATCCTCGCGCTCAGCAGTCCCGCCAACAATATCCGTGGTGCCGGCTTCGCCCGTCTCAAGGCCCAAGGTGAAGCCGCCATCCCGGCAGTCTCCGCTTTGCTTAAAGACGCCAACCCTTACGTCGCTTCTCGTGCCGTGTGGCTGCTCGCCCAGTTGGGCGATAAGGGCGCGGCAGTCGTTTCGGCCGAACTCCGTTCGTCGGACGCCCAGCGCCGCCTCGTGGCCTTCCGCGCCCTACGCGCTGCTAACCGCGATGTACTGAACCTTGCGGTGGCCAATGCCAAGGATGCTTCGCCCACGGTCCGTCGTGAAGTGGCTTTGGCGCTCCGCGATTTCAAGGGCCCAGTGGCCCTCGCCGCGCTCGTCGAAGTGGCCCAACGCTTCGATGGTAAGGACCGTGCCTACCTCGAAGCCGTCGGCCTCGGTGCCACTGGTCGCGAAGTCGAACTTTACGCAGCCCTCAGCAAGACCATGGGTGGCGACCCTGCCACCTGGAGCGACGCGTTCGCTGGCCTGACCTGGCGTCTGCACGTGCCTGCGGGCGTTGCTGGCATCCGTGCCCGCCTCGCTTCTGGTAAGTTGGATGCGGCCCAGACTAAGCAGATGGTCACAGCCTTGGCTTTCACCAATAGCCCCGAGGCCGTCGGTGCGATGGTCGAGCTCTCCCAACGCAAGGAACTGAAGGAAATCGCCACCTGGTGGCTGAATAACCGCAAGGGTAACGATTGGAAGACCTTCGAGGTCGATAAGATCCTGAAGGCCCGCGGCCTCTATGATGCCAGCCAGGTCAAGCTGACGGCCAGCGACTTCCCAGCGGAGCCCGCCGGTACGAAGGCCCTGTCGTCCGTCGAAACCATCGCCAAACTCAAGGGCGACCCGAAGCTTGGCGCTGCCGCTGTCGCCGTCTGCTATACCTGTCACCGCATCGGTGATCAAGGTGTCGAGTATGGCCCGAACCTCACGACCTATGGTCGCCAACAGTCGGCGGAGACCATCATTCAGGCGATCGCCCAGCCTTCCGCGGCCATCTCGCACGGCTACGAAGGTTCGCGCCTCGTGACCAAGGATGGCCTCGTCATCACGGGCATGGTACTCACGCAGGGTGACCCCACGATGATTAAGTGCGTCGGTGGCACCATTCAGACCATCCCGGCCGATCGGATTAAGTCGGTGGAGAAGCTAGAGAAGTCACTCATGTACACGCCGGCGATGCTCGGCTTGACTGATCAAACCGTGGCGGACCTCACGGCCTACCTGAAGAGCCTCTAAACAAGAGTGAGACCAACTGTATTCCTCACCGCAGCGCTGCTGGGTATCCTCTCGTCGGTCTGCTTCGCCGCCGAGCCCGCCCGCCCCCCGGCCTCTCAAAAGATGCCTTGGGAAGATCCGTCCTATGCACGGGATATTTCTGCGACCCAAGCTGATTCGCGAGCCGAAGAACGCGCCAAAGGCGGCTGGACAGAGTTTCTAAGGCACCACGAAGACCGCAAGCGGTGGGTGACCGAAAAGAACGTGGATATTCTGATGATCGGGGATTCCATCGTCTTCGGGTGGGGCCGTACGGGCCACGAGGTCTG
>CAMDWM010000167.1:0-3575 GCA_945878755.1 Akkermansia muciniphila
GCCGGAGAGGAAAGGATGGCGGTCGGATTCGGACATCGGAGTCAAGGGCGGCGCTTCCCGAAAAGGGTCACGCCCCGGTGCTGAAGGATGCGGACGGTGCCCCTGTGGCAAACCATAACTTCCACGACGTCGAAACGACGGTGCGGGGCGCCGCCAATTTGCTTCAACCAGCCGTAGGCGGCCCGCCGAAGGGCCTTTTTCTTTCGATTATCGACGGCATAATACCCGGCCCCGCCCATTTCGGCCGTACGCGTCTTCACCTCCACGAAGACGAGCACCCGCCGCTCTAAGACAATGAGGTCGAGTTCATCGCGGCCATGGCGCCAGTTTTGGGCCAGAATCGTTGCTCCCGCCGCACGATAATGCTGGGCCGCCTGTCCCTCGCCCCAACGCCCGAACGCCTCATCTGACGTTAGCGGGCGGCGGGTCGGCCAGCCGAACAAGCGGCGTAAAAAGTTCATGCACATGGCTAATTATGAGGAAATTGAGGCTCTTTTCACAACCCGGCGGCGGCAGGTTCTTGACCTACGGAACACCCCTCGTCTTTCTCTGTCATAACCCCTCATCCCCATGCGTCTCCTCACCCTCCTCGCGCTGACCTTCGTGGCTCAGCTTAACGCCGACCCTCTGCCGGAAGAACTCCGCCAGAATGGCTGGTTCATCGGTTGCCAAGCCTACACGTTCAACCGCTTCTCCGCGTTTGAAGCCATCGCCAAGACCAAGGAAGCCGGCGGTAACATGATCGAGTTCTATCCTGGCCAGATTCTCAAGCCCGGCTCCAAGGACAAGGTGAACCACTCCATGTCCGCTGAGGCCATGGCCGAACTTCAAGCTGAGCTGAAGCGCCAAGGCATCAAGGCGGTCAACTACGGCGTCGTTGGTGCCAGCAACGCCGAGGAAGTGAACAAGATCATGGCCTTCGCCAAGAAGATGGGCCTCTACGCCGTCTGCACCGAATCCACCGAGCAGATTGTCGCCTGGGAAAAAGCTGCCATCGAAACCGACATCAAGGTCGCCTTCCACGAACACGGCGGCTCGATGAGCAACCCGAAGTACAAGGTCTGGAATCCCCTCTACATCCTCGGCGTCGTCGAAAGCCGCGACAAGCGCGTCGGTGCTTGCGCCGACATCGGCCACTGGGCGACCTCTAACCTCAAGTCCGTCGAGTGCCTCCGTATCCTCAACGGCCGCATCATTAGCGTGCACTTCAAGGATAAGGAAAAGTTTGGAGCCTCTCCGGTCGTAGTCGCAGGCAAGGGCGTGGTTGACGCCGCTGGTTGCCTCGAAGAACTCAAGAAGCAGAATTTCAACGGCCACATCTCGATCGAGCACGAAGCCGACTGGAACGACAGCGTCCCACAGGTGAAGGCGAACATCGACTTCATCAAGGCCCACGGCACGAAGTAAGGCGCAGCGCTTAGCGCCCAAGCAAAGCCCCTGAGAAATCAGGGGCTTTTTGTTGGCTTTAGGTAGGGGCAGCACCGCGTGCTGTCCTACCTGCCTTGGGTAGGGTTGGCACTGCGTGCCAACCTAGCTGCCTCTTAAGATAGGGGCGTGGCTCTACCGCGCCCTCCTTCAGCGAAGTGCAAGGCACAGCCTTGCCCCTACCTGCGTTCCGGTTCCCGGTCCCCCTTTCAACAGACAGCACGTGGTGCTGTCCCTACCCCACAGCCTTCACCCCTCTGGCGTGAAGCCGAGGACGACGTCCCAACGCGCGGCGAGTTCGCCAGCCTTGGAGCCCTTCAAGGGATCAAAGCCGAGCGTGACGCTGTCGCGTTGCTTGGTGTCCTTGATGGCCTTGTAAACCATGTCGTTCGCGTTGAGCTCGTGGCCTTGAATATAGCACTGGGTGATGAGCTCCTTCTTGCCCTTGATGCGGACGGCCAAGTGAATGTGCGGGGCACGCGGCTGATAGGCCACCGGGCGGATGGTCCGAAAAAGGTACTCGCCCGTCGAACCGGTGAGGAATCGTCCGAAGCCCTGGAAGTTACCGTCGCGCTTTGCGGCGTTACCCGACCTAGTGTGGATGTACGCGCCGTTGTTGTCAGCCTGCCAGATTTCGACGAGGGCATTGCGCACCGGCTCGCCTTTTTCGTCGAGGATGCGACCACTCAGCCACGTGACGGCGCCGACCGCTGGGGTGATCCCGTTATTCATGATGATGAGGTCGTTGTCCGTATCGAGCGGGAGCTTGTCAGGATAGAACGGACCCTCCGTCTGCTTAGGCGTCCGCGTGAGCGCTTCGGCGAAAGCACCGGGCATGGCGAACAACGCCGCCCCGAGGGCGACCTTACGGAGAAAATCACGACGGGCTTGGAGCTGGGGAGGCAACGGGGGTAAGGCCATGGGTAGATTATTAGGTGCAAAGATGTCGAAGTGGAAGACAAGTTTAGGGGACTGGTTGGCTAGAGTATCGTTGGCTAGGGGTTGTGATGCGGCTGCGCCGCTGTCTTTAGGTAGGGACAGCACCACGTGCTGCCCCTCCCCCCTTGCTTTCCCCCGCCTCCTTCCCTTACCGTTTAGAGGTTCATGTCGAAGGAAACTGACCTCGAAGAAATCCAGCACCTGCGCCGTCTGATCGCGCGGTACGAGGACCTATATCGTCGTAAAAACGCCCCGGAAATCTCCGATTTCGAATTCGACGAGCTGGTGACTCGCCTAGGCAAACTCGAGGGCAAATACCAAGAGCACGCCGGCCCAGAACTGGGGATTGGCGACGACCGTTCCGAGGGCTTCCAGCAACGCGACCACCGCGAGCCGATGCTTTCGTTGGACAATACCTACGACGAAAGTGATTTCCGGGCTTTCGGTGAGCGGCTCCAAAAGGCGCTCGGTACGAACGACGTCGACTTCGTCGTCGAACCGAAAGTCGACGGGGTCGCCCTATCCATCACTTACGAAAAGGGCCGTTTCGTGCGGGCAGTCACGCGCGGTAACGGTAACCGCGGGGACGACGTCACCCATAATATCGCCCTGATCCAGTCGCTGCCGCGTGAGCTCTCCGACGCGCCCGACCTGCTCGAAATCCGCGGCGAGGTCTACATGGAGCTCGCGGAGTTCCAACGTCTGAACGCCGAGCGTGAAGCCGAAGGCGAGGCACTCTACGCCAACCCACGTAATTTAGCGGCGGGGACGGTTAAGTTGCTAGACCAAGTCGAGGCACGGAAACGCCGGCTCAGCGTCATCTGCTACGGCTTGGGCGCCTGCGAGCCGCAGGCCTTCGCGTCACTGTCCGACTTCAAGCGCCGTCTCAAGGATTGGGGCTTCCCCACCCGCAACGATATCCCCGTGCAGCGTGGGATCGAAGCCGCCTGGAAAGCGGTGCAGCAATTAGACCTCCTGCGTCGGGACCTCCCCTTCCCCACCGACGGAGCCGTCGTTAAAGTCGACCGCCTAGCCGAGCAACAGAAGGCCGGCCGCACCAGCAAGTTCCCGCATTGGGCCGTGGCCTTCAAGTTCCCGCCCGACCAAGCCGAGACGATCCTGCGCGCCATCAGCATGCAGGTCGGACGCACGGGGGCGATCACGCCCGTGGCGGAACTCGACCCAGTCCTCCTCGCCGGTTCGACCGTCGC
>CAMDWM010000168.1:0-3571 GCA_945878755.1 Akkermansia muciniphila
GCCGCTCCCGTGCCGGCTGCCGTGGCTGCACTCAAGGGTTTCCTGACGCACACCTCGGACGAACTTGTCGCCCTGCGCAAGTCGCTCGGTCTGGCGATGTCCGACGCCGACCTAGTCTTCTGCCAAAAGCATTTCCGTGACGAAGCCCATCGCGAGCCGACCCTCACCGAAATCAAGCTACTCGATACCTACTGGTCCGACCACTGCCGCCACACGACCTTCTTGGCTGAGTTGAAGTCGGTTGAGTTCGCACCGTCGCCTCTGCTCGCTCCGTTCCAGGCCGCCTGGGATCGCTACCAGCAGGTTCGCCTCGGCCTTAACCGCCAAGGTAAGCCGGTCTGCCTCATGGACATCGCGACCATTGCGGGACGCGAACTGAAGCGCACGGGTCACCTCGATGACATGGAAGATTCCGAGGAAGTGAATGCCGCCTCGATCGTCGTGCCCGTCGAGATCGACGGCAAGGTCGAGGAGTGGCTGGTGATGTTCAAGAACGAGACGCATAATCACCCGACCGAGATTGAGCCTTTCGGCGGTGCTGCCACCTGCTTGGGTGGGGCGATCCGCGACCCGCTTTCCGGCCGTTCCTACGTGTATCAGGCCATGCGCGTGACGGGCGCCGCCAACCCGCTGACGCCGTATGAACAGACGCTACCGGGTAAACTGCCGCAGCGTAAAATCACCACTGGCGCCGCCGCTGGCTACTCCGCTTACGGTAATCAGATCGGCCTCGCGACCGGTTTAGTGTCCGAACACTATCATCCTGGCTACGTTGCCAAACGTATGGAAATCGGCGCCGTCGTAGCCGCTGGTCCGCGTGCGTGCGTGCGTCGTGAAGCGCCCGTCCCTGGTGATGTAATCGTCCTCGTCGGTGGCCGCACCGGCCGCGATGGCGTCGGTGGCGCCACGGGTTCGTCCAAGGAGCACACCGAAACCGCGCTCCAGAATTCTGCCGAGGTGCAGAAGGGCGATGCCCCGACCGAACGCAAACTGCAGCGCCTCTTCCGCGATGCCGCGGTCAGCAAACTCATCAAGCGCTGTAATGACTTTGGTGCGGGTGGCGTATCCGTCGCCATCGGCGAACTCGCCCCTTCGCTCCACATTCATCTCGACCGCGTGCCGCTCAAGTATGACGGCCTCGATGGTTCCGAAATCGCCTTGTCGGAATCGCAAGAACGCATGGCGGTCGTCCTCGAGCCGAAAGACGTCGCTGCCTTCCTCGCCGCCTCCCGTCGCGAAAACCTCGAAGCCGTCCACGTCGCTGACGTGACTGACTCTGGTCGCCTCATTATGGAGTGGCGCGGCCAGCGGGTCGTCGACATCGCCCGTGACTTCCTCGACACCAACGGCGTGACCCAGTCGGCCACGGCCTCGGTCACCGCCCCGGACGCCGCCAAGCACCCCTTTCAGACGCCCGCTGGGGCCGTTTCTGGGGCTGACCTTGAAAAGGCCCTGTCCGACCTCCCTAATGCCGCCCAAAGGGGCATGGTAGAACGTTTTGACGCCTCTATCGGGGCTAATACGGTCCTGCACCCCTTCGGCGGGGCGACCCAGTCCACCCCCCAGGAAGCCATGGCGGCCAAGCTGCCGGTCTTGAGCGGAGAAACCGATGTCTGCACCATCATGGCCTACGGGTTCAACCCTGAGGTCGCTCAATGGTCTCCCGGCCACGGCGCGGTCTGTGCGGTGGTGGAGTCCTTGGCCCGCCTGACGGCTGCCGGCGGCAACCCCGCCCGCGCTCGCCTGACGCTCCAAGAATATTTCGAAAAACTCGGCGGTCAGCCGACGCGCTGGGGTAAGCCGCTCGTGGCTCTCTTGGGTGCGCTCGAAGCGCAGCTCGAGTTCGGCACGGCTGCCATCGGCGGCAAGGACAGCATGTCGGGTTCCTTCAAGGACCTCGACGTCCCGCCGACGCTTGTCTCGTTCGCCATCGTACCCGGCAAGGCTAGCCAAGTCGTATCCGCGGAATTCAAGCGCGCCGGTTCGACGGTGGCCGTCGTCGATGTGCCGCGGACGTCCGCGTTGCTGCCCGACCTCAAGATTGCCCGTGAGCGCTTTGCCGCGGTGCATGCACTGATGAAGTCCGGCAAGGTCCTCGCCTCTACCGCCGTCCGTCAGGGCGGGGTAGGGCATGCGCTTGCTCGGATGACTTTTGGTAATCGGATTGGCGTGAGCCTCGCGGCTGCTCCGGCCGCCGATTTCTTAATTCCTGCCTACGGCTCGCTCGTGCTCGAAGTCGCCTCCGTCGCTGACCTCGGCTCCTTGCCGCACCGCGTGTTGGGTCAGACCACCACCGCTGCAATCATCGCTTGGCCGGGCACCAGCCTTTCCGTCGATGCCTTACTGACTAAGCATGAGGCCGTGCTCGAGTCCGTCTTCCCGACCAAGGCCAGCGAGCCCCCGGGCGTGCCTGCGCCAATCACCTTCGCCGTCCGTTCTGGCCTGAAGCCTAAGCTTCGCGTGGCCAAGCCGCGGGTGATCATCCCGGTCTTCCCTGGCAGTAACTGTGAATACGACACCGCCCGGGCGTTCCGCCTCGCGGGTGCCGAGCCCGAGATCCTCGTCCTGCGCAACTTGGATGCCGCTGGCCTGGCCGAATCGCTCAAGGCTTTCGCCGAAGCCATTTCCCGTTCGCAGATTCTCATGATCCCCGGCGGCTTCTCCGCGGGCGACGAACCCGATGGCTCGGGCAAGTTCATCGCCGCGATCATGAAGTCCCCGATTGTGCGTGATGCCGTCATGGAGCTACTGAAGTCTCGCGATGGCCTCGTCCTTGGTATCTGCAATGGATTCCAGGCGCTCATCAAGACTGGCCTCGTGCCCTTCGGCGAGATTCGCGACGTCGATGCCTCCGCGCCGACGCTTTTCCATAATCGAATTGCCCGCCACATCTCGCGTTACGCCCATACCCGTATTGCCTCGGTCAAGTCGCCGTGGTTGTCGCGGATGGAAGTTGGTCAAGTGCACACGATCCCGCTCTCGCACGGTGAAGGTCGCTTTACCGCTTCGCCCACCGTCATCGCCGACCTCGTGAAGAACGGCCAAGTCGCCTTCCAGTATTGCGACGCTGCCGGCCAGCCCTCCAACGCCATCGAGTTCAATCCGAACGGTTCCTTAGAGGCCATCGAAGGTATTACTAGCCCGTGCGGACGCGTCCTCGGTAAGATGGGCCACTCCGAGCGCACCGGTGCCAACGTCGCCAAGAACATCCCCGGCAATAAGCACCAGCCCCTCTTCCAAGGCGGCGTTGATTACTTCGTGTAAGCGCTAACCTGGGTAGGGGCGTGGCTATGCCGCGCCCTCCTGTGTGGTAGGGTCAGCACTGCGTGCTGACCTAGCCCGATACAGTAAGCTGCCCCAACCTTCCCAACCCCCAACCCCTTCACTCTGGCCGCATTCCCTTAAGGGCCGCCAAAGCACGGTCGCGGCCTTCGGTCAGGCCAACCAGCGGAACGGGATAATCCTTACCTAATTTGATGCCGGCTTCGGCGAGTACGTGCATCGGGGCTTCCCAAGGCTTGTGAATCCATTCATCGGGAAGTTTGGCGAGTTCGGGGACCCAGCGGCGGAC
>CAMDWM010000169.1:0-3551 GCA_945878755.1 Akkermansia muciniphila
GCGAGCGGATAGTAGTCGAGCCCCGTAGGCTTACTGACATCGAGCGTTACGGATAAGGCGGCGAGTTCCGCTTCGCTGAAAAGCGCGGCCAGGGTTTTGCCGCCACAGTTGGAGGCACCGCCCGCGAGCCATTGGTCACCGAGCCGATGGCTATAGATACCGTATTGAGGGGCGAAGATGGGGCGAGCGCTGAGCAGCTTCACGACGATGGTTGAACCGAGCGCCGTGGCTCCTTCGCCGACGCGGCTGGCGCCGCTGGCGAGGAACGTCGCGCAACCATCTGTCGTGCCGGCGCCCAGCGTGATGCCCGCGGGGATGCCGAGGAAACTCGCGGCGATGGCATCCACCTTACCAATCGGGGTCCCGACTGGGACGACCTTGGGAAGGCGAGCATGCGGCAGTCCGAGTGATTCCAGCCAAGCTGGCCAAGCACGGGCGACTGGATCATAACCGGCTTTGAGTGCGTTATTTTCGTCGGTAACGAAGTCTTCCGAGCCGAGCTTACGGTTGAGCCAATCAGCTTGGTGCAGGATGCAATGCAGGTTCGGTAGTTCCAGCCAGCCAAGTGCACGGGCGGCGGGTGAGGTGGCGCCATGCGCGGCGCTTTCTTGCGGGGCTAGTTGCGCGATGCGTGCTGCTAGGTCACCCGTATCAGCGTCGTCATACATCCGACCAGCGGCCAGCGGCGTGCTGGATTCGTCAACGGGCAGAATCGTCCCCGAAGTCGCATCGAGCGCCACCGCTCTCGCTTGGTTCAAATCAACCTGCTTGCCGAGCGCTCGGCAGGCGGCCTGCAGTCCGTACCACCAGTCATCCGGATTTTGTTCGCGCCGAGCCCCCGTGACCAATGTCGGCGGAAGTTTTGCCGAGCCGGACCCGAGGATTTGACCACGCGCATCTACGGCCAAGGCGCGAACACCGCTAGTACCTACATCAAATCCGAGGACGAAGCCGTGCATGCGGCACTAGATAGGGGGGCGGATGGCCAGGGAGCAAGGGAGGATGAAGATTAGAGTTTAGATTACAGAGTACAGAGTTCAGATTACAGAGGGACGAGGCAGCGTGAAGAAGAACGATCCTCCTGAGTTCTATAAACTCCTCTTCGCTTTCAGTACTCTGAACTCCGTACTCTGTACTCTACTTCCCCCTCACTTCCCCATCACTTCATCCCAGTTCTTGAAGTCGCAGGTCTTGCGGTAGGGGGCGGCGGCGGCGTTCCACTCTGGGGTGCCGGCTGCCTTAAAGAGGAACCAGATGGGGCGTTGGCGGGCGGGCTCGGAGATCGATCCCTGCTTATTTTCCCACAGGCCCAGCTTGAGGCCGCCTTCCAGGGAGTGGTCGACCTGACGATGATAGATGAACGCATCGATGCCCGGGAGGCGTTGCACTTTCTCCCAAGCATACGCGTAACCAGCCGCTTGGAGTTCTTCGGCGTTCGGTGCCTTGCCGACATTGAAGCCTTGTTCGGTGAAGCTCAGCCGGCGGGGCTTGCCTTTATAAAGGAGTTCAGGCGTGGCTAGCTTACGGGTGAGGACTTCTAAGTTCTTAAACGTAATCTTCGGCGTTTGATCATCGAAGGTCACTTTGTCCTGCCAAGTGCGTGGGTTGAAGAGGTTCGCAGGGTAGGGGTGGAAGGCTAGATTCCAGTCGAAGTCACCGCGCTCCTGGGCCTTCTTGGCAAAGGCTACAAGTAAGTCGCGGCCTGGGCAGGCTTTGGTTGGGCTGGGGTTCCCTTTCGCGGTCCAGTGGTGTTCTAGCGAGATATAGACGCGGGCGTTTGCCGAGTGCTTGCGCAGCGAAGACCAAGCCAGACGAGTCTGGTCTTCGTATTGCGTGGCCACCTGTTCGGTCGTCGCCGGTCCCATCTGGTGCCATTGGCCATGTGAGTTGACCTCGTTGCTGATGATCCAGCCCCAGGCCCGGCCATGGGTCTGGTCTTGGCCCGACCAGCGGGCGGCGATGAAGTCCGTGACAGCCTTGTAGCAGGCGCGGCCTTCGGGCGTGACCGTATTAGCCGCCATGACCGTACCTTCGGTTTCGCTCGCTTGTGGGTGGATGGCGATTTCGCGAAGCCGGGCGTTCTTGGTCCGGTAGGAAATCAGGATGAGATTTACTACGATGCCCTTGTCCGAGAGTCCTTTGATCGTCCGGTCGAGGCTCTTGGCGTAGGCCTCGTTGAAGCTAAAAGTAAAACCGTCGACGGTGAGCGTCGGCTGCCCTGGTTTGGTTTCCGTAGACAACAGGGACGTTACGTTGACGTTGACACCGGCGTGGTGGACCCCGAGGGCGAGGGCGTCGTCGACCATCTGAATCTGCAGCCCTTTGACGCTGGGGGTCACCGGGTAGGGGGCGACATCGGGCTCGGCTAAGGCCAAGCTGGCCCAGCAGGCGAGTAGGAGGAGCAGGGGACGCATGCGGAGGGGACAGCGGAAGGAGGGCCGAGTTCCTGACGTTTCCTTGTAATATTAAATTCCTGGTCCAAGGATGGCCCTAGCCCCAACAATCTATGTTCACCCGTCTCTGCCTGCTCCTGCTCAGCGTGGCCGCCTTGTCGGCTGCCCCGCCCGCCAAGCAACCTAACATCGTTTTCATTTTCTCCGACGACCACGCCTATCAGGCTATCAGTGCTTACGGGGATTCCCGGAAACTAATCCAGACCCCTAATATCGATCGTATTGCCAAGGAGGGCATGCGCTTTGACCGAGCTTTGGTGACGAATTCGATCTGCGGTCCGAGCCGTGCGGTCATCCTGACGGGTAAGTATTCCCACCTGAACGGATTTTATAACAACTCCAACTCCGTCTTTAACGGCGCGCAGACGACCTTCCCGAAACTCCTTAAGGCCGCCGGCTATCAGACTGCCCTCATAGGTAAGTGGCACCTCAACAGCGACCCACAAGGTTTCGACTACTGGCAGATCCTGCAAGGCCAAGGCATCTACTACAATCCACCGATGAAGACGGCGGCGGGTGTGATCAAGACCGCTGGCTACGTGACGGATATCACCACGGATGCGTCGATGGCTTGGATGAAGGGGCGCGATAAGAGCAAGCCCTTCATGCTGATGTGTCAGCAGAAGGCCCCGCACCGCGAGTGGTCGCCAAACCTGCCGGACCTCGGCTGGGATAAGGGCCGCGTTTATCCGGAGCCGGCAACTTTGTTCGATGACTACAAGGACCGCGCATTCTCGGTCGGCGATCAGGACATGACTTTGGAAAAGACGATTAGCCAGTTGGATATGAAGCTGGTGCATCCTCCCGGCATCACGCCCGAACAGGCCAAGGCCTGGGATGCCTATTACGGTCCGGTCAATGAAGCCTACCGCAAGGCCGAGCCCAAGGGGCGTGACCTCGTCAAGTGGCGCTACCAGCGCTATATGCATGATTACCTGGGCTGCGTGAAATCGGTCGATGACAACGTCGGCCGCATGCTGAAGTTCCTCGAAGAGGAAGGCCTCATGGAGAACACCATCATCATCTATTCTTCCGACCAAGGGTTCTACCTCGGCGAGCATGGTTGGTATGATAAGCGCTGGATCTTCGAAGAGTCCG
>CAMDWM010000170.1:0-3531 GCA_945878755.1 Akkermansia muciniphila
GGTCTCGCCCGGAAGATTGTGGCGGCTGGCGACAAGCCTGTGACCATCGTCCTCTCGCGTGGGCTCGCGGTGCAGGCTAACGCCGGCGCCTTCGAAGTCGGCCCGCGCCTCGTGGTTCGTGCTATCTCCGGCGTCGCTCCTGCGGCCGCTGGCTCCGACCTCGTGCTTACGCTCAAGCCTGGCGAATCCGCCGTGCTGGGTTACTCCTTCCGCTAATCCCCTCGACCTATCTTTAATATGAAAAAGTTTACCCTCATACTCTTGGCCTTGCTCGCCCTCGCTCCCTTGGCGGAAGCGCAGGCGAAGAAAAAGGCCGCGGACGGCAAGGCGGCCAGTAAAAAGGCGGCCGCTGGTCCGGAAGCCATGGCGCTCCAGGACAAGTATTACGAACGCGTCCAGATTCCGACCCCGCCGGGCGAGGTCGTCGAGGTCTCCTCGATCGCCTTGTTGCCGGGCAAGAAGGTCGCCATCGCCAGTCGCCGCGGCGACGTCTGGATCTGCGAAGGTGCTTACGAGGCCGACGTCACCAAGGTCAAGTGGACCAAGTTCGCTTCCAATCTCCATGAGCCCCTGGGTATGTTCTACAAGGGTGGCTCGCTCTATCTTACCCAGCGCCCCGAGCACACGCGTCTGACCGACACCGATGGCGACGGTAAGGCCGACGTCTTTGACACCATCTGCGCCAAGTGGGGCATCAACGGTGACTACCATGAATACGCTTTCGGTACCGACCCCGATAAGGACGGCAACGTCTGGGTGGTGCTTTGCTTGACGGGTTCTTTCCACGCCTATTCGCCTTGGCGTGGCTGGTGCGTGCGTATCACCCCTGAGGGCAAGATGATCCCGACGACTTCGGGCATCCGTTCGCCGGGCGGCATCGGCATGAATGAGAAGAGCGATGTTTTCTATACCGATAACCAAGGCGTGTGGAACGGTTCCTCGTCGCTGAAATGGCTCCGCCCTGGTTCTTTCCAAGGTAACCCAACGGGCAACAAGTCCGCGCTGCTTTCGAATTTCCCGGCGCCACCCGAGCCCAAGAGTGGCTCGCGTGTCCTCACCGAGCACCTGAAGTTCCCTGAATACGTCCCCCCTGCGGTGGTCTTCCCGCACGGCAAGGTCGGCAATTCGCCTTCGGGCATGGCTTGCGATATGACCAAGGGTAAGTGGGGTCCGTGGGCCAACCAGATGTTCGTCGGCGAGCAGACCGCTTCGCAGGTTCAGCGCGTTAACCTTGAAGTCGTCAACGGCCTCTACCAGGGGGCGGTCTTCCACTTCCTCCAAGGCTTTGAAGCTGGCCTCGTGCCTGTACGTATGGACCAGGAAGACGGCACGCTCTTCATCGGTGGCACCAACCGTGGTTGGGGTTCTCGTGGCTCGCAGCCGTTCACCTTTGAGCGCGTCCGCTACAAGGGCACGGTGCCGTTCGAGATGCACAACATCTCCGCCCGCTCGGATGGGTTTGAAGTGACCTTCACGCATCCCGTCGATGCCGCCACCGCTGCCGATACGGCGAGCTACTCCATGGATGCTTTTACCTATATCTATCAGTCTTCCTACGGCAGCCCTGAGGTAGATCAGGCGAAACCTACGGTGAAGTCTGCCACCGTCTCGGCGGATGGCCTTAAGGTGCGCCTCGTGATCGATGGCCTGGTGCGTGGCCATGTCCATCACCTCGTCGCTGACGGCGTCCGCAACAAGGCGGGCGATGCACTCTGGCACAACGAAGGCTGGTACACGCTGAACGAGATCCCTTCTAAATAATCGTTATCGGTCTTTCCCCTCAGGGGAAGACTGTTGCCAAGGGGGTGTGTTTCTGGGAAATCAGAGACATACCCCCTAACCATTTATGCAACTCACCTGGATTGATTGGGCCATCGTCATCGCATCGATTCTAATCTGCTTTGTGCCAGCGCTTTTCTACGCCAAGCGCTCGAGTGAAAGCACCTCCGAGTTCTTTGCCTCTGGACGCTCGGTACCCTGGTGGCTCGCCGGCCTTTCGATGGTCGCCACGACCTTCTCATCCGACACTCCGAACTGGGTCACCGAGCAGGTCCGTAGATACGGCGTCGCTGGTAACTGGCAGTGGTGGGCCTTCGTGCTCACGGGCGTGGCCACGGTCTTCTTCTTTGCCCGCCTCTGGCGCCGTTCGGGCGTCATGACCGACCTCGAGTTCTACGAGCATCGCTACTCCGGTAAGGCCGCCTCATTAGTCCGCGGCTTCCGCGCGGTCTACCTCGGGTTCTTCTTTAACTGCTTCATTATGGGCATGGTGACTTTGGCCGCCTGCAAAATCGCCAACATCCTCTTCGGTATGCCATCGTGGCAGACGATTGTCATTTGCGGGGTACTCAATGTCGTCTTCGCCGCCCACTCTGGCCTCTGGGGCGTACTGATCATCGATATGATTCAGTTCTTCATCAAGATGACCGCGGTCTTCGCAGCCGCTTGGTTTTCGCTCGTCGAGGTTGGCGAGCGCCTGGTCGGTAAGGGCGCTGGCGGCTGGGCGGGCCTCAAGGCCTTGGTTGAGAAGCTTTCGACCCAACAGGTCGTTATACCTAAAGTTCAGAAGATGGTCGATGGAGTCGCCCAGGTTAAAGACGGAGTTCCAGTCATGGTCGACGGTCAGCCCGTGATGTCGGTGATTAATGGCACTGGTCAGCCGTTCCTCGATATGCTCCCGAATTTCTCGATGTCGGAGTTAGCGCTCATAATCTTCATCTTGCCGATCGCTATTGGTTGGTGGGCCAACTGGTACCCGGGCGCTGAGCCCGGCGGTGGCTCCTACATCGCCCAGCGCATGCTCGCATCGAAGTCCGAGAAGGATTCCCTCGGCGGTACGCTCTTCTTCAACATCGCGCACTACGTGCTCCGTCCGTGGCCTTGGATCATTACCGCCCTGTGTTCGATTATCGTTTATCCCGACTTGGCCTCGATCAAGTCCGCCTTCCCGGCGGCTGATGTCGCCCTGATTGGTCACGACTCGGCCTTCCCGGCGATGCTCAAGTTCCTGCCGGTGGGCTTCGTCGGCCTGATGGTCGGCGGCCTCATTGCGGCGAACTCTTCCACGATTCTGACGCACCTTAACTGGGGCTCCTCTTACCTCGTGCACGACTTCTATCGTCGCTTCATCAATAAGGATGCCACCGAAGGCCATTACATCAACGTGGGACGTCTCTCCACGGTCGTCCTCTACGTCTTCGCCGCGGTACTGAGCCTCTTCATGACGTCTGCCCAGCAGGCGTTCGAGGTACTCCTCTCCATCGGCGCAGGTACAGGCCTGATTTACATCGCCCGCTGGTTCTGGTGGCGCGTCTCGGCTTGGTGTGAAATCGTCGCGATGGTGATGTCGCTCGTGACCTCTTTGGCGGTGCCGCTACTGATGCCTGACACCGATTTCGCTACCCGTACCATCGTGCAGGTTACGATTACGACGCTTGCTTGGCTGATCACAGCCTATGTCGGTCCGGAAACGGATCGTGCGACGCTGATTTCCTTCTACCGCAAGGTGAAGCCGGTGGGTCCAGGCTGGAC
>CAMDWM010000171.1:0-3507 GCA_945878755.1 Akkermansia muciniphila
AGTAAACTGAGTCCGGCCGCCTTCGATCTACTCTTGGAGTTACTTGCCGACGCTGGTCAAGCCGGCCCGCGGATTGAAGCCAGTCGCCGCTTGGCGGAGGCCCAACTCAACGATGCGCAACTGGACCGCTTCCTCCCCGTGCTCATGCAGGCTGGTCCGATTGAGCAGGGCGACTTCCTGCAGCACCTGAAGAAATATGCACCCGAACAAGGTAAACGCATTGCTGCGGCTTTTGCCCAGTCGTCACAACTCGGGACCCTGCGTCCTGACGAAGTGCGCGTGGCCTTCGCTAAGTGGCCGCGGACCGTGTTTGAAGTCATGGAGCCGGCGTTCAACGCAGCTCTAGCCGCCACCGAGGCCAAGAAGTCCAAGCTCGATGCCTGGGCCCAAGAAGCGGCCCGTAGTGGCCGACCGGAAGCGGGTGCCAAGCACTTTGCCGCGGGCAAGGGGGCCTGCCTGGCCTGCCACCAAGTGGGCGAACTCGGACGGGCCCTTGGTCCCAACCTCTCCCGTATCGGGGCGATCCGCACGGAACGGGAGCTCGTCGAAAGCATTCTCTTTCCCAGCAACACCATCGCGCGCGATTATGAGCTCCATGCCGTCGTCACCTCCGATGGTCGGAACCACCTCGGCCTAATTAAGTCCCGTGGGGCCGAAGGACTCGTCCTGATGGATGCGGCTGGCCAACTCCAGACTTTACCGACCACCACGGTGGTGAGCGAGACCCAGGTGGAAACCAGCCTCATGCCGGGTGGCCTCGATGCCGCTTTCACGCCTGCCGAGTTGGCTGACCTGGTTGCTTGGTTGCGATCGCTGCGGTAAGGCTTAACGCTGTAAGAGTCTATAATACGAGACGCTTGACCTAGCGGGTGGGGTGGATAATTTCGGGAGCGTCGCCACCCCGCGACAACCCCTATGATTCAGGATGTTCTCATCCTTGGCGGAGGAACCGCAGGCTTCTTCATGGCTGCCAGCCTGAAGACCCACCACCCATGCTTACGGGTGCGGGTTGTGCGTAGTCCGACGCTGGGCATCATTGGGGTGGGCGAGGGGAGCACCACGGATCTCCCACGGTTTATCCATGGTTTCTTGCGCGTCCCCCCCAGCGAATTCTATCGGGCGGTGAAGCCCTCGCTCAAGCTCGGCATCAAGTTCCTCTGGGGGAAAGAAGACTATCACTACACCTTCACTGGGGCCTTGCGGCAGAAGTTTGAACCCTCGGGGGTGCCGATTGGCTTCGCTTGCGATGAGACCTTGGCCGACGTCGACGTCCATACCTCTTTGATGGCTGCGGGGAAGGTCTTCCTGCGGAGCCCGGAGGGCCCCTGGCCGCTGGTGAATCCTACGGTCGGTTATCATATCGAGAACGCTGAACTCGTTACTTGGTTGGAAAGCCACGCCGCTAAACTGGGTATCGAAGTGATTGATGGTGACCTCGCCTCGGTCGAACAGGCCGGCGGGGAGATCCAGGCCTTACACCTCAAAGACGGCCAGCGTCTCGCGGCAGATTTCTTTGTCGATGCCTCGGGCTTCCGTGCCGAGTTGATTGGCAAGGCCCTCGGCACGCCCTTCATCAGCTACGCGGACTCACTCTTTTGCGACAAGGCCGTCGTCGGCGGTTGGGCGCGCACGACGGAACCCATTCTGCCCTATACGACGGCTGAGACTATGGAGGCTGGGTGGGCTTGGCAGATTGAGCATCCGGGACGGATCAACCGCGGCTATGTCTATTGCTCGAAGTTTATTTCGGATGCGGACGCGGAGGCGGAATTCCGAGCGAAGAATCCCAAGGTGGGACCCACGCGTATCGTCCCCTTCGTGCCTGGACGTTACGCCCACCAATGGGTGGGTAACGTCTTTGCGGTGGGCAATGCCGCTGGTTTCGTCGAGCCCCTCGAGGCGACCTCGTTGCTGTGCATTGCGCACGAGTGTCGCTTCCTGACGATTGCGCTCGCGGAGGGTGGTTTGAAGAAGAACGACAGTATGCGGGAAACCACGGACCACTTGTGTGGTCGCCTCTGGGATGAGATTCGGGATTTTCTCGCAGTCCACTACCGATTTAACGAACGGGCGGACACCCCGTTCTGGCGGCATTGTCGCGAGCACGTCGCGTTGCATGGCGCCCAGCGTATGGTCGACTTTTATCGCGAGAACGGCCCCACCTTCTGCTTGGAGGTCGAGTTGCTCGCTCCCGCCCAGAGTATCTTCCAATTGGAAGGATTCTGGCTTCACCTCGTGGCCATGGGCGTGCCGCATGCGCGGACGGACCGGCTGACGCCCGCGGAGCGAAAACGGTGGGTCAGTACGCGAGCGAGCAATCGAGGGAGCGCGGCGACCGGCCTGACGGTGGAAGAGTCGTTAAAAGTCCTCCACGACCCACGTTGGAGCTGGCGGCCGGACTTCTATAAGGACGTCCACTGAGGCGACGGCTGTTACCAGAGTAAGGCCAGGAGGCCGGCAGCGGGTACCGCTAAGAGCACGAGTAGGCAGCTCCCGCGGCGGTCGTCGCTGTCGTCTTGATCGGCGTTATCCCTGGCATACTGATCTTCGTCGAAGCTCCCGGGCTCTTGGTCATGATCGCGGTCGTTCTCATGGTCGCCGCCGTCGTCTAGGGTATCGTCGTCTAGGGTGTCGTCGTCTGGGGTGTCGTCGTCTGGGGTGTCGTCGTCGTTGCTCATGGCTAATACATTACCCGGCAACCGGCGGACTGCAAGGGGTGGAAAGGTCGCTCCAAGGTGCGGTTTACTCTGGAGGACTGGCGATTCCTTGCCCACGATAGGGACCTCGCATGGCTACCGTCCTTTGCATGAAGTGGGGCACCAAGTATGGTCCCGAATACGTCAACCGCCTCCACTCGATGGTGCAGCGGCATCTCGCGATCCCGCATCGCTTCGTCTGCCTCACCGATAACAAGGACGGCCTTAGCCCGGGCATTGAGACCTTCCCGATCCCCAGCCTCAAGTTGCCGGCGGGCGCCCCGGAGCGCGGTTGGACTAAGCTCGTCTCCTTTTCGCCCGATCTGAGTGCTCCGGGCGGCCCGGAACTGAAGGGCGAAATCCTCTTCCTCGACATCGACATCGTCATCGTCGGCAACATGGATGCTTTCTTCCAGCAGCCTGGAGAGTTCTTGATTATCCGCGACTGGCAGAAGGGCGATATCACCGGTAACTCCTCTGTCTACCGCTGGACCGCGGGCGCGCACCCCGAGGTGTTGGAGTATTTCCGCGCTAACTTGGAAGCCGTTCGGAAGCGCCATCGTAATGAACAGGAGTTCCTCACTGCGCACTTAAGCGGGCAGGGGAAGGTCGGCTATTGGCCCGAGACCTGGTGCCGCAGCTTCAAGCGTCACTGCGTAAAGTATTTCCCCTTCTCCTTTTTTCAGACGCCCGCGATTCCAGAGGGCGCTAAAATTGTCGTCTTCCATGGCGTGCCCAATCCACCGGACGCCTTGGTGGGTCGGAGCGGAAAGTGGTATCGTCGGGTCCTGCCGACCCCTTGGATCGCGGA
>CAMDWM010000172.1:0-3495 GCA_945878755.1 Akkermansia muciniphila
GCGGCCGACATGAGGGCGATGCCCGCGGCAAACATGACGGACAGCATGACGCCGATGGCGCTGTCTTCGCTCGTGCCGCGGCGCGCCGATAGCCAGGCGATGCCGCCGGCCGTCAGTAAGGCGGCGGCGAGTGCACCGACATAGGGAGAGAGACCCAGCAGGATGGCGCCGACCACGCCAGGGAGAATGGAGTGGGTGAGGGCGGTGCTCAGGAAGGCCATGCGGCGGAGCACAACGTAGGCGCCGAGGCAGGCGCACGTCAGCCCGCTTAAGACCACGGCAAGGAGGGCGCGTTGGAAGAACGGTTCACGCAGCGGTTCGAGGAAGAACTCAAGCATGGCGGTGCGGGTGGCCGGCGCAGGCGTGGACAGTGCGTAAAGTGCCCTGGCGGAGTTCGAGGATACGGTCGAAGCGTTGCGAGTCCGCGGGGTCGTGCGTCGCCATCACGATCGTGAGGTTAGCGTTAGGCGCGAAGAGGAAGCCCTCGACGATATCACGGCTGGCTTGGTCGAGGGCGGCGTAGGGTTCGTCGAGCAACAGTAATTCGGCACCCTGCACGGTGGCGCGGGCGAGGAGGGCCCGCTGCAACTGCCCCCCGGAGAGCGTGTGTACCCCCCGATCGGCGAGGTCAGTGAGTTGCAGGAGGTGGAGGGCGCGGTCGACCGCTTCGTCACCATGGTGGCATTCCTCAAACCAACCGTGGTGAGCGTAGGTGCCCATTTGGACCAGTCGCCGGAGTGTCAGCGGGAAGGGGTCGGTCAGCCGAGGCCGTTGCGCGAGGTAGGCCACGCGGGCACGGCCCAGTTGGGGCTTGGCTCCGAGAACTTGGACCGAGCCGTTGGTGGCGGGGAGTAAGCCGGCGAGGACGCGGAGGAGGGTGGACTTACCCGAGCCGTTGGGGCCGATGAGCGCCGTGCGGCAGCCGCACGGAATACTGAAGGTGGCGTCGGTGAAGGCCGTCGGGCCAGCGGTGCGCGCGGCGGCGGAAAGCCCGTGGGCCTCGACAGCAATCCCTTGGCAGTCGGAACGATCTGGTCGTGCGTAGGGCACGCGGGGAAGCAAGCCGAAGCACGCATCCCCGAGCGGGGACCACCAAGGTTGGGTTTTCACGGTTGCTGGAGGGTGTCCGCCAATTTCCGGGCATTCAGCCGCATCATGGTAGCCCAAGTATCTCCGGGGGTCCCGGGCTTCTGCAGGTATTCAAAACTCAATGCGGTGGGGGCTTTGATTCCGGCATCCTTGGCGAGTTGCTGGGCGGCGGCGGGATTTTGCCCCTCATCGCACAGGATGACGCGGACTTTCTGAGTGCGGATGGCTTTGAGCAGGTTGGCGTAATGCTTGGCGGAAGGGTCGGCGGACTCGGCGGAAGAGCATTGGAGGATACTGCCGGCGACTTTGAGCCCAAAGGCCTCCGCGAAGCTTTCCAGGCCGGGGTGCTGGGTGACGAATTGCCGCTCGTGCGGCTGGAGGGGCGCGAAGGTATCCCGGACCTCCTTTTCTACCGATTCTACCTCCCTAAGTATCTGTCCTAAAGCATCTTCAGAGGTTGCAATCCCAGCGGAATCTAGGCCCGTTTTTAGGCGAGTAATCATCCGCTTTACTTCTGCGGGGACGGTCCAGAGGTGGCTGCCGGAAGGCAGGGGGGCTGGGTAGAGCCAAAGGAGGTCTTTTTCGCGCCGATTGGCTTGGGCCCAGTTGGCCAGCCAGGGCTCGAGTTCGGGGTTAATGCCGACGATGAGTTTGGCCTTTGCAAGTGTACGAGAATCGGTGGCGCTAATACTGTACCCATGGAGCTCGCCACCACTCGGAATGAGGGGTAAATGGGTGATTTTATGGGCAGTTACTCGGCCGACCCATTCATTTGGAATCGTGAAGCTGCTGACCACCTGCGCCTCGTTTTTGGTCCAACCGGCAAGGGGGAGAGAGAGGCCGAGCAGGAGAAGTAAAAATCGGCTCAAGGTGGACACGATCGAATGGTGTTAATGGCCCCACTATTAATTGCAAGAGTTTTGCATTAATCAAATGTTCCAGCGCCCGGGCTTTTGCGTTTGCCACCATCTCACCCGTCCTTACGACATTGTTCCCCATGCCCTGTTTCAAAGCCGTTTGCGCCCTCCTGTTGGCGATGGTCACCCTGACTTCTGACTCCTTTGGCCAGGCTGCGCCGGCTCCGGGGGCCGTCGCCGGTAAGAGCATCGTTTTTGCCCGTAGCGTCACTTTCCAGCAGACTAAACTGGGCGGTCAGGTAAATCCTTGGAACCGAATGCAGGTTGAAATTCAGGCTAACACCGTACCCGAGGCCAAGCCTGCGGCCGGTGCGGAAGCCTCCAAGCTGAGCAACAAGAAGTGGGTCGATAAGGTCAAAGTCACCGTCACCCAAATCTATAAGACGGCTTCTGCTAAAGCCGAGGATTGGAATTACTACCGTTCGTCCGCGACTGTTCTGACGATCGAAGTCAACCAGCCCCGCTCAGTCTTGTTCTATCTCCCCGGCGACGTCGTCAAGCGCGACATGCTCAAGAAGGAACCTGATTACTACTACGTTCAGCTGGAAGTTGCCGGTAATGAAGAGCCGCTCTTTGACGCCCGTGGCCTCGTTTTGGCCGACCAGAAGTGGGCCCTGCATAAGGACCTTCAGACCAAAGCCAAGTTTGACCCCGCCAAGGATGCAGCCGACCGAGGCGTCATCACCACGCCGGGCGTCCTCCGCCCGCAGTACCTCGTCCTTTACGCCGACACCCCTGTCGTTCCGCCTTCCCCTGAGTTCATCCGCGAGGATGTGCCAACCCGCTAAGGTCGGCGCGGAATCCACCTAACCACACCCCTTGCACGTATGAGCCAGAAGAAGGCCTTAATCGTCAACCTCGCCGCGTCCCACGTCTCGGTTTCCTCCTTCCGTGAGGAAGCGGGTCGCCTGTTCATGGACCAGTTTTTTGCTGAAGACCTGGCCCCTGGTCTCGGCGACGACGATTGGTTGACCGCCGCCGTGTCTGCCTTGGCTGGCCTCGTCAACGCCCACAAGATTTCTGGCCAGGTTACGATTATTGCTCCGAGTTTCCTGCTGCTGCAGAAGTCGCTCAAGGTGCCGCAGGTCGAGCGCGAACGTCAGGCTCAGATCGTCGCCTTCGAGGCCCAGAACGCGATTCCTTACCCCTTGAACGAAGTCATCTGGGATAGCCAAGTGATGTCCTCCGACGGCGTTGAAGCGGAAGTCCTCCTTTTTGCGCTGCGCACCGAAGTCGCCACCCGCATCGCCAACCTGGTTTCCGCTACCGGCCTGCGGCCCTACGCGATCCAAGCCGCCCCGCTGCTGGATAGCCGCGCGGCGCTCCTGCACGGTGGTTTGGCCAACGAGGAAGTCCTCATCATTAACGTGGGCGCCCGTTCGACCTCGCTGAGCTTCGTCGGCCCGGCCGGCGCCAATATTCAGTCTGCCAATATCGGTGGCAACCTGTTGACGCAGGGCGTCTCCGACAACACCGGCCAGCCCTTTGC
>CAMDWM010000173.1:0-3486 GCA_945878755.1 Akkermansia muciniphila
TAGGCCTGCGAGGCAGTCAGTTCGACCATGAGGCCGTGCGGCTTGACCTCGGTGATCATGGCCTCGAAGGGGCGCTTGTCCTTGCGTTCGACCTCGCGCTCAAAGAGTTCGAGGAGCTTAATCTTCACGGAGTCGCGTTCGGCTTCGGAGCTGTTGCGCTCGGTGATGGAGATGTGCTCGCAGGCGCGCACGAGCTCGCCGATACCCGGCGAACGCGGGGCGTCCTTGGGGGCCGAGGGCACGCCTTGCTTGGCGATATAGGCGTCGAAGATGCGGTGCTCGAGCAAGTCAGCGTAGCGGCGGATCGGCGACGTGAAGTGCGAGTAGTGGCGCTTAGCCAAGCCGAAGTGGCCGTCGGGCGAAGCGCGGTAGCAGGCTTGCTTAAGGGAGCGGAGTAGCTGGATGCGAATCGTATAGCCGTCTTCGCGCGTCTTGAGGAGTCCCAGTAACTTAACCATCTCCTTGCGCTCGGTGAGGTCGCCGACCTTAAGGCCGTCCACCGCGAGCTGGTCGCGCAGGGCCTGCAGTTTCTCGGGGTCGGGTTCGTCGTGGACGCGGCAGACGTGCGGAATCTTCGCTTGGTCGAGGGCCTTAGCGACCGTCTCATTGGCCAGGAGCATGAACTCTTCGACGAGCTGGTGGGATTCGTCGTGCTCGACGACCACGGTGCGGTCGGCCCAGCCGTCCTTGTCGCAGTAAATCTTGATTTCCTTCATGTCCAGGTCGAGGGCCCCGATACGGAAGCGTTCGGCCCGCAGGACTTTGCCGATGGACCAGAGGTCCGTAATCATCGCGCGGATGAGGTCGAGTTCGGCGTCGGTGAGTTCAGCCAGCGGACGCCCGGGAGAGCCCGTCTGGTGCGGCGGCGGGGCGGGCAGGGCGCGGATGGCCTCGTTGGTGTCGCCGCGCAGGAAAGCGTAGGCCTGCTTATAGGTCAGGCGTTTTCGGCTCGAGATCACCGAGTTCGCAAACTCAGTCTTCACGAGCTTGGCGTCAGGCGAGAATTCGCAGATGACCGTCTTGACTAACCGATTTTCGGCTTCGACGAGCGAGCACAGGCCGCTGGAGAGCGCGTGCGGGAGCATCGGGATCACCGTGCCGACGAGGTAGGTCGAGTTACCGCGTTCCTTGGCCTCAGTGTCGAGCGGTGAGCCGGACTTCACGTAGTGCGAGACATCGGCGATATGGATGCCGAAGCGCAGGTGGCCGTTCGGTAGGCGTTGCACCGACAGCGCGTCGTCGAAGTCTTTCGCATCATCTGGGTCGATGGTGATGGTTGGGATCTCGCGAAAATCTTCGCGGCCGGAGAGGTCGTCCGCCCGGACTTTAGAACCGAAGGAGTTGGCCTCGGAGGAGACTCCCTGCGGAAACTCGGGGTTGAGGTTATAGCGGCGCAGGATGGCCAGGTACTCGGCCATCGGCGTGTGGGTGAGGCCCAGGACTTCGGTCACGGTGCCCGTGGGGCTCATGTTGCGGCGTTCCCAGGCATCGAGACGAACGACGACCTTATCTTCTTCCTTCGGGACGGGCTTGAGGCCTGCGCGGATGGGGTCGCGGACGACGATGTCGCGCGAGACCCGGGGATCGTCGGGGACGACGAACCAGACCAAGCGCGTGCGGCGCAAGGTACCCGTGAGAGAAATCAGTGCACGTTTCGTGACGCGGACGACCGTGCCGGTGCCCCAGTCCTCGTGGTCGCGTTCGCGGCGGGTTTGGTTGAGCTTGATGACGACTTTATCGCCGTGGAGGGCGACGCCGGTGTCCTTGGCTTCAATGTGCACGGGGTCGCGCGGTTTCTGGCCAGGCTCCGGCGTAAAGACCACGCGGGCGGAGCCGCTCTGACGGAACAGAATCGTGCCCTCGGGGAGCATCTTACCTGCTGGCAGCATGAGGAGGTCACGATTCTTCACGGCGATGGCGCCCGAGCGAATCAGGCCGGGGATCATCTTCCGCATCTGGCGGAGGTCGGACTTGTCGCCCCCGATAGCCTCCATGATGGCTTCGAGTTTCATGGGCGCGTAATCCGGGCGGCCCATGAACTCCAGCATCGCTTCTTCGGCGTTCATGACTGGTTCGCTGACTGGTTCAGCAAGCCGGCCAAGAAGGGCATGAGCTGCTTCTTGCGGCTAACGATGCCAGGCAGGTCAAAAATATACGGCGGGGTCTTGGGCGAATACGTAATCCCCTGAATGATGTCGGGGTCACCACGGACCAAGAGCAGCGACCCTTGCGTGTCGATGTCCGTCACGAGTAAGCAGGTGAAGTGTAGGCCATTCTCACGGCGGTATTTTTCGAGGGCCTCGAGCAGGCTGTCGCTGCACTTCCAGAAGTTATTGAAACCGAGCTCTTCGACCTGAGCCACGGAGAAGCGCTTATCGCCTTCGTTGTAGAGTTTGCAGTCGGCCCGGACGGCGGCGTCGGGGGGGAGCGACGAGAGTACGGAGCCGGTGTTGAAGATCATATCGGCGAGCACGCGTGGGTCGGCGTCGGCGATGCGGGTCAACCAAGCCAGCAGTGAAACGTCCAGCGGCGTGGTCGTCGGGCTTTGGAGGAGCAGGGTATCCGAGATGATGCCGCACATCATGAGGCCAGCAATTTGCGGGCTCGGCGTGAGCCCGGCGGTCTGGAACATATCGGCCACAATCGAGCAAGTCGAACCCAGCGGGCGGTTTATAAAGAGAATCGGCTGCGTGGTGTGCGGGTTGCCGAGGCGGTGGTGGTCGACGACTTCAGCAATTTCAACCTCGTTGGCGCCGTCGACGGCCTGCGAGAGCTCGTTGTGGTCGACGAGCACCAGGCGGGTGCGCACGGGCTTGAGGATATCAGACTTCGAGAACACGCCGACCAAGCGGGCGGTCTCGTCAATGACATGGTAGATCAACGCATTGGACTGGATGATGCGCCGGCGGATGACGCCGAGCTTCTCCTGCGGGCTGAAACGGGGGGCATCGCGCTGGACGAGGCCGCTGATGAGCGTGGCGGCGCGCACGGCCCAAGCCGTGGTGGCGCTATCGGTGTCGGCGTAGGCGACCGAGACTTTAGCGTCCTTGGCGAGGGCGAGGGTCTCCGCCTTCATGCGGTGGCCGCCGGTGACGATGATGAGGCGCACGCCCATGCTGATGGCCCGGCGATGCACGTCATCCCGGTCGCCCACGACGATGATACTCTTGTTGTTGGGGATACCTTCCACCGTCGCGGACTTGCCGAAGGACTCGAGTTCCATGGCGGCGACGCGCACATAGAGTTCATCGACCGCAGTCTGGTCGAAGGCGATGACTTCGGTCCCGCCGATGGAGCGGATGATGGCGTCAATCGAGCTGTGCACCTTACGCATCGAGGTCGCGCGCTTGGGCTTGGGGATGAAGTAGTCGCCGAGGCCGAAGATGGAGACGTAGCCGTCGAGACGGCCTTCACGGTCGAGGACGGGCAGGGCACGGACGTCGTGCAGGTCGAGGAGCTCGAGGGCGCGCGCGCAGGTGTCGTCAA
>CAMDWM010000174.1:0-3470 GCA_945878755.1 Akkermansia muciniphila
CCATGGTCTGGTGCAGGTACACGGGCTCGTGCATCTTCGCGAGCCGCGCGAGGGCGACCTCGGTAGGCTTGAGCCGCAGGGCGGAGCTGAGGTGAAACTTCAGTACGGGCGCACCACCCGCATCGAGGCGCGCGATGGCTTCATGGGCCTGTTCATACTGGAGCGCGAAGTGGCAGGTGTCGTACGCGATACCAAGCGTGCGGTCGACGAGGCCCTTCGATGGTTCTTCAGCGCGGAGCTGTTCAAAAAGACGAATGGCTTCCGGCGTATTCTCGGCGTGACCAATCGGCTCGGGCTCGAGCGCGAGGCGCAGCGTGACGCCGGTGCGATCACGCAAGCGGTCGAGGTGTTCGCCGCACGCGAGCAGGTTGCGGCGCATGACCTTGAGCTCGTCGGCGTTGCGGCCGAAACCCTTGAACGACCCTGGCAGTGTGCTCACGGTACCGACTTGGTCGGGTGGGCCAAACGTAGCGAGAAGGTCAAAGAGTCGGTTGGTATACTCGAGACGCGCGGGCTCACACCAGTCAGGCGCGAAGACGTTGTCCTTCACGGCCTGGCCGTGGAATGGACCAAACGGGAAGCCATTGATGCCCGCGACGACGCTGTTTTCTTTATCCAACCAATGGCGGAAGGCCGTCAACGTCGCTGGCTCGGCGAGCTCCGCCGCAGCACGGTCGCCAAGGCGCAGGCCGAGGACGTAAGTCTTGCCTAGTGCGACGCGGTCACGCACGCGGAGGGCGTGGTCGCGCAAACCCGTGAAGGTCTCCACCCACCCTTCGCCGCGATGGACGTTGGTACAATAGGCGAGGCTGAGGCCGGACGAGAGCTTCACGTTCAGCGCAGAGCCTGCGGGTCCTTAAAATTCGGCGACTGCGACAGGAAGCGCACGGGGTTACCGTAGACGAGGCTGTCGATGGCGGCGGCGGAGTGCCCGCGGCGACGCATCTCCTGCATGGCCTTCGGCACCGCGAGCGGGTCGCTGTGGCCCCAGTCACAAGCGCTGTTCAACCACACGCGCTGCGAAGCAAAGTTCTCCAGCATGTCGACCGCGCGCACCGGCGTGGCCTTCGATTCCGGATAGAGCGTGATGCCGGCCCAGAAGCCTTGGTCGAGGACCTCGCCGATGGTGTGCTCTTCGACGTGGTCGATGATGACGCGCTCGGGCTTCACTTTGCCGGCGGCTTTAATAACGTCCATGATGAGGCGCGTGCCCTTACGCTTGTCTTCAAGGTGTGGGGTGTGGACGAGGATCAGTTGGTCATACTTCACCGCGAGTTCGACGTGCTTCTCGAGGATGAGCATCTCATTGCGCGTGTTCTTGTTCAGGCCGATCTCGCCGATGCCGAGGACCGTCTTGGCCTTCATGAATTCGGGGATGAGCGCGAGCACGTCGTCGGCGAGCTTCATATCCTCGGACTCCTTCGGGTTAATGCAGAGCCAGCAGTAATGCGGGAGGCCGTACTTTGCCGCGCGCTTAGGCTCGTGCTGCGTGAGCTGGCAGAAGTAATCGTGGAAACCGTCCGCGGTCTTGCGGTCGAAACCCGCCCAGAAGGCTGGCTCGCAGATGGCCGCGCAACCCGCCAAGGCCATCGCTTGGTAGTCGTCGGTGGTGCGGCTCACCATGTGGCCGTGAGGTTCGATATAACGCATGGTCGGGGCTTACTTGAGGCCAGGCCAAACGCCGGAGGCGGCCTTGGTGTCGGCTTTTTCGATTGGGGTGACGGAGGGGTCGCTCCAGAGATGGAGGATTTGGGCGACGCGATCATCGCCGGACTGCAGTAATAGCGGGAGCGCGGCGCGAAGCCCGCGAACGCGATGGTCCTCGGGGCCGCTGGCCTTTTCGAGGCGGTCGAGGAAGGCCGCGAGGTCGAGGAGCTTGGAGCGCGCGTCCATGAAGTGGAGGTCAGCCACTTGGTCGCGGGTCCGGCGAGGGGTGCCGGCGAGAGGGTTGGGGTCGGACATGGGGGGATGGACGCCGAAGCGCCCTGGTGGGTTAGACACCAAAGTGCGACAGAGGTCCCCACGGGTCAAGCCACCCTACCCCAACCTGGGTTCGACGAAAAAGGCCTTACTTAGAGTCCTTCTTCAGTTCTTCAGCCGTCCAAGGGGTCTTGCGGTCGGCATACTTGGCCTTGATCGCCTTGACCTCGGCTTCGGTGACTTCGGCACCCGAGTTACCAAAAGAATTGCGGACGTAGGTGATGACATCGGCGATGTCCTTGTCGGACACGCCCCCGACCGGAGGCATCATGCCGTTATAGGTGACGCCCTTGACGGAAACGGGACCCACCATGCCTTGGACGATATTACGGACGGCGACCGAGGCGTCCATGGTGACCCACTCCGAACCAGCCAGCGGAGGGAAGACCGGAGGGAGGCCAGCGCCCGTGGGCTGGTGGCAAACGATGCAGGTGCGGCTGTAGACGGCCTGACCACGCTTCATGGTGTCGGCGTTGGGGGCGGCCGGCTTGGCCGTTTCGGCGGCGACGGCGGTGGTCGTGACGAGGGCAGCAAGGGCGAGGAACTTCAGGGAGGACATAGTCGTGATGAAAACCCCAAGGAGGCGACTTGGTTGGGAATCTCAAAACGAAAATGCAGTTTCCCGCCACCGACCCGACAGCCATAAGCCGCACCCACCAGTGGGATTAGGCCAGAGCACACCCATAAATAGTATTAAAACGACAAAATACGCTATCATAGCCAAAACACCCGCTGGCTTTATGCCCTTTAAATCATATCGACCTAGCATCAAAGGCATCTTAATTAAATGGGGTGAAAACGACACCGACCCTCGATGTCTGGTTAAACCAAGTCCAGGTGCGTAGCCTGCGGACGGTCTTTGACCACCTCCCCGGGGTGATGTTCTTCGCTAAGGACTTGGAAGGGCGTTTCACGATGGCCAACCTCGCCTTCGCCCAGCGCTGCGGCCAAGCCAACGAGGCCACCTTGCTCGGCAAGACCGACGCCGATGTCTTCCCGCCCGAACTCGTGGCCAACTTCCGCAAGAAGGACCTGCAAATCTGCCAGAGCGGCGAGCCGGCCATGCGGTTAGTGGAGCTCTTCCCAAACGAAAACGGCGAACACGTCTGGTACGAGACCACCAAGCTCCCGATCTTCGATGTGTACGGTAAGCCCTGCGGCGTGTTCGGCACCGTTCGGAGTTACGCGGGCACCAAGGCCCTGCTTGAGCCTTTTCTGAAGGTCGAAGCCGCCGCCGAGTTCATCCAGCAGAACCTCGCCGACGCCCTGAATATAGACAAATTGGCCAAACTCGCCGGCCTCTCCATCCGGCAGTTCGAGCGCAAATTTCATAAGGCCTACCTAGTCAGCCCGCGCGCCTACCACGTCCGCATGCGGGTGGCCGCGGCCTCCGACCTTCTTAAAGATACCGACCTCCGGCCCTCGGAAATTGCCGACCGGACTGGTTTCTACGACGCCAGCGACTTCTCGCGACAGTTCCGCCGGGCCCT
>CAMDWM010000175.1:0-3424 GCA_945878755.1 Akkermansia muciniphila
TTGATAGAATGTCGGCGCGCCCCGACCCGCGCCTGAATGACACCGCGCGAGACGCGGCCGTATTTCTCAAGTAGGTCAACGACGGGGCGAGCGGCGTCCGTGACGGTAGTATGCGTGCCCGCACGACCGCGCCCCTTAGCCATCTCAGGCAATCTCCCAGTTGTAGGGATGCTTCGAGAGTAGTTCGCAGCCCGTCTTTGTGATCACGACGCAATCTTCGAAGCGGCAACCACCGATACCCGGATAATAAAGCCCGGGCTCAACCGTGATGGCATTGCCTGCGACCAAGGGGTTCGGGTTTCGCAAAGACAGGAAAGGCTCTTCGTGGATGTCATAACCTAGGCCATGGCCGGAACCATGGAAGAAGCCGACATAGACGCCTTGCTTGTTTGGTCCGGTCTCGTAGCCGAGTGACTTGAAGTAATCGACGGGGATTCGATGGATCTCCGCCCCGGTGACGCCAGCGCGCAGGGCCTTGATGATGCGGCCGTGGGCGGCTTTGACGGCTTCGACCATTTTCCGCTGAGCAGGCGTAGCCTTGCCCTTCAAGTAGGTGCGAGTCATGTCGCCGTAATGCCACGAGGCCAGATCACGCGGGAAGATATCTAGGACGATCAGTTGGTTGGCATGGATTGGGCCCGTCCCCTTGTTATGACAGTCGACCGCTTGATCGCCCGGAGCACAAATTAAACCAGTGTCACAGAGGGCTCCGGCCCGAACCGTCGCCGCCTGCACTTCTGACTGCAGGATTTCCGACGTCAGGACCTTGCCCTTCCAAATTAAGCGGCCCTTCTTGTCGGGACGCGCTTCCTCAAGAATTTTTTCAACCGCGGTAAAGCCGGCACAAGCGGCCCGGTTGCCAGCGCGAATCCCGTCTAGCTCGGCCTTCGTCTTCACCCAGCGCTGCGGGAAAAGTGCGGGCGTCGAAGGTTCATCGCGCGACGACCCTGTAGCGACCAACTCCAAGCCGAGTTCCTGCAAGCGCAAGAACAGGGTGACGGGGAAATCGCCTGGTACTCGGAACTTCTTCACCCCGCGCTGCAAGGCCGCGAACACGATGGCGTCAGCGATAGCAGCGGTCGGGTTGGTCCGGCGCAGGTCGGCGATGATTTCCGTCAAGTTAAGCACCTCATCCAAGTCGGATTCGGCCTTTGCTCGACCGACTTCCAATAAGGGTAATAGCCCGACCTTGCGGCCTTGGGCGCTAAACGCCGGGAATGGATCGGAGGCATGGAAGCCAGAGAACCACCGCAAGTCGGCGTTCTTGGTCGGCGTCGCCATGAGCAGGACATCGTCCTGGCGGGGGACCGTCTTCTTTTTAGTCGTCGGGCGAGGCATAGGTGCAAGATGACGATGGGCGAACGGGCGGAAAGCGCAAACACGCGTGCCCTCGGCTTGACTGAGGGCGGGGGGCGGGCAATTCTAGGCGTCCTTTCGCGCGGGTATCGTTCAGTGGTAGGACCCCACTTTCCCATAGTGGTGACACCAGTTCAAATCTGGTTACCCGCTCCAAAGGATAACCGCCCGAACCTAGCCTAGGCCGAGGTAGGCTTGACCTCGCCCGCCCCACTAGGGATAGTCGCCGTCCTGGCCACGCGGGTATCGTTCAGTGGTAGGACCCCACTCTTCCAAAGTGGTGACACCAGTTCGAATCTGGTTACCCGCACCAAGGAGGCTCTGGCTTCAGTTCCGCCAAGGCAATTGACCAGCCGGGGCGACCTCGAGGAACTCCTTCCAGGCTGCCTGCTCCTCCGGCGCCAAGGAAGAGGCGACCACGAGCCGCCACTTCGGTTTTACGGGCGGACGGCGGAGGCTCATGCCCGCCTGCTCGGGGAGACGGTTCGCTTTCCGAGAATTGCAGCGCACACAGGCCGTCACGATGTTCTCCCAGTTGGTCTTACCGCCGACATCGCGCGGGACGACGTGATCGAGGTTCAGTTCTTCCTCCCGGAAGACACGGCCACAATACTGACAAGTATGGGCGTCGCGGAGGTAGACATTGCGGCGACTAAAGCGAATCTCGCGACGGGGGACGCGATCGTAGGCCCCTAGTAGTAAAACGCGCGGCATGCGTAATACGATACACGGCGAACGGACAGCCTCCGCCGCGGGCGGGGGTACCGCCAAGGAATAAGTAACCCATTCAGCGGCCGCGAAGATTCGGTGGCCGGATTCATCCGAATGCACGACGGAGGCACGGCCGCGAAAGAGTAAACTCATGGCGCGTAAAGTGCCGACGATGTTCACCGGCTGCCAGAGGCGGTTCAAGACGAGCACGCGATGGTCAGGACGAGGTGGCAAGGCGAAGGCAACCATACCCACTCTGCCGCCTCGGTCAACAGCGGCTCAAACGTTGTTCCTTAACGCGTGCGCACCGGCGCCTTAGCGGGGGCACTTTTCGCTGGCGGTGCCAGCACTACCGGCGGGACGGTTTCCGGGTCAGGGAAGGACGCCATCTGCCGGCCGAAGAGTTCAGGCGTCTGATAAGGGACTCCGTCAATGGTGACCGTGAGGTTCTCAATCGCATTGGAAGTCACCGAGAAGGACCCTTTAACCGTAACGAAGATTTCCCTGCCCCGTGAGCCTAGGACTTGGTTGTAGCGGATCTCTCCAGAATTAGTTTCGCGCAAGAGACAGCTCGTGCCGCTTTGTAAGGCCGTGATTCCAACGAGATGCGGTCGTCCGACCAAGACGACTGGCGCCGTGGCTTTCTTAGGCTGGGCGGGTTGGCTCGTCCCGGAAGACGAGCTCAGGAAAAAAACACCCAAGCAAGCAAGGCCGTCAACGCTACCCCAAGGACGATCCACATGATGTTATCACGGTTAACCGTCAGGCTCCCGCCTGCGGCCGGCTCAAAGGGGACTTCTTCTTCTTGGCCAGCGGCGTCGAGCGGACGGCGCGCGGCGCTCACGGAGTGATGCGTATTAAAATCGGAGCCGGCTTTCTCGTCGTCGAGACGGAGGTAGCGGGCGTAGACCTTTACGAAGCCCCGCTTGTAGACTTCCGCCAAAGGAATGGACTCGAACTGGTTAGCCTCCATCGCTTGGAGGTAGTCGGTCCGTATTTTTGTGAATTCGGCGGCCTCGCGCAAAGTCACGCCCAAGCGCTGACGCGCTTCTTGAAGTCGTTCACCAAGGGTAAGCATGGGGCGACTTTCGGGCGGAGGCCGAAAATAGGCAAGCCTCGGCTGGGGCTATCGCCCGACCATCAGAAAATTCCAGAATTCCTGTGGGTCACCTACCTGGCCATACCCAAAGGAAAGGGGATAGGATCAGCAACTGAAGGTACCCAAGGACTCCCGAGAAGCCAGGGAGGTTAATTAAGATGATGAGGATAATGAAGCCGTATTGGCTGAGCGTGGTGAAGAGCTCCAAAGAGTAGAGGCCCAGACGGTAGAAAATACGGGACCCGTCCAGCGGGGGAA
>CAMDWM010000176.1:0-3381 GCA_945878755.1 Akkermansia muciniphila
CTGGTGCTCCCCTTGGCCAAGGCAGAAGACCCCATCAGCTTCAGCCGCCAGATTCGTCCGATCCTTTCCGAAAACTGCATCGCGTGCCACGGCCCCGACGACAAGGCCCGAAAGGCGAAGCTACGTCTCGACGATGAGGCTTCCGCCAAATCCGACCGCAAGGGCGATATCGCCATCGTCCCCGGCAAGCCCGAGCTCAGTTCTCTCATCCAGCGCATCGAATCCAAGGACCCGGAAGAAGTGATGCCGCCACCCAAGCAGCATAAGGTCATCAGTCCGGAACAGGTGGCGTTGTTGAAGACCTGGATTCGCCAAGGGGCCCGCTGGGGAAAGCATTGGTCCTATGAGCCCGTGGTGGCGGTGAAGGTTCCGACCAACGGTGAAGCCAACCCCATCGACGCGTTCTTATTCGAACGACTGAAGAAAGAGAAACTCAGCTTCTCACCCCCAGCCGACCGCAGCCTTTTAATTCGCCGCACCGCGCTCGACCTCACCGGCCTACCACCGACGCCGACCGAGCTCACCCGCTTCGCGCAAGCGACCCCAACCGAACTCGTCGACTATTACTTAGCGCAACCCACCTTCGGTGAACACTGGGCCCGCGGTTGGCTCGATATGGCACGCTACGCCGACAGTGCAGGCTACCCCAGCGACCCGGGACGCTCCATCTGGCCCTATCGCGACTGGGTCATCCGTGCCTTCAACTCCAACCAACGCTTCGACCGTTTCTCCGTCGAGCAACTCGCAGGTGACCTCCTGCCAACCCCGACGCAGGACCAATTAATTGCCACAGCCTTCCACCGTAACACCATGACGCAGAACGAAGGTGGCACGAGCGATGAGGAGTTCCGGACCGCCGCTGTCATCGACCGCGTCAATACGACCTACGCCGTCTGGATGGGGACAACCATGGCCTGCGCCCAATGCCACACCCATAAATACGACCCGATCACGATCACCGAATACTTCCGCTCCTACGCCCTCTTTAATCAGTCCGCCGACTCGGATAAGGCCGACGAGCGCCCGACCATGGAAGTCATCCCACGCGAACAGAAGGTTACCCGCGATGCGCTACAACAACGCCTGACCCAGGCGGACGCGCTCTTAGCCCAAACCAAACCAGCCTGGCTGACGGGCTTCGACGTTTGGCTGAACACCAAGGCTGCCATTCCTGAAAAGAAAGTAGCCGCCCTATTCGCCGCGCCGAAGGACAAACGTACCGCGGCTCAGGTCAAACAGTTGCAGGACTACTACGTCCGCAATGTCGCCCCCGAATCGAAGACTGAACGTGAGTCAGCCGCCCAACTTCGGAAGCAACTCGCTGAGTTTAAGCCGCCCACTGTGCCGGTCATGCAGGAACTGCCCGAAGCCAAGCAGCGCAAAACCTTCGTGCAATTGAGAGGTAATTGGCAGGCCCTCGGTGACGAAGTCACGGCCGGCGTCCCCGTAGCCTGGCATACGGCCCCCACCAAAGCGTCGCTTGATCGCCTCGGCTTTGCCGAATGGCTAGTCAGCCCAAAGAATCCGCTCACCGCCCGCGTCCAAGTGAACCGACTCTGGGAAACGGTCTTCGGCGTCGGTATCGTCCGTAGTAGCGAAGAATTCGGCAGCCAAGGTGACCTTCCCGTGCACCCCGAGCTCCTCGATTGGCTCGCCGGTGAATACGTCCGCAGCGGCTGGGATACCAAGCACATGCTTCGACTGATGTTCACGAGTCGTGCCTATCGCCAGTCCTCCGCCAGCAAGCCTACCCTCAACGAACGCGACCCCGACAATCGCCTGCTGGCCCGCGGACCGCGCTTCCGCCCGCCGGGTGAACTACTCCGCGACCAAGCCCTGGCGGTCGCTGGGCTACTTAGCACCAAGATGTACGGTGCACCGGTGCGACCGATCCGGCCGGCCTCTGGCCTAAGTGCAGCCTTCGGTGGTAGTAACGACTGGACTACCAGTGCAGGCGAGGATGCCCATCGGCGGAGTGTGTATACCGATACGCGCCGAAATAGCCCCTACCCGAGCTTCACCACTTTCGATGCGCCCAACCGTGAGACCTGTACGCTTCGCCGCGATCGCTCCAATACGCCCCTGCAGGCCTTTGTGACCTTAAACGACCCAGTCTACGTGGAAGCCAGCCAAGGCTTGGCGCGTCGCTTACTGAAGGAAGGTCCAGCCGACACCGCTGGACGACTCCAGTTGGCCTTCCGACTCTGCGTAGCACGTGCCGCCGACGCCCATGAGATCAAGGCCTTGGAGACCCTGCTACAGCGCTCCCTCGCCACCTATCGCGCCGACCCTGCCCTCGCCACCAAGATGGCGACGCAGCCACTTGGCCCCGCCGACAAGGGCGCCGACCTCGCCGAGTTGGCCGCCTGGACGGCGGTCGCCGGCGTGATGATGAACCTCGATGAATTCCTGATGCGCCGCTAATCCGATGAACCCTCCTTCTTTGCATCCTGTCCGCGCGGAGCAGCTTCGCTTACAAACTCGCCGGCACTTCCTCAGCAGCGCGGGGCAATTCAGTTTAGGCGCCATTGCCCTTCAAGCGTTGCAAGGCAATGCCTTCGCCGCGACTGCCGACACCAATCACCCGCTCGCCCCGAAACGCCCGCCGCTCAAGGCACGCGCCAAACGGGTCATCTACCTGCACATGTCAGGCGGCCCGCCCAACCTCGACATCTTTGACCCTAAGCCGGCACTGGTGGAACAGAGCGGCAAGCCCTGCCCAGATTCTTTCTTGAAGGGACGCACCTTCGCCTTCACGAGCGGCGTACCAAAGCTCATGGGTTCACCGCGTACGTTCAAACAGTACGGCAAAGGCGGCCTCTGGATGAGCGATGCGGTCCCCAACTTCCATACGGTCGCTGATGATGTGACGCTCTTACGAGCGATGCACACGGACCAATTCAACCACGCGCCCGCCGAACTACTCCTCTTCACGGGCCATATCCGTCAGGGACGCCCATCGTTGGGCTCGTGGGCCACGTACGGCCTCGGAACCGAGAATCAGAACCTCCCTGGTTTCGTGACGCTAATCTCGAGTGGCACCCAGCCCAGCGGTGGCCAAGGCTGCTGGGGCAGCGGCTTCCTGCCCTCCGTCTTCCAAGGCGTGCAGTGCCGAAGCAAGGGCGACCCCGTGCTCTTCGCCAACGACCCACCCGGCATGACGCGCGACCTGCGCCGCGCGACGCTCGACGCACTCAAGGACCTCAACCAGCGCCAGCAGGACGAGTTAGGGCACGCCGAGACGGTCACGCGCATCGCCCAGTATGAACTCGCCTTCCGCATGCAGACTAGCGTGCCAGAGGTGATGGACATCTCTAAGGAATCTGTCGCAACCCTCGAGGCCTATGGCGCTAAACCGGGCGAGGCGAGCTTCGCCAATAA
>CAMDWM010000177.1:0-3377 GCA_945878755.1 Akkermansia muciniphila
CGCGTGACCCGCAGCCGCACGTCGAACGCCCCCAGCGTGACCGGGCCAACGCCCAAGGCGGCAACAATGAAACCCCGCGCGTCCAACGCCAAGGCGACCGCACTCCCACCGCCGCCCCACTGAGCGGCTGGGTCTACATCCCGCCCCAAGGCGGCCAGAACGGCCCCGTCCCGCCCAAGCCTGAGTTCATCCCGGGCAACCCCGGCCAAGAGCCCGCCGCCCAGGGTCGCAACATCCAACCGCAGTTCGGCAAGGGCCAAGGCGCTCCCATCGAGCCGGGTCGAGTCGCTAATGCTCAGCCGCAGAATCAGGTCCAGCGTCGCACCAACGCCTTGACGCCTGACGAACAGCACAAGCTCCAAGCGACCATGGAAAAGCTGAAGGACAATACCGACCTTAAGGAAGCCCGCGAACTGGCCCTCAAGGCCCGTAAGTCTGCCGAGGAAGCCACGCGTAAGGAACATGAGTTGACCCAAGACGCCGCTCTTAAGCTCGATCCTTCGCTCGCACCGCTTTTCGAGAAAATGCACAAAGCGGTCGCAGTCCAGAATCAGCCGCAGGTCCGTCGTGGTGAGCAGACTCCGGCCCGTCGTGAAGAGCCTGCCCGCTAAGCCTAGACTGGTTCGATGAAGACCTCCCTACTGGGCCTCCTCATGGCGAGTACGCTGCTCGCTCAGGCGCCAGCGGGGGATGCCTTATTTCGACGCTACGACCGCAACGGCGACGGCACAGTTACGCCAGCGGAATTACCGATACCGAAGGTCTTCGATAAATTCGACGTTAATCAAGACGGTGGCATCACCCTCGAAGAATACCGAAAGGTGTCCGGCCAGAGCGCCACAGTGCCAGCCGATGAGCTCGCCGCGCTCAAAGCGCCCGGACCACTCATTCAGAAACCAGGTGACCTCGGAGTTGGCCGCCTCAGCCCCGACGCAGCGTTCACCGACCTCCAACGGAAAAGCCATCGGCTCTCGTCCTACCAAGCGTCTAAGGGGCTCGTGCTGGCCATGACCAGCAGCACGTGTCCAGTCAGCAAACGCTACCTGCCCAGCCTCGTCGCGCTCGACGCCGCCCTGCAGGCTCAAGGGCTCACATTGATTCTGGTGAACCCTTATGCGAGCGAGACGACCGATGATATCCGCGCGCAACTGAAGGTCGCAGGTTACCGCGGGCTCTACGTACACGATAAAGAACTCACCCTGTCCCGCGCCCTCGGCGCCCGCACGACGACGGAGGTCTTCCTACTCGATGGCACGCGCACCCTGCTCTACCGCGGCGCCCTCGACGACCAATACGGCACCAATTACAACCGCGAAACCCCGCGGCGCACTTACGTCAAGGATGCGATTGGCGACTTCCTCGCCGGACGCGCCGTGGTCATCGCCGCTACCTCGGCCCCCGGCTGCGAACTCGACCTGGGGCCGAAACCAACGGCCGCCCCGACCAAAGTCACCTACTACGGAGACGTCGCCCGCATCCTCCAACAGAACTGCGTGTCCTGCCACCACGGCGGGGGCATCGCGCCCTTTGCCCTCGACAGCCTCATCGGCGTCAAAGACCGAACCAAGGTCATCCGCCGCGTGGTCTCGCAGGGACTCATGCCGCCTTGGTTCGCCGCCCCCGAAGCGCCCGGCAAACCTAATCCTTGGGCTAACGACTGCTCCCTCAGCGAACGCGATAAGGCCGACCTCCTCTCCTGGATCGACTCTTCCGACCGACCGTTAGGCAATCCCGCCGACGCCCCGCGCCGCCTGACCTACCCGTCGGAATGGTCCATCGGCCAGCCAGACCTCATCATCCCCCTAAGCAAGGCCTACGACATCAAGGCTACTGGCTACCTGCCCTACCAGCGCGATGTGGTGCAGACCACACTTACCGAAGACAAGTGGGTCGCAGCCTTCGAAATTCTTCCGTCCGCCCGCGAGGTCGTCCACCACGTGATTGTGACGGTGCATGAGAAGAACGAAAAGGTCGCCGACCACGAGAGCTACTGGGCCGCCTACGTCCCCGGCAATGGGTCGTATGTTTTCCCAGAGGGCTTTGCGCGCAAACTGCCGGCCGGCGCTAAAGTGAACTTTCAAATCCACTACACGCCGAACGGCACCGCCACCAAGGAACGGCTACGCCTCGGCCTGGTCTACGCCAAGTCTCCGCCAAAGTACGAAATACGCACTGTCGCCGTACCGAATGTCTTCCTGAAAATTCCGCCGGGCGCCGCCAACCACGTTGAGACCATCACCCGCCCGGTGCCCGTCGACCTCGCGGTCACGAGCCTACTCGCCCACATGCACGTCCGTGGCAAGGCGTTCAAGTTCGAGCTAACGACGCCCGATGGCAAAACTGAGACATTACTCGACCTGCCGAACTACGATTTTAATTGGCAGCTCCGCTACGACTTCAAGCAGCCGCGGATCCTACCCCGCGGGAGCACGGTCCGCATTACCGCGGTCTTTGATAATAGCGCCGATAATAAGTCCAACCCAGATCCCACCAAGCTGGTGCGCTGGGGCCCGCAGACTTACGACGAGATGATGATTGGCTACTTCGAATACTTCGTGCCAATCAACCGCTAGGCTAGCGCGGCGGCAGAGCAATCGCAGCCGGCAAAGCCTGCCCGACGCCCCAATAGCGCTCAATCATATCGTACCCGACGAGATCGTAGGCCTTGAGTTCGGCCCGATTCGCGGGCGGGTAGTTGCAGCCGACAAAGTACATGGCCGAGAGTTCGGCGAAATACTCGAGCTGGTTCTGCGCAGCATAGCGAAGGGTTGTAATGTTCTTCGCATCGGCGGCGACGTCGCTCTTATACAGGCCCGCCTTCATGGCGGCAGACCAAGCATCGTATATGCCCGGCTCCTTTTCTTTCCAGTGCAGGAAGTGCCACGCATGGGCGAGTTCATGCACAAGGCCTTTTACCGACCAAAGCGGATCAAGGTAATTATAATTATAGGCACTGAAGATGAGGACGCTGTTCGACATCCGCTCATCGAGGTTGGGCGAATACTTCGGCGCACCCGATCGGAAATACTGGAAGCTCGAGCTGCGCCCGCCACCGGTGGCCTTAGGTCCGTAGAGTAGGAAAATCTTCACCCCTTGCAGTGCCTTGACCGCCGGAGCCGGTAAAGCCTTGGCGGCCTCGCCCAGTTTGGCCTCAAGTTTGGCGATGGCCTTCTGGGCCGTCGCCGGGTCTTCATCTAGCAGCTGCTTCTCTACAAAGACGTTCCACCCAGCCAACACGCGCTCGCTATACTTGCGCGGGGGATGGTTAAGATCGAAAGCAGGCAGCTCGATAGCCTTCGGCGTGACGCGGGCTTTCACCGGGGCCTCGTCGGCCGCCGATAAGGCGACCGAAGCGACCACCAAGGCTAACAGAATAC
>CAMDWM010000178.1:0-3347 GCA_945878755.1 Akkermansia muciniphila
TTGTGGCTTTGCCTGTATGGTAGCTGCGCTCGGCGCGGTAAAGGGGCTTTAGCACGCTGAGCGACTTCCTGGTGCAGTGGTAACGTCTGAGGGAGGTTTCACGACCCTCCATAGGCTTGCCGTATCCCCGTCGCCCGTCTAAGCGTGGGCTATGCAAATCCACGTCGCGCGCCCTCCGACCCAGCTCGGAGTCTTTAGCCAGGAGGAAGTCGCCGCCGGCCTGCAGTCGGGCCGCTTCCTGCCGACCGATCAAGGTTGGCGTGAAGGGATGTCCGCCTGGACGCCGCTCAATCAGTGGGCCGAATTCAGTTCGCTGGGCATTCCATCCGCACCGTCCGAGTTCGCACCGGCTGCGACCGCTCAACCGATGCCCGCCTGGGAGCGCGGTTCCTCGATTGAGAATTATTTCAGTACCATCAAGGACGTGGCCCTCAATCCGGTGCAGACCTTTGATAATCTCCCCGCCGAGGGCGGCCTCGGGCGTCCGTTGCTCTACAATTATTTGACGACTTTCCCTGCACTACTTCTGCTCGGCGCGCTCTATGCCTTGATTGTGGCCTTTGTGGGTGACGGGGCTTTGCAAGCGATGCGCAGCTTCCCGAATTTACCTAGTTTCTTGAAAGACCTCTCCGCTGGAGGCTTGATGGGGTTGTTGTTTGGTTTTGTGTTCTGCGTCGCCCTCTTCGCCCCGCTGGCACTGTTTGTGAGCAGTGCTTTCACGTATTTCTTGCTCTTGCCGTGGAGTCCGCGTGGGGGTTATGCCGAGAGTTTCCGGGCTAATGCCTATGTCAACGGGGCGTTCTTTCCGCTGACCTGTATCCCTTGTCTTAACTACGTGGCGGCCCCTTGGCAGATGGTTGTCAACGTCATCGCCTTATCCCGCGTCCATCAAATCGCTTGGTGGAAGGTATTGATTTCGGTCTTTGTGATCCCCTGTTGCCTTTGTTGCGGTGTTTACGCCGTCTTCCTTGCCAGCCTAACTGGGATGCGTTGAGGTATAAGCTTTCCATCTAGTCATGCAAATCCACGTTGCGCGCCCTCCGACCCAGCTCGGAGTCTTTAGCCAGGAGGAAGTCGGCGCCGGCCTGCAATCGGGCCGCTTCCTGCCGACCGATCAAGGTTGGCGCGAAGGGATGTCCGCCTGGACGCCGCTCAGTCAGTGGCTAGAGTTTAGTTCGCTTGGCATTCCATCCGTGCCATCCGAGTTCGCACCGGCTGCGTCCGCTCAACCGATGCCCGCCTGGGAGCGCGGCCTCTCGATCGAGAATTATTTTAGTACCATCAAAGACGTGGCCCTCAATCCGGTGCAGACCTTCGACAGTCTGCCCGCCGCGGGAGGTTGTGGCCGTGCTTTGTGCTTCAACTACCTCGCCATCGGTCCGGTCGTCCTGCTCGGCGTGCTTATCTTCGGTTTGCTCCTCGCCGTAGCGGGCGACGAGATCTTGGCGGATATGCGCGCCGACCAGAACCTCAACGCATGGACTCGCAACCTGTCGACGGGAGCCTGTTTCGCTTTGGTCGCGGCGATCAGCGCCGGTTTCGCCCTCTTCGCCCCGCTCCTGAATTTCGTATTTAGCGCCGCGACCCATGTACTCTTGCTTCCGTGGGGGCCGAAGGGCGGCTATGCGGGTTGTTTTCGCGCGAACAGTTACGTCTCCGGCAGCTTCTTCTTGGCCGGTTTAATCCCCTTCGTCGATTGCATAGTCCTCCCGTGGCAGGTCGTCGTTAACGTCATCGCGCTGTCCCGCGCACATCAGCTGGCTTGGTGGAAGGTCGCTATCTCCGTCGTGCTGATCCCCTTCATCGTCTGCTGCGGAGGTCTCTTTGTGCTGGTCTTCGATTCCATGACTGGGGGAGGCGGACCTTAAGTGAAAATAGGCCTCGTCCGTCGCCCCGCCTTCCCCGGTGAACTCAACCACGAGTTCATCTGGCCGTCGGTGTTCCTCGGTGGTGCGCTGTTCGCTTGGGCGTGGTTCCAGACGGGCTGGTCGCTGCCCCCGTGTATTTTCTACGAATACACCGGGCTGCCTTGCCTCGGCTGCGGCGGCACGCGTTGCGCCCGCCAGTTGGTCCACCTAAACTTTTTTGAGGCGCTCAAGTTCCACCCGGGATTATTCATCGTTGTGCTGAGCGGTGTCCTCTGGACGGCCTATGCCGCCGTTTTCTGGCTGCGGCGTGACACGCTGCGTCTGCGGTTGTCGGTCGATGACCGTGGTGAAAAGGTCCTGCGCTGGAAGTTCATCGGTGTGCTGCTTGTCCACTGGGCTTGGCAGTGCTATTACCTGACCCGCTAACATGCGTCGGCTGCTGAAGCTCCTCGGTTGGTTGACGGTCGGCATCTGCGCGTGTCTCGCCGCTTTGCTAATTATCTATGGGTTGTCCGATCGCCCAGGGAAAATCGCTATCGAGCACCACGTCCTGAACGTCATCGATGGCGTCCGTGAAGATGGGATGACCCCCGACAAAGTCGTCGGGACGCTCGATCAGTTCGCCGACCAGACCGAGGTGGTGAAGGGTGATGTGGTCCTCGCGCCTGAGCCCGACAAGGATGCCACGGCTCCCTACGGCGAACCGGCTGACCAGCGCGGCCTGAAGCACTTCGTGAATAAGGGTTATAGCGTCGGGTACGATGATAGTCTCCCATCCCCGCGGTGGTCTTCCTACCGTGTCTTCCCGTATAAGGACGTGCACCTCGAGCGGCCTTCGAGTTTTAAGTCGGACGTCCGTACCACCGCGCGCGTGACGACTACCGAGTTTGTCCGTTCGGGGTATGACCGTGGCCATCTTTCTCCGAACTACGCGATCTCGGTCTGCTACGGCGAGGAGGCCCAAAAGGAAACCTTCCTGCTTTCGAATATCGTCCCGCAGGTGCACGCCCTCAACGCGGGCCTCTGGAAGGACCTCGAGCAGCGTATCGTGCGCCGTTACGTCGAGCGCTACGGCACGGTCTGGGTGCAGGTCGGCCCAGTCTTTACCGAGCCCGCCGCTAAGAAGGTCGGGCGTATCCCCGTACCCAACGCTTTCTGGATGGTTGTCTCGGAATACGAAGAAACTACCCGCGGCCTGCGAGCCATCGCCTACCTTATCCCGCACGAAGAAACGTGGCGCGACCGTGAACTCACGCGCTACGTCGTGAGTATCCGGAAGGTCGAGACGCTGACCGGCCTCGATTTCTTCCCGAAGTTACCGAAGGCGACCCAGGACCGACTCGAATCAACGCCCGCGCCCCGCGCGTGGTGATTTCGCCAAGGCTGCGCGTAAGTCGGTCGCGTGGATCAGCACAACGCAGTCGAGCCCGTCCGCCGTTGGCAGCCAGAGCATCGGTAGCTTCGGCCAAGCCTGGTGCA
>CAMDWM010000179.1:0-3285 GCA_945878755.1 Akkermansia muciniphila
CGAGACACGCGTACGAGGCGCTGCCCCCGAGGATGCGTTCACCCGTTGCGTGCGGAGTGATAATGCTATCGTAGGCGACGGAGCCGATGACGAGAACGTTGTCGGGCGTGGCGAGGCCTTTGACTTTGATGCGGCGAGGAGGGGTCATGAAAAGAGTTCGGGTTTGGCTTCGCGCAGGCGGAAGAGGGCGAGCAGCGCGAGGCTGTGAGTGTGCGGCGAGGCGAGGGCGTTCTGCAAGGCTACGCGAGGAGCAACGCTCAGGACCTGCAGCTCCTCGTGTTCATCCGGAGCTTTCGTGCCCGTCGGGCGAACCCCCTCAAGTAGCACGAAATGGCAGCGATTACGCTGAATTGCCGGGTTGGGCGCACAACTGCCGAGGAGGGTGGCGCGGCCGCCCACGAAGCCGGTTTCTTCTTCGGTCTCGCGCACCGCGGCGAGCACGGGGTCTTCACCGGCGTCGATGACGCCACCGGGCGTTTCGGTCGAGAGGTCCTGTAAGCCAAAGCGGAATTGGCGCACCATCACCAACCGACCATCCTCGGTCAGCGGTAACGCGAGCACCCAGTCGTTGGCATGAATCACAAAAAAATCACCCTCTCGTTTATCGAGAGGGTGATGAGAGTGTTCCTTGTAAACCCGAAAGACCTTACAGTCGGCATGCAGCGCTTCGTGCTGGACGGACCAGCGGGCGGGCGCAGACATGGGCTGAGGCTTACTTGGTCTTCAGGAGCTGACCGATCTGCATCTTGTTTGGATTAACGCTAGGATTCAGGTCCTGCAGCGCCTTCAACGAGATGCCGGCCTTCTTAGCGATACCGGAGAGCGTGTCGCCCTTCTGCACGGCGTAGGAACCAGGACCAGCGACGACCGCCTTGCTGCCAGCACCACCAGTGGTGGGTGCGACGGCCTTGGCCTTGGCCGCTGCTTGGAGGGCCTCGAAAGCGGCGAGAGCGTCGTTGAAGGCCTTGGTTTGTTTGTTTTGGTTCTCTATGATCTTGCCGACGTCGGCGCTGATCGCGGTCACGTCGGCGACGTTGGCCTTTCCGTCGAGCTTGCCACTGACTTCGTCGACAGTCTTTCTGACATCAACGATGGCGGCGGTAGCGGCTTCGGCCGAAGCCTTCGCTTTCAGGGCGAGAACGAGGCCGGCGGCGCCAAGGGCGAAGCCGACAATGCCCACGATGAGCGGGAGCTTGGATTCAGAGGAGGAGGAGGAGATGCTGTCGTTTTCCATAGTGGAGAGGATGATTCGGGTTGGAAGGAGTTGAGATTAGCGGATTGACAGGGACGGCAATACAAAATCATCATGCAAGTCGGGTTTTCGGGCAGTATCTCAATTGGTAGAGTCCCTGCTTTGGGAGCAGGGTGTTGCAGGTTCAAGTCCTGTCTGCCCGACCACCCGGTTACTTTCTACTGTCCTCGGACAGTCAGGAGTAACGTAGCTGCACGCCTTCTTTGCTGACGGTGACGTGATTAGCCCCGCCTGGCTGGGTCGAAGCTTCGGTCCGACCGACGACCCGCGCTTCCAGCTGGAGGCCAGCGGCGACCGCCAAAACGGCCGGAACGTCCGCCGGGTCGACGTAGACCTCTAAGCGGTGTCCCATGTTATAAACCTTATGCATTTCCTCGGGTTCTGTGCCGCTGGCTTGCGCGATGGCCGCGAAAATCGGGGGTACTGGGAAGAGATTATCCTTAATAAAATGCACGTGGGTCCCGAAGCGCTTGCACTTGGTCTGGCCGCCGCCCGAGCAGTGGATCAGGCCGCGGACGCGCTCCCGGCCGAGAGTCTGGAGGAGGCGGAGGGCAAAGGGGGCGTAGGTCCGGGTCGGGGAGAGTAGAGCCTGCCCAACAGTCAAGGATGAGCCCGGGAGCGGGTCCGTCAGGCGATAGGGGCCGCAGTAGGCCAAATCGGCCGGCATGGCCCGGTCGTAGGTCTCGGGGTACTTCTGGGCGTAGGTGTTGGCCAAGAGTTCGTGCCGAGCACTGGTCAGGCCATTCGACCCAATCCCACTGTTCTCGCCCGCTTCATAGGCGCAGCGGCCGCCCGCGGCGAGGCCGACAATCGCTAAGCCTGGGGTGATGCGCGCGGCGTCTATGACGTCGCTGCGGCGGAGAATTGCGGTGGCCGTGGAATCCACCGTCAGGGTCGGAGTGAGGTCGCCGACGTCCGCCGTTTCGCCCCCGCCCGAGCGGATGCCAAAGCCTTGCGCACGCAGCATCGCGAGGACTTCTTCCGTGCCTTCAATCAGCTGAGCGAGGATGGCCCCAGGAATTGCCTTGGCGTTACGGTTAATGGTCGAGGAAAGGATGACGCCTTCGGTCACGCCGACGCAGAGGAGGTCATCGATGTTCATGATGATACTGTCCTGCGCAATGCCGCGGAAGACGGTCGCATCACCGGTTTCCTTCCACCAGAGATACGCAAGCAAGGCCTTGGTGCCCGAGCCGTCGGAGTGCGTGACGACACAGCGCTGCGCGTCGCCCGTTAAATGGTCTTCGGTGATTTTGCAGAACGCTCCCGGGAAGAGGCCGCGGTCGAGCTTGTCGACGGCGGCGTGCACTTCGTTCTTCGAGGCGGAGACGCCGCGGGCGGCGTAGCGACCGGTGTCGGAGGAGGGCTTGCTATCGTTCGCCATGTCTTTAATATGCCTTATCTCCAGCCTATGGACTGGGTCAACGCACTTCTCCCGTGAGCACGCCTTTGCTTCCCGCCCGCCGTTGGTCGATCCTGTCGCCACTCCCGCTCTGGGCGCGGGTCGGGCTCTGGGTCTTCACGGTCAGCATGCTGCTCAGTTATTTCCAGCTGCGTGCCCTCGGACGGCTCCAGACGGCTTGGGTCTCCGCCCATAGTTCACGTGATACGGCCGCCTTGGAGTCCATGGTTTGCTGGGATGGTGTCTCCGCCGCCGAGCGGCAACGGATGCGCTTACTGCTCGCGCAGGAATTGGAGAACCCCATCCACACGGCGGATATCCGGTTTACGCTGGATGCCGCCGCCCAACCAGGTTGGCGCCCGAATCGCTTAGTCATCGCCCGCCTAGTCGTGGTCTATGACACGCCCGAGCGCCTCACGGTGTCCTTTCCGCTCGGTTTGGCTGGCCTCGCGAGCCATCAATTAGTGATGATGGTCCCCGAAAAGTGACGGGTTCTTGACAGACAGCGTTCCCCGTCCACTTTCCCCTTTCCTCCCATGGCTGACAAAAACGATAAGCGTCCCGAAGGCGTCCCCGGTAAATTCTACGTGGACTCCCAGTGCATCGATTGCGACCTCTGCCGCGAAACCGC
>CAMDWM010000180.1:0-3279 GCA_945878755.1 Akkermansia muciniphila
CACCGGTGTCGGGTCCCATATCTTCGCCAATTACCAGGACGATGTTCGGTCGAGTGTCAGCGGCCTCAGCTCGGTCAAAACCAAGGGTAGCTAGGCCGATTGACAGGAGCAGGAAGGCGGGGCGCATGGGGTTGAGACAGGGACTAAGGTATATGGTTGCGAGGGCTCTTAGGGATAGCAAAGCGAAAGGACGCTTTTTAGGCGTCCTTTTGATTAGTCCGACCGTCATTTAGGGGCATTTAGCCCTTAGTCCGTAAAGCGGAAGAGCGCCACGTCGCCGTCCTTAAAGAGGTAAGCTTTCCCTTCGAGCCGGTAGCGGCCGGCATCGCGCGCGGCGGCGACGGAGCCGTTCTTCACCAGGTCCTCGTAGGAGACGATTTCGGCCTTCACAAAGCCCTTCTCGAAGTCGGTATGGATGACCGCGGCACACTGGGGGGCGGTCATGCCGCTGCGGAAGGTCCACGCGCGGACTTCTTTTTCGCCGGCGGTAAAGTAGGTGGCCAGGCCGAGGAGGTGATAGGCGCCGCGGATGAGCGAGGAGACGCCGGAGTCGGTGACACCGAGAGACTGCAGGAACTCGGTGGCTTCGGCGGGGGTGAGGTCGCACAGTTCGGCTTCCACTTGAGCACAGATCACGACGTGCTCACAACCGTGGCGCTTACCGATGAGTTCGGCGACATTGGCGACATGCGGGTTCTTCGAAGGGTCGGCGAGATCGGCCTCGGCGACATTACAAGCAAAGAGAACCTTCTTCGAGGAGAGCAGGTTGAAAGCCTTGAGGCGATTTCGCTCATCGTCCGAGACTTCCATCGTCGAGGCCGGCTCGTTTTCGTTGAGGTGCTTGACGAGGCGGCTGAGCAATTCGACGGCGGCGATGGCGTCCTTGTCTTGGCTACGCACCTTCTTCTGGTTGCGGTCCAGCTGCTGTTCGGCCGACTGAATGTCAGCGAGGATGAGTTCAGTTTCGATCACACCGATATCGCGGATCGGGTCAACCTTGCCCATGCTGTGCACGATGTCATCGTTGTCGAAGCAGCGGACGACGTGAATGATGGCATCACACTCGCGGATATTGGAAAGGAAGTCGTTGCCCTTACCTTCGCCCTTAGAGGCGCCGGCGACGAGGCCAGCGATGTCGACGATGTCGATCGTGGCCGGGATGACGACTTTGGTGCCGGCGATGACTTGCAGTTTCTGCATGCGTTCGTCGGGGACCAGTACGACGCCGACATTCGGCTCAATCGTGCAGAACGGGTAATTGGCCGCCTCCGCCTTGCGGGAGCGGGTCAATGCGTTAAAAAGGGTGGACTTACCGACGTTGGGAAGTCCGACGATACCTGCCTGGGTCTTTGCCATGGAAAGTGGAACGTGGGCAGGGTTGCCCCGGAGGTCAAGAGCCGGGAGGGGGCGGTGGCAAGGCTTCGGCCTGCTGACGTAAGGGACTCGAAGGTAGGACAACCTCTTCGTTGGCTCCGGGCTGTCCGCGCAGCACGACCGCGAGGGCCGCTAAGCCACGGATGTCGATAATCCTTAGGAGGGCCGTTGGTTTCAGGTCGCGGGAACGGCTGACCACGAGTTCATCCTTTTTAAGCGAGAGCTCGCTGGCCGTGCGCGACAGGAGCAGTAATTGTGGACCAGCCGCGGTGGGGTTTTGTCCGACAAAGCCAAGTCGAGGGTTGCGGCTTGCCCCCGTGGGGCGGGCGAATTCTCCGCCTGGTTCGATGGTCGGCGGAGGGGTGGGCTCATCGACTGCACAACCTACCAGCAGTAGGCTGGCGGCGATGCCAGCGACGCGGCTCACAGACGGTTTGGGTCGTGCGGCTCGTTACCTTTTAGTCGGAACGCTTCGAGCGTAGCACTCGGCAGGGCGGGCGCCGCCGACTTTTCCGCCGCCGTTTCCGCATCGATGAACTGGTCAAAGCCTGGGCCCGAGGTATCGAGTTCGCCTTCGAACATGCCTTGCAGCTGACGCATGCGCGTTGGATGACGCATCTTGCGGAGCGCCTTCGCTTCAATCTGACGAATACGTTCGCGGGTCACCTTAAAGTGGCGGCCGACTTCCTCGAGCGTGCGTTGCACGCCGTCGAGTAGACCGAAACGCAGGATGAGCACTTCCTTCTCGCGTTCGGCAAGGGAGCGGAGAACAAAGTCAATCTTCTCGCGCAGGAGGCGCGTGGACGCCGTGTCGGAGGGGTTTTCCGCCGACTTGTCTTCGATGAAATCGCCGAGGGAGGTGTCCTCGCCGTCGCCGACCGGGGATTGCAGTGAGATCGGTTGCTGGGCCATCTTCATGATCTGCTGGACGCGTTCGATGGCCATGTTCATCTCGTTGGCGACTTCTTCAGCGGTCGGTTCATGGCCGAGTTCCTGGGTGAGCTGCTTCTGAACCTGCATCACCTTGTTCAGCGTTTCAATCATGTGGACCGGGATGCGAATCGTCCGAGCTTGGTCGGCAATCGAACGGGTAATCGCTTGGCGAATCCACCACGTGGCGTAAGTGGAGAACTTATACCCGCGGCGGTATTCAAACTTCTCGACAGCCTTCACGAGGCCCATGTTGCCTTCCTGGATGAGGTCGGTGAAGAGGAGGCCGCGGTTCTGGTACTTCTTAGCAATAGAGATCACGAGGCGGAGGTTGTGCTCGACCATCTCGGTCTTGGCCTTCTGGGCTTCGTCCATATGCTTGCGGACGTTGCGGACGAGGTTCAGCAGCTCGGTCGGCAGTAGGCGCCAGCGACGTTCGACTTCCTTGGCCCGGGTCGCCGAAATCTCGGGCTTGCGGGCGAGTTTGGCGCGGACGTTGCCACGCATCACCGGCGCGGGCTCGACGAGGTTGCGACAGTCTTCGAGGTCGGACTTGAGCTCCGGGAGCTCCAGCCACTCTTCGAAGAGCTTCATTTTAAAGCAGAACTTCCGGAGGATGTCCTTACAGCCTTCTTTGCTGGCGAGTTCGAGTTTGCGGTAGGCCTCGCGGGTCTTTGGCCGCTTAACTTCATCGGTTTCTTCGAGGTATTTCTGCCAGCCCTTATCGAGGCGAACCTGGAGCTTAGTGCACTCCTCGGTGGCCTTGGGTAGCATCTTGTAATACGCGTCGCGCGACTCGACCTTCTTGTCGATGACCACCTTGTCAAAGCGCTCTTCCTTGCGGAGAACCTTGAGGGCGAGGTCGAGCTGGTAGGGGAGGGTGAGCCAGCAGGAGAAGAGGAACTCTTGGGCGCGCAGTTCCGCATCTTCGATGCGCTTAGAGATTTCGACTTCCTGTTCGCGGGTGAGCAGGGG
>CAMDWM010000181.1:0-3264 GCA_945878755.1 Akkermansia muciniphila
CACGGACGCAAAGGCGAAAACAGCGCTCGCCCTGTTCTTGCCTTTCCCCTGCCCGTCTTTACCCCTATCCCATCGGTCCTGCACCGCCCCGTCATGTCGTCCGAAGAACTCGCCCTCACCCCCATCGGCCATATCCGCTGCGGGAAGACGCTGAAGTTCAACGCCCGCCACCAGCCGAACGAACAGCTTCCAGAGACGAACGTCCTCGAGCTCATTCCTGGAGATAAATACGTCAAGGCTCTGAAGGACCTCGACGGCTTCGACCGCATCTGGCTGCTCTGGTGGTTCCATCGCAATAAGGACTGGCGCCCCGAGGTACTCCCGCCACGGGGCCCCGCCAGACGGCGCGGCGTCTTCGCCACCCGTTCCCCGCATCGTCCCAATGCGCTCGGCATCACGCCGGTTCAGCTTCTAGGCATTAAGAAGAACCTCTTACTTCTGGGCCCCTGCGATCTCGTAGACGGCACCCCCGTCTTTGATATCAAGCCGTACATCCCGGCCTACGATTCCTTCCCCGACTCCCAAGCCGGTTGGATTGATGAAGTGGATGCAGCCCTGAGTGCCCCGCCGGCCTTCACCGTGTCCTTTACACCTGCCGCCACCGAGCACCTCCGCTGGTTACGCGCAACGTGGTCAATCGACTTCACGGAGCGGATGCTCGAGATTTTAACCCGCGACCCGACGCCACACCGCACGCGCCGCATCCGCAGCCGCCACGGCGACCTCTTTGATATCGGCTGCGGGGCTTGGTTTGCCGTCTTTAAGGTCGAGGGTCCGGTCATCACGGTGCTGCACCTGAAGCCATCCTTCCCCCTGAAGTTCCTGACCGACCCCACCCGCCCGGAAGTGCCCGATAAGGATGCCCAGCTGGCTTTCCGTGCGAAGTGGCCCGAGTTCGTCGACTAGCTGGTTTTAAGACTGATATTGGCGGGTGAATAATTGGAACCCCCGAGGGGCATTTTAGTCTTATGTCCGGCGGGTTAAGTCCTATACCCGTCCCTACCCCACCATTCTTATGCGTCCTTCCCTGCGCTCGTTCCTCACGCTGTCCTGCCTCTTGACCAGCGCCCTCACCGCCTTCGCCGAGGCCAAGCTCACCCTCCAAGACGGTGATCGCGTGTTGCTGATTGGCGACGTGCTCATCGAGCGCGAAAATAACTTCGGTTACCTCGAGACGAAGATGCGCCGCGAATTCCCCGGGCGTAACTTCGCCGTCCGTAATCTCGGCTACAGCGGCGACAGCCCACTCGGCGCTTCGCGTGCGAGTTTCGATCCCGTCGCCAAGGGCGTCGACAGTCTTAAGATGCAGCTGGCGGTCGTGAAACCGACCGTCGCCATCCTCGGCTATGGTATGGCCGCAAGTTTGGATGAACTCACCTACCGCAAGAACGACCCCGTCCTGAACCCAGATCCCGCCCGCTATGGCCTCGACCATAGCCCAGCCAAGTTCCGTCGCGAAATGCTCCAGCTGATGGATCTCATCACCGCGGCCAGCCCTGACGGCAAGGTGCGTTTCGTCTTCGTCGGTCCCATCAAGCATGAAGACCTCCGTGCATCCCGCCCAGGCTTGCCCAATCCCGCCGAACACAACGCCATCCTCGCGGAGTATGAAAAGGTTCTCCGTGAACTTGCGGCAGAGAAGAACGCACCCTTCGTCGCCGGTGAATGGCAGCAAACCGCGGGCATCAAGCTTACGCAAGGAACCGATAACGGCGTGCACCTAAACGCCCGCGGCTACCGTGCCTTAGCCACGAGCTTCGCCCAACAGCTAGGCTGGAAGTCCGATGCCAGCCAGTGGGACAAGGAAGACGCCGCCCAGGCTTCGCTTCGCGAGGCCATTCTCCGCAAGAACGCGCTCTTTTTCCACCGCAGTCGCCCCGCCAATTATACTTACATCTTCGGCTTCCGTCGGGGCGAACAAGGCCGTAACGCTGTTGAGATTCCGAAGTTCGACCCCCTCGTCGATAAAGCCGAAGCCAACGCCATCGGCATCTCGGCTGGCAAGCCCAGCACCCTAGCGCCCGAACCCAAGTCCGAAACCCAACTGAAGAAACTTCCACCCCTCCCGCGGCCGGACTTCAAAGTTGAGCCGGGCCTCGAGATCACGCTCTTCGCTGAAAACCCGTTACTCGAAAAGCCGGTCCACATGAACTGGGACACCCTCGGCCGCCTCTGGGTCGCGACGTCGAACACGTACCCGCAGGTCAATCCTGATGACCTCGGCGCACAGATGGAAAACAATGCCTCGAAGTTCGGCCCCTCGACTGGCAACGACAAGATCATCCTCCTCGAAGACAAGAACAAGGACGGCGTGGCGGAATCCTCGCGGATCATCGCCGACAAGCTGCTCATCCCAGCGGGCGTGGCTCCCGATAACCGCGGGGGCTGCTTCGTGGGTGCCAGCACCGAACTGCTACACCTGACTAAGCCTGGCGAAGATGGCTTACTGAGCGATCGTCGGATTGTCTTCAGCGGCTTTGGCACCGAGGACACCCACCACATCATCCACTCGCTTCATTGGGGCGTCGATGGTCGCCTCTATTTCCACCAGACCATCTACATCCACTCCCATATCGAAACCCCATGGGGCTTGATCCGCGCGAACTCCGGTGCGGCCTTCGCCTACGACCCGGAAAGCGAACGCCTCGAGGTGCACTCGAAGGGCCTCGTCAATGCCTGGGGACAACAGGAAGACTTGGCTGGCCAGACCTTCCTCACCTCGGGAGCGGACGGTAACGGCATCAGCTGGGGCTTCCCCGGCGCAGTACTCAATGCCACCGAAGGCGCCCGCCGGACGGTCAGCAGCATCAGCCCGGGCTCCTACCCTAAGTTCTGCGGCCTCGAAATCGTCCAGAGCCCCCTCTTCGGCCCCGAGTGGCAAGGCAATGCCATCACGAACGACTTCCGTGCGCACCGCATCGTTCGCTTTGCCTTCAACGACTTCACCGCCGACGCCAAAGTGAAGTCTGGCTACATCACCAAGGCCCAAACCGACCTCGTGCGCACGAGCGATGCGTCGTTCCGTCCCATTGGCGTCGCCATGGGCCCCGACGGCGGCATCTACATCGCCGACTGGACCAATCCGATCATCAACCACGGGGAAGTCGACTTCCGCGATCCGCGCCGCGACAAGCAGCACGGCCGCATCTGGCGCATCGCACCGACGGCCAGCAAACCGATTGCCTGGGAACCCCTTGCTGGTCAAAAGCCGGCGGCCTTACTCGCTAAACTCACCTCAGCGAATCGCTGGGAATTCGAACAGGC
>CAMDWM010000182.1:0-3216 GCA_945878755.1 Akkermansia muciniphila
AAAAGCGGGCTTCACTCCGAGCGAAACAAGGCTCACATTGCCGAGGTGAACATCCAAGTTCTAGTCAGCGATTGGGAAGGCCACCGCCTTCTGGACACCGGCGACGGCCTCAAGCTCGAGGAAATCGGTGGCGTCCGCATGGTCCGCAGCGAACCCAAAGCCTGGTGGCGCCAAAGCTTGCCGCGGACCGAATGGGCTAAAGCCGTCGCGGTGCACGAAGAAGGCGGGCGCGAAGGCCGCTGGAAGCTCAATGGCAATTGCCCCCGCGACTGGGAAACTAAGTTGGGTAAACTGAAGTTGCAGCTGCGCTTCATGGATAATTCCAAGCAATTTGGCGTCTTCGCCGAACAGTCGCCCCACTGGAAGTGGCTGTCCGAGCAAAAGGCCACTGGCGCGAATCGACCCCGCTTGCTTAACCTTTTCGGCTACACTGGGGCGGCTTCGCTGATCGCCGCCCAAGCCGGCTGGCACGTGACGCACGTCGATGCCTCCAAGCCCGCGGTGGCCTGGGGTCGCCGCAACCAAGAGGCCTCTGGCTTGACCGAGGAGCCAATCCGCTGGATTATCGAAGACGCCCCAACGTTCGTGAAGCGCGAGATCAAGCGCGGCAACCAGTACGAGGCCGTCCTCATGGACCCACCGGCTTTCGGTCGCGGCCCGACGGGCGAATTCTGGAAGGTCGAACAAGACCTCGCTCCCCTCCTCCGCTCCTGTCGCGAACTCCTTTCCCCGCAGGCGCAGTTTATGATCTTAACGGTCTACACCATCGATGCGTCGTCGATTCTCTGTCACAACCTGCTGGAGGAATGTACCAGCGGCCTAGGTGGCAAAATCGACATCGGTGAACTCGCTTTGAAACAGGAAGGTAACGGTCGCTTACTCCCGCTCTCACTCTGGGGTCGCTGGCAGGCTAATTCGAAAGGATAGACGCCCTTCTGAGCCGAGTTTTGGCCTTGGGCTTGGTTATTAAGTTTCCTCCCTCCAAGGAATCCCTCTAGTTTCAGCCCGTGAGCCTAGTGCCAGACCAAGCCGCCTTCCGCGAGTTCGCCCGCACCAGTGACATCGTGCCCGTCTGCCTAGACCTGATGGCCGATTTGGAGACGCCGGTCTCGGTCTACGCCCGCCTGCGCAGCCAAGGTGCCAGTTTCCTGTTTGAATCCGTCACCGGCGGTGAACATATCGGCCGCTATAGCTTCTGTGGTGCTGGCCCAGCCCTCACGATCACCTCGTGGGAAGACCGCACCGAGAAAGTCTACCGCGATGGCCGCAAGGAATCCTTCCCCACCCCGGCCGACCCGCTCGAACTCGTCAAAAAGGAAGTCGCTGGCCTACGCGTCGCCCAAGTCCCCGGGCTGCCCCCTTTCGTCGGCGGGATGGTCGGTATGGTTGGCTACGAATACGTCCACCGCACCGAGCCGACCGTTCCTCGTCCCGCCAAGGACCCCGCGGGCACGCCGTTAACCCACTTCATGCTCGTCGACCGGGTCGTCGCCTTCGACAACGCCCGCCAGACCCTGCGTCTCATCGTCAATACCCGCATCACGTCGCCTGAACAGGCCGATGCCATCTGGCTCGCCGCCAAGCAGGACCTCGAAGCCCTCAAGGCCATCGTCACGGGTCCCCGTGCCGCCCAAGCCGCAGAGTTGCCCGATGCCGCTGGCTTCGCCGTCGGCCAGTCGAACGTCAGCCAGCCCGGCTTCGAAGCCGCCGTCCGCCGCGCCCAGGAATACGTCCGCGCCGGCGATTGCGTCCAGGTCGTGCTCTCGCGCCGCACCGATATCCCCTTCAAGGGCGAGCCCCTCGCCCTCTACCGCGTCCTCCGCCACGTCAACCCGTCGCCCTATATGTTCGTCATCGAGACGGGCCTGGGCTTCGACGTCGTAGGCGCCTCGCCAGAAGTGAATGTCCGTCTCACGGGCCGACGCTGCGAAATCCGGCCCATCGCTGGTACCCGCCCGCGCGGGATTGACGAAGCCGCTGACCGCAAATTGGAAGCCGACCTCTTGGCCGACCCCAAGGAACGCGCCGAGCACCTCATGTTGGTCGACCTGGCCCGCAACGACCTTGGCCGCGTCTGCGTGCCTGGCACCGTGACGGTCCCGTCCTATGCCATCATCGAGCGCTACTCGCACGTGATGCACATCGTCTCCCAGGTGGAAGGCGACCTCTCCCCGAAGCATGATGCGTTCGACCTCTTCCGCGCGACTTTCCCCGCGGGCACGCTCTCCGGTGCTCCGAAGGTCCGCGCGATGCAGATCATCTCCGAACTCGAAGGCGAACACCGCGGCGTTTACGGCGGTGCGGTGGGTTACTTCGGCTTCGATGGTGGCCACGACTCGTGCATCGTCATCCGCACGGCCTCCTTACGGAACGGTGTCGCCAGCATGCAAGCCGGCGCTGGCGTCGTCGCGGATTCGGTCCCCTCGGCCGAATACGAAGAAACGGTCAATAAGTCCAAAGGCGTACTCCGCGCCCTCGGGCTGGCCGCTGGCCTGAAGTCCTAACCTCCATGGCCAAAGCCAAGCCCACGAAGAAGGACAAGGGGCTCAAGCCATTGCCTGTCGTGGCGACGACGCCGCCGTCGGCCCCAGTGAACCTCGACCCGACCGAGCCTGGCGAGGCCTGGGAAAAACTCTCCCCGGATGAACGCTCGCCGATTCGGAGTTATCTAGACCAAATCGGCAAAACCCCCCTGCTCACGCTGGAACAAGAAACCGCGCTCGCCCGCCGGGTTCTCAAAGGCGATGAAGCTGCCCGCCAGCACATGATCCAGGCGAACCTTCGCTTGGTGGTCCGCATCGCCAAGGACTACGATAATTTCGGCCTGCCATTGATGGACCTGATCAGCGAAGGTAACTTCGGGCTCATCAAGGCCGTGGAACGCTTCGACCCCGACAAAGGCGGCAAACTCAGTACCTACGCGGCGTGGTGGATCAAGCAGGCCATCAAGCGGGCGCTAGCTTCAGACGGAAAAACCATCCGCCTACCCGTGCACATGGTCGACCGCATCGCCCAGATGCGTCGAATTTCCAACCTACTCACCAAGGAATTGGAACGCGAACCCACTAACGATGAAATCGCCCAGGCGATGGACATCCCGCTATCTAAGGTCGTGCATATGAAGTCGGTCGCCAACCGGGCCGCCTCCCTCGATCAACCGGTCGGCGAAGACGGCGATGCGACGCTCGGTGACTTGGTGAAGGATGAATCGGCCCG
>CAMDWM010000183.1:0-3189 GCA_945878755.1 Akkermansia muciniphila
TGCTCGCGGGCAAGTTCGTCGAGATACGTGAAGTCAGGGCGCGGCATGTCCATCTTCCGCGCGAGCCAGAGATAAGCGGATTTCAGCGAATCCCACGATGGCTGGTGTCCGGTGTGATGATCGAACATCGCGACGGCATCTTCCTTGCCATAGAGCACATGCACCTTGCGTGCCGCGTCCAAGAGCGGTCCGCTGGCAGCCTGGCTATCATATTGCCCTGCAATGAGGAAAAAGGAGGTCGGCGCGGCACACGCGAGCAACTGCTCATGCGAAAGCCCGTCGGCCCGTATCGCCTTGAGCTTGGATCCGAAGTACCAGGCGTCACCCCAGTTGGTCGAATCCCAGGCGATGCCAAAATCACTCGCAACGACCGCCTTGAAACGAGGATCCAGACAGCCCGCATAGAAGGCCATCTTACCGCCGAGCGAATGTCCCATCACTGCGATACGAGTCGAATCGACCGCTTCATGACCACGCAAGACTTCGGCCGCGAGCCGGGTGTCATGGGTTAGCTTACCCATGCCCGTCCACTGCGGGTGCTGCTTCGCGAGTTTTGCGGCGGCATCGCGCCAGACGCCCATCCCGCCCTTACTCGCGACCTGCTCGACCGGAGTGAGTAGGTTGAAAGGATAAGCCTCGACCGCGGCGACGACGTAACCCTGCCGCACGAGATGGAGCCCGAAGAAAGCCGTGTTCCGTTCGGGACCAAGCTTCGCCTTCGTCTTCAGATCGTAACCGCACATCCGGTCGGGATCATAGAACGGCACGACGACGCCCGCGGTCTTACCTTTGAGCCGCAGAGGCTCCATGATCAGAATCCTTTGCCAGGTATCCAGTCCGGTACACTGCCGCATGAGGATACCTTTGAACTCAGGCGTGAAGAACGTCTCCAAGACCTCAATCTGGCCGACCTCCGCTCCCCTTGGTGCGGTCGCCACGGCCGGCGAACCTAGCGCCTGCTCCCAACGAGCCAACAGGACTTCCTTCTTTTCCTTCCATTCATTGAGGCCCTCCGCTGGCAACAGTAAAGGCTGCGGGGCCTCGGCGGCCCAAAGGCTGGAGACCATAAGAAGGAAAATGGAGGCGAAGGGGCGCACCGAAGAGCAGGTCTATCCAGCCTTAGGGATGTCGCAACCGTGAACAAAAAACCCTACGCCAAATTGCTCGCAACCCCGGGCGGTCTTGACTGTCTTATGGTCATCCGGACGCACCCCGCCCGGCGCCCCCTCAGCCCCATGCTCCGACTTTCGTCCGCAACCCTGCTTCTGGTCGCCGCCACGCGCCTCCTCGCCGTCGACTTCAACCAAGAAGTCCGCCCGATCCTCGCCCAGCATTGCTTCGCTTGCCACGGCATGGACGACCATTCGCGTAAAGGTAAACTCCGCCTCGACCTCCCGGAATCGGCCCACGGTAAAGGCAAGTCGGGCGAATTCGCCATCGTCGCCGGTCAGCCCGACAAGAGCGAAGTCGTCCACCGCATCTTTTCCGACGACCCGGACGACGTCATGCCGCCGCCCGAAACGAAGAAGCCGATATCCGCCAAGGACAAGGCCATCCTCCGCGCCTGGATCGCCGAGGGCGGTAAGTATCAAGACCATTGGGCGTTCTTCGCACCGAAGCAGGCACCCCTACCGCAGAGTGGCGTTCATCCCATCGATGCGTTTGTCCGCGCTCGCCTCGATAAGGCCGGACTAAAGCCTTCGCCCGAAGCCGATCGCTACGTGCTCGTGCGCCGCGTCACCCTCGACCTCACTGGCGTCCCGCCCACGCCCGAGGAAGCCGACGCGTACGTAAACGATAAATCTCCTGACGCCTACGAGAAGCTCGTCGATCGCCTGCTGGCTTCGCCCCGCTATGGTGAGCGCTGGGCCCGCCGCTGGCTCGACCTCGCCCGCTATGCCGACACCAACGGCTTCGAGAAAGACCGCCCGCGCCAAATCTGGCCCTATCGCGACTGGGTCGTGAAAGCCCTCAACGCCGATCTCCCTTACGACCAGTTCAGCATCAAACAGCTCGCCGGCGACCTACTTCCCGGTGCTACGCCCGACGACCTTATCGCCACGGGCTTCCATCGTAACACGATGCTCAACGAGGAAGGCGGCGCCGACCCGAACGAGTACCGCTACTACGCCATGGTCGACCGCGTCGGCGCCACCGGCGCCACCTGGATGGGCCTGACCATGAACTGCGCGCAGTGCCACACGCATAAATACGACCCGATCCTGCACACCGATTACTTCTCCTTCATGGCGTTGCTCAACAACGCCGACGAGCCGACCTATCATATCCCGCCCGCCGACCTCGCGCAGCGCCAAGCCGATTACGCCAAGAAGATCCGCGCGGCGGAAGATTCTCTCGAAGGCAAGTTCCCCGGAGGCGCCGCGGCCGTCGAGAAGCGTTTGGGCGAATGGTTGAACACCGAAAGCCAGCGCGCGTCGAAATGGGAAACCCTCCGCCCGAGCAAGATGAAGACCACTATGCCGACGCTCGACGTGCAGCCTGACGGCTTCATCCTCGGCGGCGGCGACATCACTAAGAGCGATGTCTACGACCTAAACTTCGATCGTGCCATTAAAGGCGCCGTCGCCATCCGTATCGAAGTCGCGCCCCACCCGCTCCTCCCCAACGACGGCCCCGGCCTCACAAACTACGAGGGACCACTCGGTGGTTTCTTCCTCAGCGAATTCCAGGCCTGGCAAGGCGACCGTCGACTGACGCTCGACGACGCCACCGCGACCAACGATGAAGAAGAGGACCGCATCAGCGATGCTACCGCCGGCCCTCAGGTTGCCGCCAAGACGCCGGCCAAGGCCGCGGCCAAAGCAAAGGCCGCCAAGGCCAAGGCGAACCGTAAGAAGAACAACGCCTCGGCCGCGCTCGACGGCGAGATGTCAAGCGGCTGGCAGGTGCTCGGCGGCCTCGGCCAGAACCACGTCGCGGTCTTCCATTTCGACAAGCCCACCGACCTCGCCGCCGGCTGGGCACTCAAGATGCTTTTCGAAAAGCATTACGCCGCTCCGGTCGGGCATTTCCGCATCTCCGTGACCACCGACGTGCAGGCCAACGCCACGGGCCATCCTACCGAGGTCGAAGCCATGCTTGCCGGGGCCGTCCCGCATGACCAAGCCAAGCTCCGCCAGCGCTTCCTCGAGACCACACCCGAGTTGGCCGTCCACTCCAAGGCCCTCG
>CAMDWM010000184.1:0-3183 GCA_945878755.1 Akkermansia muciniphila
GGCAAGACTCCGTAGAGCGAGCACATCCCATAACTGAGGTGCAGGAGACGACCCTTCCAAGGTCCCCATTGATTTGAAGTCACCCACACCTGGCCGCCGCTAGAATTGTCGACGTCCTTCGGCATCCAACAGAGCGGACGATCATAATCCGTCGGTTCAGCCTGACGATGAGCCAAGGGCGGCACGCCATAGAAGCCACCGGGCTTGATCCAGTTCAGTCGGCAGACGGGCGTCCAGGTGCCTTCGTTATCACCAGACGTCAGCTGGCCGGTCGGGCTAATGCCGATGCCGTTGGGCGCACGGAAGCCGGTGGCAACGACTGACATCGTCGATCCATCAGGGGTAACTTTAAAGAGCGCGCCATGATGGTCGCAGAGGTCATCGAAGCCACGACCGCCCTTTTTCACTGGGCCAGCTTTGATGAAATAAAGGTTGCCGGCGCCATCCGTTTGGAGGTCGAAGACATATTCATGGAAGTTCTTCGTCACCTGGATGTCGGAATTAAAGACCATATAGGTCTGGGCGCTGCCTTGGCCACCGGGGCCTGGTAGGAGTTTCCAGAGTCCGTCACGACAGGTAACGTGAATAACGCCCTGCACGACCTTCAGCCCGAGCGGATGATGCAGCCCCGTGGCAAAGCGCTGCCAGGTGACCTGCTCTAGCTTGGCGTCTAAGCCCGAGCCAATCCAGACGTCCCCATGGAACGTACAAATCGCCACACGTCCGTCGTCAAAGAAATCCACGCCACTCACATACATCGGAGCCTTCCACGCGTTATCATCGGGAAGTTTAATCCGGTCCGTGACGTAGGGCTCACCCATCTTGGTGGAGAGCTCGCCGTGGGTGACGACTTTCTTAGCCGAGAAATCCGTAAAGGTCGGCGTGCCGTGTTCTTCTGGCCAGCCGGTCGGACGGGCCGCGCCCACTGGGGCGTAGGCGATTTCGACCTGCTGCTTACCAGCCGGAATACGAAAGACCTCCCAACCATCGAGCTGCTCGCGGCGACCGGGCCCGCGGACACCGATGCGATCGGCATCCTTGGTGCGACCCAATAAGACCGTCACGCCCTTCGCTGTGTCAGTGGTCAGAGCCCGGACGATGACTTGGGCTTCATTAGAATCGACGACCCGGGGGGTCTCGCTGACCCGGTCGGCGGAACCTGGGACGGCAAAGGTAAGGACGCCGTCGCCCTTGGGCTGAAAATTCGCTAAGCGGTAATGGCCGGCCCCGAGGTGTCCATAGCCCGTGCGGCGAGCGAGCTTAGTCGCGTTCTCTCCGACCGCGAGGCCAGCGAGGTCATCGTCCGTCGAGAAATACACGCTGCCCAAGGCCGAGGGATACTCACCGCGGGACATCAGGTTCATCTCCGTGACGAACTTGCCCGACCAACCCCCGACGACGCGGGCGAGTTCGGTATCATAAGCGAGGGCATGCTTACCATCCTCACCCAGACGCAGGGCCAGCCCCTTAAGCGCTGTGTGCTCGGCCGTGCCGTCGGGCTTACGGTCAACCCCGATGGTGCCAAAGACCCAACGGCCAGGCGCCTCGGCTAGCTCCTTCGCCGCGGATTTAGCGTGAGCCTTCTTCCCCGTCTGGGCGAAGAGGAGTGGACCTGCTAAAAGCAGGCCAAGACAAAGACGCATAAAGGAGCGCATGGGGATGCGGCGAGCAAAGCCCCCGCCCCTGCCGTGGCAATACCCGAGGCTTACTTCTTGCGCTTCTCGAGGTCATCAGCGCCCGGGAGGATATATTTGCTCTCCTTGCCCAGTGGCTTGATCCGACGCTCGCTCTCTTGGCGGTTCTTGGTCGCTAGGTCTTGGGCCTTTTTCGACGTATCGATAGGGTCACCGTCCTTGGAATCATCCCCGGAATTCCCTTCGCCCTTGGTGCCGGCCACGACGACGGGCCGGGCGGGTTTGTTACGGTCTTCCCACCAATCATAGGCATCCTTCTCCGCCTGGGCGACCTGCTCGGGCTTGAGTTCCGCCTTGAGCCGCGCCTGCAGTTTGCCGACTTCGGGGGGAGTCGACCCAGTCATACGCTGAAGTAAGCAAAAAAAATAGGCCTTGGGATTATCGACCACGCCCAGTTCACCGGAAGCATGCAGCAAGGCTAAGCGCTCCGGATAGCCAGTTTCCACGCGACCACTCTCATGCAGGCGCTGGAGCCATTCGTTCGCTTCCTTGACGTCGCGGTCAGCCGGCTTCCCGTCGAGGCGAGCCACAAAAATATCGCGCATGGCCACAAAGTAACCCTGACGGGCGGATTTACGAAACCAACCCATGCCGTCCTCAAAGTGCTGCTTAAGGCCGCCCTTGGCGTACATGGACATATAGTATCGTCCGACGCGCTCTTGGGCCTCCCGGTCGCCCGACAGGGCTTCATGGTATTCAGGAATCGGACTAGGCGAAGGACCGGGATTACCCGCTGACCCCGCCAGCAACGGAAACGCCCCTAACGCAAATAATAGTCGCAACATACTATCACTAAACAGGCCCGCCACGACCCGAGCAAGTCCGATACGGACGCCCGACCGGGGCGGGAGTTATAAAAGCACTCTACTATTTAGAGGCTTCGGAGGGGGCACTGCTCACCTGGGTTGGAGCGGTCGGCATCCGCACGGCGGTCACCCACCCGGGGGCCGGTAAAGTGTGCCATGCCGCATACGCGTGATGAGGTCTGGTCTCATTTTTGGTCCGGCTTTGTTTATTTCTTCAACAACTCCACCATGGCCTGACCCATGGCTTCGCCGACGTCCATATAGACTTCAGCTTTGCCGCCGTAATGGCCGTTACCGCTACCGCCTTGGGCCATGGGGTGCGTGTAGATGGTTGCAACATTGCCTTTGAACTCGGGGTACTTGCCGGTTGCGCCGTCAACTGCGAGATGGGCTTCGAGGATCTTGCCACCGTTGCCTCCCTTGCCCTTTATAGATTCACCCATCGTGCCGAGCACGAACTTCGCATTCGGGGAATTGAAGTCCTTGCGCAAAGCCTTGATTAACTGGACCAGATTTTTCTCATAGTGCGCCGCCCAGACTGAGTTACCGGCATCCTTTTCGCCCTGCCAGTAAAAGAAACCGGCCACCTCGTAGCGCTTCGCCCCGGGGTAGTGTTTGTCGAGATCCGCAAGCACCTTCTTGGCATCCGCCGTGTCATCGTCATACTGTTTGCCAGCATACCA
>CAMDWM010000185.1:0-3167 GCA_945878755.1 Akkermansia muciniphila
GGGTCGGCGTTCGCGTTAGGCGGAGCCGGATCCTCCCACAACTCCCCGACCCGCCGGAGCTGGCCTTGGTTGTTCAGCATGTACTCCCGATCACGGACCTGGCGGTTATTCGCATTCTGAATGTGAATCCATTCGCGCGGCTGGCCCGGTTTGCCGAATAGCTGGGGCGCAAACGACCGGCCGTGGATCTTTACGTCGGGCAGCTTGGCCCCGGTGAGTTCGCAAAGGGTCGGAAAGAAGTCGGAGAGGTCTACCAAGTCCGCGCAGCTGCTGGCGGCCTTGATCTTGCCCGGCCAGCGCACGAGCAGCGGCACGCGCGTGCCGCGATCGGTCATCGTGCCTTTCCCGCCTGTGATTACACGGCCATCGCCCCATAGGTTCTGGAGGCCAGTATCGGTTCCGTTGTCGGCGGCAAAAATGACAATGGTGTTATCAGCGATGCCGAGTTCATCGAGCGTCCGGAGCATTGCGCCGATTTGTCGGTCGAGGTAGGCGACCATCTCCGGGAAGTATTTTGCATCGCCTTTATGGGCGGCGTTAGGCGCACGATAGGTCGGCGCTTCGCTGTCAGGCGTAGGCTCCCAAGGGTAGTGCGGGAGATAGGTCGAGTAGAAGGCGAGGAAGGGCGTTTTGCTTTGGGCGTGGGTCTTGATGAAGTCCAGTTGGACCTCGAGGTCGACGTCTGGCCCGTAGCGCTTAGCCACCTCCGGAGCGATGTTACGCCCGTCGCGTAGCTGATAAGGGTTCCAGTAGCGCGTGGTCTTCTGGCCTTGGCCATCGAAGATGCTCCAGGTCTGGTAATGGTCGAAGCCGAACTGGCGGATGGTGTCATGCTTGTGCTCGAGCGACACGTGCCACTTGCCGACAATCTGCGTGGCGTAACCGTGTTCCTTGAGCTGGCGCGGGAAACTCGGCTGGCTTGGGCGAAGGTAGATGTCCTCCTGATTCTTGTTGGCGAGGACGACCTTCAGTCCGTTCAGAAACGGGTAACGGCCGGTGAGCAACTGCGCCCGCGAGGGCGAGCACAAGGGATTCGCGAAACAATGCGTAAACCGCATGCCCTCTTTGGCGAGGCGGTCGAGGTTTGGGGTCCGATGGGAAACCCCGCCATAGCTCGAAAGACATTCCACCCCGAGATCATCAGCCAGGATGAGCAGGACATTAGGTTTATTGGGTGATGGCTCGGCGCCATGCAGGACCATCCATGGTGAAAGCAGCAGGGCGGCGAAAAGGGTGAGGGTTACTTTCATCGGCGCTAAGGGTGAGCCGCATCTTCGAGCCGCGGTAAGAGATTTGCAAGGGCCGCACAGAAGCTAAGAAGGTCAGGCCGCTCCCTGGTCAAGGGTGTGACTTAATATGGCCGAAACCTCTGAATCTAGCCACGCCTCCCAACCGGGAGCGGCCTGCCCCCTTAGTTCGCGCCTTAGTTTTGTCCGCGGCTCAGGGCTTCGAGCCGGTGATCTCAGCAAGGTATTTGAAGAAGGCTTTTTTGCGGGCGGAGGAGCGGCCCCAATTTACCGGCGGGGATTGGTAGCCTTCTTCGAGCGCTTCACCTTTGCGGCGGTAGTCAAACCAACCCCAGGAAACATGGGCGGCGACCGCGGAGGCAAAATTGTTCTGCGCTTGATCGAAGTTTTCGTGATCATCTTCATTGAACAGGATGGGCATGGGCTTGTAGCCAGGCACGGCGCGGGTCTGCTGCGCCATCGCGGTGATACGGGCGGGATTTTTGACACCGTTGGCATGAAGCAGAAGGAAGTCGGAACTGCGCACGACGTTTTCCTCTGGGATGGTGCCGCCTCCGTAACTGGTGCCGACGAGGAGACGACGGCCCCCTCGCTCGGTTTTGCGGACCCGGTCGATTAGTTCGTGAATGCGACGGGGCTTGAGAATCTCGTGGTCGTAGGCTTTGACGTCAGTCTCGTTGTTGACCTCAACGAGGATATTGCGCCAGCCGCCTTCAAGGAGCCAGCGGGTGGCTTCGTCGGTGGCGCGGAGGACGGCGGCTTCGTCCTGGAGACGCTGATCTTGGCCAAAGTAGAAGTAACCCAGGATGACGACCATGCCGTTCGCGTCAGCGGCATCGAGTACTCGCTTCATGCGCGCGGCGAAGGCGGGCCGGAGACGGCCATCGGCCTCGAAGGCGTTGTTGATCCAGGGTTGTGACTTCGAGTAGCCCTCCGGCGAGCCACCCTGAAAGTTCACGGTGACCGCGAGCAGGCCGTGCGCCTTCCATTCGGGCAGGGCGGCGATGAATTCAGTGACGTTCCGCTCGGCGTCCCATTTGCCCGTGTCGGGGTAAGCCCACCGCGGTGCGGTCTCGGGATTGAGATCATCGTAAGTCGCCTGCACCATCCGTGAGTTCATGAGCAGACCCTCGATCCGATGTCCCTTCCAAACGCGGCCCTCATAGGTGGGCTTGCCGTTGATGTGAAAATCTTCACCGACGATACTAACGCTGGTCGGTGCTGCGGCGAGACCGGCAAGGGCGAAGCACAGAAAAAGGATGGTTTTCATGGGATAAGCGATGGGGTGGTTGCTTCAAGAAAGTACCTATAGTACTATTGCCCCAAGCCCTCCGGAATCAATCAGGATACCAGCCGCCGGTCCGCCTAATGGGATCTGACTCCTCGTTGTGCGTGGTAGGTAGGTCGCGACGGGGTCAGACCCCAATAATGGTGCCGTCCGTTAACGAAGGCATGTCGAGGGTGGCTGGCGAGGAAGGGTAGGGTCAGCACGGCGTGCTGACCTAGTTGATTACAGATTACAGAGCACGTGAGGGGACTGGCTGGCTAGAGTATCGTTGGCTAGGGGTGGGGAATCAACTTTCGGGTGGCAGGCTAAGGGGCAGATTAGCAATTTATTTACCGTGGGTCAAAATGGCGGAAAATATCGATTAGCGATTTGTGTCAGCTCATTTTCTTCATAAGTATTCAAATCGTCCCACCCCCCCCCATGATTACATCCCTAAAATCCTCCGTGGCTAAGATTGGCGCCTTGCTGGCCCTTAGCCTTTTAACCCCCACCTACGCGATGGCCGCCACTGGCTCAGCTAACCTGAAGGCCAACGACCTCGTCGGCGTATCCTTCTGGGTTATTTCGATGGCGCTGGTTGCCGCGACCGCCTTCTTCTTCGTTGAGACGCAGCGCGTTAAAGCGAAGTGGAA
>CAMDWM010000186.1:0-3145 GCA_945878755.1 Akkermansia muciniphila
CTCCGTCGTCATCGGGCTACGCACTGGATGAACTTCACTGGCTATAGCCGCGAGAAGGTCGTCGCGCCGACGCCACTGGGCGACGCTGTGGCCCAAGCGGCCAAGATTCAGGCGAAGATCGACGAGTTGCGAAAGAAGTAATCGGCCGGCGCGATGCGACTACTCTTACTGCCGCTCCTCAGCCTTGCGGCCAGCTTCCCAGGATCGGCCCAAGAACTCACGCGCCTGTCCTACAACCACCCCGGTCTCACGGTAGATCTCGGCGTCGGGCTATGGGCTTGGCCGCTGCCGATGGACTTCGATGGGGATGGACGGCTCGACTTGGTGGTGAACTGTCCGGATAAGCCATCCAACGGGACTTACTTTTTCGCAGCGACCGCCGATAGCGCCAAGACAGCGATGCCTATCTTCAAGGCCGGCGTGCGCCTTAGCCACGGCCTACAAAACGTCACCGTGAGCTACGTGGAAGGGCAACCCAAGGTGCTGTCGCCTGGGACCATCTACCCGGATTTCCTGCAAGCCGGCCTGAGCCACGGCCAGAAGCTACCGTTGTCCGCCAATGTGCATCCGAACAAGGTCCGGGCCAACATGTGGAAGGTGGTCGACTTCAACGGGGATGGTTTAAACGACCTCGCGATCGGTGTGGGCGATTGGACCGATTACGGCTGGGATAATGGCTACGACGCGCAGGGACGATGGATCCGCGGGCCGCTGCGTGGCTTCGTCTACATCGCCCTCAATCAGGGCACGAACGCACAGCCCGTCTATGCGACGCCGTTTAAACTGATGACCGGCGAGCGTGCCCTCGAGACCTTTGGCTGGCCGTCACCCAACTTCGCTGACTTCGACGGCGATGGCGACCTCGACGTCCTGTGTGGCGAATTCCTCGATGGGTTTACCTATTACGAGAACATCGGTACGCGCCCGGAACCGCGCTACGCAGCGGGGCGTCGACTCACGTTACCGCCAGGGGCCGAAGCGCTGGCCCGGCCAGCCGCGTGGAAGGCGACGCGCGAGGCCGCCAGCCTGCCTGGATCTCCGCGCCCGTTAACGATGGATCTCGAAATGATCACGCCCGTGGCCATCGACTGGAACAAAGACGGCCACTTCGACCTCATTGTCGGCGATGAGGATGGTCGCGTGGCCTTCATCGAGAACACCGGGAATTTCACGAGCGACCAAACACCACTCTTCCTGCCACCGCGCTACTTCCAGCAAGAGGCGGCCGAGCTGAAATTCGGAGCACTCGCCACGCCGTTCGGCTTCGACTGGGACGGCGATGGCGATATGGACCTACTGTCGGGCAACACGGCTGGATATATCGGTTGGTTCGAGAACCTCAGCGGACCGGGCGTAGCCAAACCAAAATTCGCGGCCCCGAAACACCTCGCGGTCAACGGCCAACCGCTCCGCATCATGGCCGGAGAGAACGGCAGCATCCAAGGCCCCGCCGAAGCGAAGTGGGGCTACACGACGTTCACCGTAGCGGATTGGGATGGCGACGGACGGCCCGATCTCATCGTTAATTCAATCCTCGGGGACGTGGTCTGGTATCGCAACATCGGCACACGGCAGGCGCCTGCCCTCTCCCCTGCCCAGTCCATCGAGGTCGAATGGAATGGGCCGCAACCGTCGTTGGCTTGGGGTTGGCGCAAACCCGCCGGCAAGGCCCTGCTTACGCAGTGGCGGACAACGCCCGTAGCGGTCGACTGGAACAAGGATGGGCTGATTGACTTGGTAATGCTGGACCACGAGGGCTACCTCGCCTTTTTTGAACGCACTCGGCGCGACGGCCAACTCGTCCTACTCGCGCCGCAGAGGGTCTTCTGCGACGAGGCCAATAAACCTTTACGTCTCACCGCTGGTACGGCCGGCAAGAGCGGACGACGTAAGCTCTGCATCGTCGATTGGGATGGCGACGGCAAACTTGACCTACTCGTCAACTCCTCGAGCGCCGACTTCTATCGCCAAGTTAAATCATCCGATGGGAAATGGTCTTTCCGTAACGAAGGGCCGCTGGTGAAGCAGAACATCGAAGGGCATGACGTTAGTCCTGCCGTGGTCGATTTTCGCGGCGATGGTATCCCCGACTTCGTCGGCGGCGCGGAAGACGGGCATTTCTACTTCCTGAGTAACCCGCGGCATCGCTAGTCAATCAGCCCGCAGTCTCTCACCCTAAGACCGTGAAACTTAGCCCGAAGGTAAGCGGCTAATCCATCGACCTGCTTGCCATCGTCCGGTGGTCGCCTACTGGTGAGGGCTCAGCTAAACCTTTCTTCGCCATGCTTACCACCGCCCGCGCCTTCGGCACCTCTGCCGCCGCCAACCCGCTCGCCCCGCTGAGTATCCCACGCCGCGTGCCGGGTCCGACGGATATCGAGATGGAGATTTTGTTCTGTGGCGTCTGCCACTCCGACGTCCACACGGCCCGCAGCGAATGGCCCGGCACCCAATATGCCTGCGTCCCTGGCCATGAGATCGTCGGACGTGTCACCAAGGTCGGTGCCCAGGTAACTAAACTTAAGGTCGGCGACATCGGCGCTACCGGCTGCATGGTGGACTCCTGTCGCACGTGCTCGAGCTGCCAACAGGGCCTCGAGCAGTTCTGCACCACGGGTGCGACGTTCACCTACAATAGCCCCGACAAGCACCTCGGGGGCCACACGTTCGGCGGCTACTCCTCCAGCATCGTCGTCGACGAAGCGTTCACCCTCCGCGTCCCCAAGGGGCTAGATCTCGCGGCCACTGCCCCGTTACTCTGCGCCGGTATCACGACCTACTCCCCACTGCGTCATTGGAAAGTCGGCCCGGGACAAAAGGTCGGCGTCGTCGGCCTCGGCGGCCTTGGCCACATGGGCGTTAAGTTCGCCCGTGCTTTCGGCGCGCACGTCGTGCAGTTCACGACTTCTCCTTCTAAGGTTGCCGATGGCCTGCGCTTGGGGGCACACGAGGTCGTGGTCTCGACCGACGCCGCAGCGATGGCGAAGCACGCGGGCACGTTCCACTTCATTCTCGACTGCGTTTCCGCTCAGCATGACCTCAACGCCTACTTGGCGCTGCTCAAGCTCGACGGCACTCTTTGCCTCGTAGGCGTGCCAGAGAAGCCCCTCGCCGTCCACGCCTTCAGCGTCATCATGCCCCGCCG
>CAMDWM010000187.1:0-3125 GCA_945878755.1 Akkermansia muciniphila
ATTATGGCTGGGATGGTAATGCTGGTGATTGTGCTCGCGGCTTTCCTGCAAGTGGAAGGACGCCTCGCCACCACGCATTCGGCCTACCTGCGGGCCCGCATGAATGCGGCGGTCGCGGGCCGACTCGCGGTCGCTCAATTACAGACGCTAGCCGGACATGACCAGCGCGTGACGGCTCGCATGGACTTGCTCGACGGCACGAAGCCAGGGACCTCGCTCAACACTTACCTACAAAGCAAGGCCTCGACCACCGTCACCGAAGATAAACGGGCATGGACCGGCGTCTGGGCAACGGGTGGGGCCGACCAATCGAAAATCCGTGACTGGCTAGTCACCGATCCAGATAAACGGCTCTTCCTCGGCTACCTAGTATCCGCCGACCCTAGCACCGGCGTGGCCATCGCCAACATGGTGCCGAACCGCCAGCTGAAGATCGGCGAAGCCGGACCGATGGACCAGTTACTGCGGAGTGCAGCGACGGCCGCCAGCACCTCTGTCCGTACCGTTCCCTTGCTCGCCTACGGCACCATTGCCCGCGACGCTAAAATCGATAACCGCGTCAAGATTCCCCCGCTCCCCCTGCCTGGGGTTGGTGCGAACGACGCCTCCCTCGGCAGCTATGCCTGGTGGACGGGCGACGAAAGCATCAAGGCCAAGGTAAACCTTTCAGAAGCCTACACCACTTCACCGAACGTCTGGGACAAGGGCTACCTCTACAGCGCCGCTCGGCGCACGGGCCAAGAAACACTCGGCGGCAGTACCTCGCTCGCCTGGCCGAACTTCAAGCTCTGGGCCGACGCCGATATCGCTTCAGTCGGCGGTTCTAAACTTTCCTACGTCGGCTCCGGCAGCGACCTCGGCGCCTGGGCAGCGGGTGTCACCGCCAACGCCGCCAACGGCACCCTCGCGGCCGACACGGTCGCCAAGTACTACGGAGATGTCACGTTGCGTTCCTACGGCGTCCTCTCGGACACCTATAACGGCGGCCTCCGCACCGACCTTTCGATCGCGTTCGAACTGCCGCACGAGGATTTCAAGCTCCTCGGCGAATTCCACGACAGTCCCGGCGCCCCCAGCGACCGTAATATCATCAACCTCGCCGGTGCGTTCGGTTTCTCCGCCGGCAATACGCCATCCTTCGCCGAATGGGGCGACTCAAACAATAAACTCGGCTTCGTCTTCGAGGCCCCGATCCCTAATAACACGAGCGGTCCCTCCGCGGTGCCGCCACCGATGGGTACCAACCAGGCACTCATCGACCAAGGCCCCCGCTCCGTCCCCCCTGCCGGCACCTTCGCCAATGGCACTAAAGACTATAGCGGCGACGACTGGACTGTCCGTGGCCCGACGTGGCTATTGATGCGCAACTTCTACCGCCTGTATAAGCGCGAGCTCGAGACCACCGGCGCGCGCGGCCAGCCAGCCAGCTCTGCCGATGCCTGGTTTGCCCGTACGGCTGAACCGTTCACGTATAGCTCGGGCGTCACGGGCTGGAGCTGCGTGGGCGACCCCGCTGGCCCCGCCTACCTCGGCGAGAAATATAATGCCGGCATCCTGCACCGTAAGGCGCGCATGCTTAGTTACGGCGGTGGCAACTGGGTCCGCAGTACCTACCAGCCGCACCAGTTCTCCAGGGTCTCTTGGTCGACCGGGGGAGGCCAATTTCCCCAACCGACTGCGATGAAGCTCGCCCCGACGATTCTCCGCCACACGCAACGCTGGGGCGTGATTTACAACCAAGATACACTCGGCGTAACCTTTGACCCGATCATCACGTTACACAACCCCTACAACGTGGCACTCGAGTTCACCGGGTTCGGTGCCTACTTCAACAAATACTACCCGCTGGCGCTGACCTTCTCGCGCGTCAATACGACCACCGGAGGCGAAGAACCGCTTAACCTCACCGGCGTGAACACCAACGGACTGTCCTTTACCAACGGCGTCTTCTACCCGCAGACGAACGGCTTCAACCGTTCCTTCGCTATTCGCTGGGTCGCCAACGAAGGGGCGACGCTGCGCATGACCCCAGGGGAAGTGGTCGTCATCGGGTGCGAAGGCTCGACCAATACGGGCCTCTCCAATAACGGCGCCTCCATCATCCGCTCCGGCCGAAGCTACGACCCCGATAAGGCCCGCCACTTCTACCGCATCTTAGGAGACAGTGGCAGCGTCTCGACCGCCACCAACGGACTGCCCATCATCAGCCGCATGTATGCAGCGTGGGTGCCGACTTCGGGATCCAACGCCGACGGCAACAACGCATCCGGCGGCTACTGGGACGGCCTCTTCATCCAGTATAACCTGATGCACTACAAGCGGGACAACGGGTCGACAACCTACCCGCTCGCCAAAGTCTGGGGCGGCGAAAACTACGCCGAGTGCGATGGATCGGACGAAGGGCTCATTAATCGGACGGGCTTCTTCACCAATTTCTACCCCGACGCCAACACGGCCCGCAAGGTCTTGGCCCAAAAGACCATCAGCCGCACGGGCGAATCATCTTCTGCACCCTACATCGAACGCACCTTCGTCGGCGTCATGGACCTGCGCTGGCGCTCGCCGGCAGACTCGCGCAACGTCGATAACTTAGCCCTAGGCGCCGCCCGCGGCGTCGGCGCTGGCACCGGCTCTCCATTGGTTGCGGATATGCGCTACGACGCCACCGACCCGCGTGACTGGGATGCCGATTCCCTGCAGACGCCGCCCATGATCCTGAGCTTCTATCCGGACCCAGGCTCATTCACGCCCGTCGACATGACGTCCACCAACAAGGGCTACTACGGCAACAGCTACAAGCTCAACGAAGGCCGCACGGATACCGTCCTCTTCGAAGTTCCCCAGCGCCCGATGCTTTCTCTGACCGGCCTCGGCCACGTGCAGTTCGGCACCTTTGCGACTCAGCCCGCCTATTCCGTTGGCAATAGCTTCCCGCACATTGGCCTGCCGAGCACGACCATGACGCTCTATTGGCCAAATTCATGTGTGAGCCCGATCAGGACGGTCGACAACGGCACGGCCGACTTCGGCACGGATAATGGCAACACCTCGACCATCCGGACGGACAGCGCCTTCCTCGCGAACCTCGCCCTCTGGGATCGCTACTTCTTCTCGGGCGCTAACGC
>CAMDWM010000188.1:0-3124 GCA_945878755.1 Akkermansia muciniphila
ATCCCGGTACCCAAGCCCATCGCGGACGAGGCCATGGACGCTGCGGAATGCATCGGCTGCGGCGCCTGCGTTGCCTCCTGTAAGAACGGCTCCGCGATGCTCTTCGTCGGCGCCAAGATCAACCACCTCAACATCCTGCCGCAAGGCCAGGCCGAACGCGATCGCCGCACCCTCTCGATGGTGAAGACCATGGACGAAGCCGGTTTCGGCAACTGCACCAACTACGGCGAGTGCCAGGCGCATTGCCCGAAGAGCATCACGCTCGACGTCATCGCCAAGCTCAACCGCGACTATCTCCGCGCCCGCGTGAAGGAGTTCTTCTCCTCCACCGGTAAGCCTTCCAAGGGCGGAGACTGAGCGCGAGCGGAGCTCGTCTTGTTTTGGTATCGAGGTAGGGGCAGCACCGCGTGCTGCCCTAGTTGCATCGGGTAGGGATGAGCGCCCTCGCTCAACCGCGGCTGACCGAGGCGGTCAGCCCTACCAAGGCGTCACTCCCCCGATACTCCATACTCGTTACTCCATACTCGCGCCGCGTCGCGCCCGCGCTACTCCGCCTCGACGACGCTCTGTTCACCGACGCAGGTCAGCAGGACACGGTTGTTGCCGTTGGCAGCCTGGAGGGCGCGCACGAATTCGCCGACGCCGGCTCCGTCCTTCAGCGTGACTTCGTAACGCAGCTCGGTCATCAGGCCGGCCTGCACGGTCTCGACGGACTTGAGCGACTGCTGCGCGAGGTGCTGCGCGAACGGTCCAGCGAAGGCCTGGTCGTAGTCGACGTCGGTGCCGACGCGAATCCGCAGGAGGTGCGAGCCTTTGAACGAGGAGAAGAGGTTCGCTCGCGAGAGGGCGAAGATGATTACGCACACGAGTGGCACGGTGACCGCGGCGAGCTCATATTGGCGGGCGCCGACGGCGAGACCGGTGCCCATGGCGAGGAAGATGAAACCGATATCGCGCGATTGACCGACGTTACGGCGGAAGCGAATAATCGAGAAGGCAGCGAACATGCCGAACGCGGCCGCCAGATTGCCCACGACGACGAGGATCACGAGCGTGACGACCGTACCCAGGATGAGCAGGGTGTGCACGTAGTCCTGCGAGTAGCGCGTGCCGCGGTAGGTGCGTTTATAGGTCCAGGCGACGAGAAGGTTAAGGATGAAGCTGAATAGGATCGCGAAGAGAATCTCCTCCACGCCGGCGGGCTTGTCGGCGAGCGTGGCGAGCCCAAGCCAACGGGACAGCGGTTCGGTGGCCGGGACTGAGTCGGCGGCAAGGAGAAGGCGGGGGAGGAGGTTCATTTAGGCGGAAAGGGCGGGGGTGGCGCCGTGTTGGCGGACACTCTCGGCATATTTGCTGAAGGGGCGAGGAAAGATTCCGTGCGCCGAGAGATGCGCGGCGAAGTCATACGGTGCGGAAGTGACACCTTTGACCTCCATCAGGCAACAATCGGGGGAGAGCACCGGCAGGGCACTACCGTCGTCCGCTGGCTTCGTGGTGAGCCGGTCGAAGCGGACGCGTACATCGTGGTCGAAAGTGATGCGGAGTTGCTCGTGTCCGGTTGCGTCCACGAAGCGGTAGGCCTGCCGGTCGTAGCGGATGACGCACGCGGGCCGGAAGCCTTCGGCGGTGATGAGCCGGTCGGCTTCGGCGAGGATGCGTGTGTCGGCGGGCCCCGTCTCCGGCGCGCCACCGCCGTTCACGAAAGCTTGGGCTTGCTCCAGCGTGAGTTGGACGCGTCGTTTAGCCCCCTCCCTGCCGTCGTGATGCTTGATCTCCAGGAAGGTCGCCGAAGGAATCGAGCCGTCCGGCGTCCCGTAAAGGCGGAGCCGTAGCTTACGCCGCGAGGGAACGCCGCGCCAGGCGTCCCAGTAGCATTTCCGGTCGGCGGAGTCGCAATAAAGGCTGACGACTGGATAACGCCCGGCCGGCCCACCGAGGGTGTCGGGCTGGAAGCGGTCGGCGAAGTGGGCGAGCAACGCGTCGCGGTCGGCGAGCGTCAGGACGTATTTGTGTTCGAAGCGCGCAGCAATTTCCATGATCAGGGAATCCGCGTAAGCACGAGAGAGTTACGGTCGAACCAGGCTTCGCCGGCTTCGGCGCGCAGTTCGAGCACGAGCACCGGCTCGGCTTCGGCGACGGAAAACTCGACAGACACCGTGCGCCAGCTGGTCGAGCCCGTGAGGGCGGGGACACCGGTGAGGCCGGAAGTGCGCAGGCGCGCGCCTTTGTCCTTCTCATCCTTACCCGCCACGACACCCACCGTCTTGACCATGCCCGTGAGTCGATAGCGGCCGGGGCCAGTGGAGAGCTGCAGGCGGAAGTCGCCGCCTTTCTTCAGGCCGGCCTTCACATAGAAGCAATTGCGCCCCTCGAAGTCGCGTTCGTCCGCTTCCTTCTCGTCGGCGTGGCGCTCCCAAGCGTATTTCCCGAGCATAGCTTTTCCGCCGATGGAACGGAGCTGAGCGGAGTCTTCGAGCTGGATCCGGACGGCCTCGATACGGTTTTTCACCCTACTGGCGGCCTCTTGGCCTCGCTCATCGAAGCGCTTCGCCTCTTCGGGATCGAACCGGGTGAGCTTGGCCTTGGAGTTGGCGGCCAGTTCTAAAATCCGCTTCGGCCAGTCGTACGTCCGGAAGTTTTTCTCGTAGATGGCGAAGAACTGCGTCCGGTAGCGTTCACGCATCGTCCGATCCCCGAGTAAGGCGTTGGGGACGAGCGCTCCGGGCTGACGAAAGACATACCAGCGGTTATCGCCGAAGACCTGGTCCATACCGTGGAGCATGAAGTGAAACTTGCCGGATGAGGGGTCCTCGTAGAACCGATAGTTATTACGGTTGAAGGAATAGCCGTCCCAGTGGCAGAGGATCTGCTCGAGGGCGAGGTGCCGGAAGTAGGCGTCGACGTCCAAGATGCGCTCCATCCGCGCCAGGCGTAAGGCCGGGCTCGCCTCTTTTGTGGCGCCGATCAGCTCCGTGAGGCGGACCTTGTCGTCCGGATCACCTTGGTCGACCTCGATTGGGCCATCAATCTCGTTGCAGAAAGCGCCGTCGTAAAGGTGGCCCTTAGTGTCCTTGAAGAAATAGGAGAGGAACTCGGTGTTGAATCCTTCCTTGAGCACGTAGGT
>CAMDWM010000189.1:0-3117 GCA_945878755.1 Akkermansia muciniphila
AAGGAAATTGATCTCGCCGACCTGCAAGGCTGTAAGTTCATCGGTTTCGACCAGGACATCCCGACCCGCAAGGCACTCGACCAATTCTTCCGCGAGCAGCGTATCGAGCTCGAACCGACGATGGAGTTCGACAATATCGAGACGCTCAAACGCGCGGTGGAAGTCGACGCCGGCGTGGCGCTCGTCCCCGAAGGCACCATTCGCTCTGAGATTGAGCAAGGCACGCTCGTGAAGCTGCGCCTCCGTGACCGCCGTGTGGCTCGCCCCTTGGCTATCCTGCACCGCAAAGGCCGCGTCCTGACGCCAGCCATGAAGCGCTTCATGGCGCTCATGCTTAACGGCCTGAACGGCAAAAGCGCCGAAGTTTCTTAAGTTAGACCCGGGCCGAACGTTCGAGGCGACGGGCCAACGCAAAGCCCGGGAGGGCTTGCGCAAAGAAGAAACCGAGGCCGACCCACAGCAACGCATCGGCGTTGACGCCGGTCAAGGCCGACGCCGCCAAGCCCCACCAGAGCACGGCACCCAACAAGGGTTCCGGGGCCCGCTTCAGGCTAGCACGGGCGAGCGACCAAGCGCCAAAGAGGGCCGCGGCCAACCCAGCGGTCGCCGCCGCGGTGAGATGCCCAAGGACCAAATGCGTGTAGAGCAGAAACCCTTGGGCGACCAACAAGCCGCCTAAAATCGCGGAGCTAACCCGGAACTGATGCGGGAAGAGTGCGAACTGGGCGCGGTGAGCCCGGAGATAAAGCACCGTGGCGATGACGGCCATAGCCAACGTCAGGGACCAGATGTAAAGGACTCCTCTGATCGGCATAACGAACTTGTCGATCGCCCACTGCGCCAAGAAGCATTTCGCTAAAATCAGCGACCAGAGGGCCCCCAGCCGATCGACGACCACGACTTCCCGATAGGCACGCTCGACTGACAGCGAGAGTTCCGTGTCAGATTCAGCGGGTAAGGAGGACGGCAAAGGCGCCATATAGGGCTTTCACCCTGAGGGCTTCCGGTGCGCCTGCAACCTCAGGCCGTCGTTTAACTCAGGAAAACCAGACTTTCGAACGCTTAATTTCCACCGCCACTGCCGGCGGCACTTCCTTCTCCCAGCCCACAAACCCCTGGCGGATGCGCTCCGCCAAGGTGCGCGGCTGGCAAGCCAAGGCGGCGGGGCTGGCCCCCGTGATGGGGACGAGGAAACCATTATTACGGAGGTGCTCAAAGAGGCCCGCGACTTTGGGTCGGACCTGCACGTCGGCTGCCGTGACGACCGCGTCGAGGGCGACCTGATAGGTCTCCGGGAAACAGACCAAGCAGGCGACGGGATCGGAAATCAGCCGGCGCAGCTGGTCCCCACGCATCGGGTAAACCATGACCTTAACGCCATCCTTGAATAGCCGCCCGCACGCCTCGAGTACGCCGCCTTCGAGATGCGTGTAGTGCGCAGGATTAAAGAGGTCCACGAGGTTGTTCATACCCGCAATGAGCGTGACGTCGCCGGTCGTATGAAGACGGAAGTAGGCAGGGAGGCGATACCAGCCGCGATGGCGAGTCACCAGTAAAGGTCGGCCCACCGCGGCCACTAGGCCGATGCGCGCGGTGATTTCCTCTTCGGAGGCACTTTCTTGGCCCACGCACATTTCGTAGAGCGTAATAGTGTCAGCGCCCGGTGGCTGCGCGCGCTGGGCGCAGCTGATCATGTCTTCATTAACTAAGGACAAGGGACGGAAGGTGCCACGGGCGACCAAGACGGACTTTCTGTAAAAGAACTCGCCCGCCACGGCCGGGACGCCGCGCTCATCGAACAACACCGCATCGGTGAGCCCGCGGCGCACCAGCCGGACCAAGGCCGTACGGTTATCGAAGCCAGGAAAGGCCGGCCCACTGAAATGCACAAAATCTACCTCCACGCGACCGGCGCCGACGTCCTCAATGATAGCCTGCACGAATTCATCGATGGAAGAGCGCTGGTGTAAGGCCGCGTGAATGAGGTTCACGCCGACCATGCCGAGCGCGTCCTGCTGGTGGCCGGCATCACGATCCCACAGGCGTAAGTGTAGGATAACGTCGCTCGGTGCCGCCCCAGGCTCCGACTGAAAGCGCATACCCATCCAGGAATGCCCCTGCCCTTTGCCATCGTGCGGCGTCGTGGCCACGGTGTCAGCAAAAGCGAAAAATCGGGTCTGGGCGCCGCGCTCGGTGGCGAGGCGATCGACCAGCAAACCGTACTCATGCCCCATCATCTGCTCGAGCCGTTCACGTGAGACATAGCGCTGCGGATGGCCATAGATAGCATCGCTGACGCGCATGTCGTAAGCGGACATGCTCTTGGCGACCGTCCCCGAGGCGCCGCCTGCCTTGAAGAAATGTCGGACAACTTCCTGACCAGCGCCGATTTCCGCGAAGACCCCATAGGCGGAGCGGTCGAGGTTGATGGCCAGCGCCTTGCGGGCGGTCACCGCGCCGGGCTGTTCATGAGTATTCTCGGACATATCGGAATGGTAGCCCGCCCGGACGACAGAAACCAGCGGAAAGGGGTGACAAAATGGCGACTTTGGATTGGCGAAACATGGGCAGCCGGGCACAGTGATAGACAAGTTACCCCCAGCACACCGCTCCCCATTATCCCATGAAAGAATTCTTCAAGTCCGTCCTCGCCTCCACCATCGGGACCTTCCTCGCTGGCCTGGGGCTTTGCTTCCTGATGTTCGTCCTCATGGTGGGACTCGTCAGTTCCAGCGGGAGCCAGCCCGAATCCACGCCGGTCCTAGTGAAGCCGAAGACGATGCTCGTTATCGGCAATGGCCTCGCGATCAACGACACGCCGGCGCACGGCACGCCCGGCTTAACCTCCTTCCTCAGCGGGACCCCGATGCCTGAGGTGGACCTCTTGCGCGCCCTCGAAGCCATCGACCTTGCCGCCAAGGATAATAACGTCGTGGGCCTGCTGATTGCCGGAGAAATCGAAGCGGGTATCGTTCAACTCAACGAACTGCGACAGGCTATTGTCAAATTCAAGGAAAGTAAGAAGCCCGTCATCGGCTGGGTCGAGAACACCTCGCAGCGGGAATACTACCTGACCAGCGTTGCGGATAAAATCTACATGCACCCAGCCAGCGAAGT
>CAMDWM010000190.1:0-3110 GCA_945878755.1 Akkermansia muciniphila
GGCGGCTTGATGCCGAGAATATTCTCGCTGACCCAGGCCCCGCGGGTGACGGGCGAGGTTTCGACGCCGTTGGCGCTGACCGTCAGCACGGCCGCCATGCCGAGCAGGCCGCCGCGGTGCTTGTCGTCCTTGAGACTGACCTTCTGAAAGCCGTCGGCGAGGCGCAGGGTCTTCTGCGCGGGCAGGTCATAGAGCTTCGCGAGCTTCTTATCGACGAAGGTGTGCTCCGCGCGCAGGAACTGGGTCACCGGGCGGTTCTCCTTGAGCATTTCGCCAAATAACAGGCGGACCTCGGCCTTCATCGACGCGGGTAGATCCTCGGCGTAGTAGGCGCGATTTGACTCGCGCGGGGGTGGCATACCACCGAGGTCGCGCAGGTTCAGCCAACTGTCGAGGAAGCCATGGACGAATCCGTTGACACGTTCATCGGCCAGCAGGCGGTCGATCTGCTTCTTTAGTTCCGCGTCGCCAGTGAGTTTGCCCGACGCCGCGGAGGCGAATAGGGCCTCGTCAGGCGGCGCCGCCCAAAGGGCGTAGGCGAGGCGGGTGGCGAGGTCGTCAGGCTGTAGACGACGGTCGTTCTCCTTGGTGACCTCGCTGAGGTAAAGGAAGGAAGGCGAGCAGAGGATGAGTTTGACCGCGTCGAGCGCCGCCTGGCGCGGAGTGGCTTTTTCGGCGAGCCGCTTCTCGTACATGGCGCGAATCGACGCGCGATCGGCGTCCTGAAGCGGTCGACGGTAAGCTTTCGCCGCAAAGGCGAGCAGCTGGTCAAGCGCTCGTGCCGGCTGGAAGCCCTCCTTGCCGAAAACGGCAATCTCTTCGGCGCCGCCCATTGGCTCGACCACCGGGCCCTGGATGACGATCTCGCTGATACGGATGTGCGGCAACTTGCCTTCCTTGAGGATGTGTGAGCGACCGACGCCCGAGGAGCCGACCGGCGTCGAGAACTCCTTCTCGTAGCGCTTGTTGATCGTTACCACTGAGGCGCGTGATTCATAGGGGCCGTTCGGGAAGATGAAGCGCGGGGTCTGGCCGGCTTCCAGCCAGACGCGGAACTTCAGCCGGGTCGGCACGTTGTCGGGCACCACGCTGCTGGCGAGGAGTGGCTCGATGGCCTGCGGGTAATGGATGTGGCCCTTGGTGATATCGCCGGGCACGATGCCAAGGATGAAAGGCTCCGAGAGGTCGATGCCAAAGATAGCCGGATCGTAATGGGTATCACGATGCATGGCCGTGGCCTCGACCTCGAGGTCGTAGAGGCCCGAGACCGTCACGCCTTGCCTGAAGTCCTCGATGTGGCCGTAGCCGCCCTGGCGGGTGTCGGTGTTCGGCTGTTCATATATATTGAGGTAGCGGAAGTTAAAGGCGCTCTTATGTGAGCCCGTTAGCTCTTCGTACTGGATGAAGTTGCCGTTGAAACGCCAGGTCTTCGGCGCGGTGGCTGGCTTCCCGAGGCGGGTTTCCACGAGACGGTTGGCGGACAGGAAATACTGGTCGACTAGGAAGCCGGAAGTCACCAGCGACTGTCCGATCGTATCTAGGTGGCGGGCGGTCTTTTCCTTGGGGAAGTCAGCAGTGAGCCCGAGGGTGTCGATGCGGCGACCGAATAACGTCGCGAGCGTATTCTCATACTCGCGGTTAGAGAGTCGGCGCAGGACGGTACGCGAGCCGGAACTCTGCAGGGAAGCTTGGGCCGCCGCGGTGCCGTCACGCAGGGTGCGGATCATGGCGAGGCGCTCGTCGTCGCTGGGCTGGTCGGCCTTCTTGGGCGGCATCTCACGCAAAGTCAGTTGGTCGATGATGTCACGCGCCTCGATCACCGCGGGAAGCGTCTTCAACGGCAGCGTGAACTTGTCGAAGGAGCGGTCGCCCTTGTGGGTGGCGGCATCGTGGCACTCCGCGCAGTAGCGGCTCAGGAACTTCTCCACCTGCTTCGCCGGCGCCTCGGCGGCGTGCATGAGGCCGGCCGCAAGGACTGTGGAGATGACCAGCAGGGTCCGTCGAGGGGACGCCATGGGTCGGAATGCCGGAATAAAATACACGTCAGCGGTCGAGACCAGGGTTCAGGAGAACCGCCCCGTACTGCTACCGAAGGCGGCCGTTTCCACACCCATCTTCTGAGCGATATCGACGAAGAGGTTGCAGAGCGGCACCTTGTGCCTGACCTCGCGCGCGACTTCGCGGAAGCGGCCATGCTGGTAGCCGCCGCCCGCGAGGAGGATCGGCAGGTCAGTATTCCGGTGCGAGTTGGCGTCGCCCATGCCGCTGCCGAATAACACCGTGGTGGAGTCGAGCAGGGTGCGTTCTCCGTCCTTCAGCTGCGCGAGGCGGCCGACGAACTTGCCATACTGTTCAATCTGATAGCGCTCGAGGGTGATGAGGGCGGCGATGGACTCGGCCGAGTTACCGTGGTGGGAGAGGCCGTGATAGTCCTTTTTGATGCCGAGATTCTGGGGCAGGAAGTCGCCGCCGACTTCCAGTGTAGCGATGCGGGTGCTGTCGGTGTGCAGGGCGAGCGCGATGAGCTCATACATGAGCGGCAGGTCGTCGACGGCGTTGCGGTTGGCCGGCTTGCCGAAGGGTGCCACCGGCTTCGGGAGATGGGTCCAGCGCTGCCGCAGTTCGAGGCGTTTTTCGACGTCACGTACGGAAGTGAAGTACTCTTCGAGCTTGGCCTTATCCTCTTGGTTGACCTGTCCGGAGAGACGCTTCGCTTCCTCGCGCACGGAATCGAGGATCGAAGCCTGCACCTGGTTTTCCTGTTCGCGACGGACGCGGCGATCCGCGGAGTCGCTAACGAAAAGCTTGTCGAAGAGTTCGGCTGGGTTGGTGATCGGTGGTACGCGTACGCCGGACTTCGTCCACGCGAGCTGGCAACCGCCATGGATGCCGCCCTCGGAGCCGACGGTGAGCGAGGGGAACCGGGTCTGGTGGCCGAGCTCCTCAGCGAGGAATTGGTCGAGCGAGACGTTTCCGTCTGGGCGGTTCTGTGCCTCGGAGTTGAGCACGCCAGAGAGGAAGGAATGCACCGCGAAGTGGCCGCCTTTGACGCCGTGGTCGAGGCCACGGAAAACGGTCATCAGTTCGCGTTGCGCCCAGATGGGCTCCAG
>CAMDWM010000191.1:0-3088 GCA_945878755.1 Akkermansia muciniphila
CCGTTACGGCGGGGCTTCGAGTTAATCGCGCGCCGGGCGAATGTACCCATCGTGCCCATGGCTATGGATGGTCTGTGGGGTTCAATCTTTAGTCACCTCGGTGGTAAGTCTTTCTTCAAGTGGCCTAAGCATTTCCCGCGCCCTATCTCGGTAGTCATCGGTAAGCCGTACCCCTTCTCGGAGCATGCCCAGACGCGTTTGCGCTTGCTCGAACTGGCAGCGGAAGCTTTCGCCCTCCGGCCTTCGCTCCAGGGTCACTTGGGTCGGGAAGTCACCGTTGGCTTGGCCGCTAAGGGTGGCCAAGTCGCTTTGGTCGACCGCACGGGCGCGCGGCGCGAGTTCTCCGGAGCCATGCTCTTGGCTTTGGCCTGGGTCATCTCCCGACGCCTACGTGCGGCGACGGCCGTACGTCGCGTCGCCATCGTGTTGCCGCCTGGGGTCGCCGCTGCGGTTGCAAACTTGGCCTGCGTCATGGTCGGTAAAATCCCGGTGAACCTGAATTTCACGCTGGGTCGGGATCAGGTGCAATCGTGCCTGCGTCGCGCCGAGGTCGACTTGGTGATCACCGCCGAGGCGTTCAAGGTGAAGCTCTCCGAAAAGTTTCCGGATTTCCCTTGGGGCGACCGCCTGATGGATATCGCCGCAGAGCTCCAGTCGTTACCTCGCTGGCAGGTGGCCTGGCGGATAGCCTTGATTCGGGCGCTACCGTCTCGGCTGATTCCGTTGTTTGCTCGAGTGCCAAGTAGCGGGGGCGACGACGAGGCCGCTTTGTTGTTCACTAGTGGCAGCTCCGGTGAGCCGAAGGGGGTTATTCTTTCGCACCGTAATATTTTGGCTAACTTGCGGCAAATCGAAGACGCCGATATCTTGCCTCCGACCGCGGTCCTGCTTTCTAGCCTACCGGTCTTTCATAGCTTTGGTTTCACCGTGGGCCTGTGGTATTTCATGACACGTGACGGCACCTTGGTGACCTTACCTTCGCCGCTCGATACGAATGGCTCCATCAAGGCCATCAAGGAAGAGCGTGTGACGGTCACGGTGGGTACCCCGACTTTTCTGCGTCCGTACCTGCGTCGCGCCACCGCCGAAGACCTTAAATCTTTGGAATGGGTCGTGGTCGGGGCGGAGAAATTACCGGATGACTTGGCCACTGGCTTCGGGGAGCAGCTGCAAACCCCCATGCTCGAGGGTTATGGCATTACGGAGACCAGCCCGGTCCTTGCGGTCAACGTCCCCGACAAGGCCGAAGACGAAGCCCCCAATGGGATCTGGACGGGTAACATTCGTGGCTCCGTCGGCCGGCCCGTCATGGGCGTCGCCGTACGTTTCGTCGACATCGAAACCGGCGCGGTCCTGCCGATCGGGCAGGTGGGCCTTCTCGAGGTGCGCGGGGCTAATGTTTTCACGGGCTATTTGGGCGACCCCACCCGCACGGCCGAGGCTATCGTAGATGGTTGGTATCGAACCGGTGACTTGGCGCGTTTGGATGACGACGGTTTCTTATATCTGGCTGGTCGACTTTCCCGCTTCTCTAAAATCGGCGGCGAAATGGTGCCGCATGGTACCGTCGAACAAGCTTTGCTGAAGGCATTGAATCTACAGGCCTCCGCGGAGGCAGTTCTCGCGGTTTCGGCCGTTAGCGATCCCGCTAAGGGCGAGCAGTTGGTCGTCCTCCACACCGTCGACCTCGACCCCGACGCCTTGCGAGCCACCTTGGTGGCCGAGGGCTTGGCTAACCTGTGGATACCTAAGGTGTTCAAGAAAGTAGCCGTCATCCCGATTTTGGGCACGGGCAAGCTAGATTTGAACAAGCTGCGCCAACTGGCACAGGGCTGACGCGGTTTTGGCTCGCTTGTGGCTTAGGGTAGGGGTGTCCTATTTTACCGCTCATGCCAAAGAAAAAGAAGCCCGCTCCTAAGTCTGCTGCCCGTCGACCGGTCAAGCCGGCCCCGAAGATTAAGGCACGCACCAAAATTTCCGTCACGAAGCCCGCGCCGCTGGAGTCGACCGCTCCTGGCGTGCCTTCGGTCACGGCTTTCCGCGAAGCGATTCTGCGCCACCTGAAAAGCACCTTTGCCCGTGATCCCATCACCGCGAGCCGCAACGATTGGTGGTCGGCCACCTGTATGGCGGCCCGTGACTTGATGCTGGAGCGTTATATCGCGACGCAGTCGGTCCACGCGTCCAAGAACGTCCGGCGCGTCTATTACTTTTCCTTAGAGTATCTGATGGGGCGGGTGCTCTCCAATAACCTGGTGAATCTTGGGCTGCGCGAGGTGGCGGGTGCGGCCTTGAAGGGCCTCGGTCAGGACTTGGAAGCGGTGACGGAAGAAGAGGCCGACATGGGTCTGGGCAATGGTGGCTTGGGCCGTCTCGCCGCCTGTTTCATGGATTCGCTGGCGACGATGGATATCCCGGCCATCGGTTACGGCATTCATTATGAATTTGGTCTGTTCCGGCAGACGTTCGTCCAGGGACGACAGGTCGAGGTCGCTGACGCTTGGTTGGCGAATAATAACCCCTGGCTCATCCGTCGGCCTAATTTGCGCGTCCGCGTCCCGCTCTACGGCCGCGTCCAGCAGAATGTCGACGACCGCGGCAACCACCGCGCCGAACTGGTGGACACGCGTGACCTCGTCGGCGTGCCCTGGGATATCCCGATTGCCGGCTTCGCCGCCAGCAGCGTTAACACTCTTCGCCTTTGGGAATCTAAGGCGACCAACGAATTCGACTTTCGTGCCTTTGACCGCGGGGGCTACGTTGAAGCCGTCCGTGATCGCGACGCCAGTGAAACAATCTCCAAGGTCCTCTATCCAAACGATAGCACCGAAAGCGGCAAGGAGCTCCGGTTGGTGCAGCAGATTTTCTTTGTGTCGTGCTCGCTCCAGGATATCTTGCGTCGCCACCGCCGTCTGAATCCTGACTTCTCGAACCTGCCGGAGAAGGTTGCCGTCCAGCTCAACGATACCCACCCGTCTATTTCGGTCGCCGAGATGATGCGCCTGCTCATCGATGTGGAACGCTTGGGCTGGGATGAAGCTTGGTCCGTTTGTACCCGCGTCTTCAGTTACACCAACCACACCTTGCT
>CAMDWM010000192.1:0-3062 GCA_945878755.1 Akkermansia muciniphila
AAGATGACTTACCCCAAGGACCCGCTGATTGATGGCGTGCTGCAAATTAGCGACCGCCGCATCCCGTTCAATGGCGTCGTCAACGATGCCCTCGCCCGCTCGGTGTGCGACCGCATTGCCTTCTTTAATGCGCAGGACTCCGAGTCACCGATCTTCATCGTCATCGATCGCTCCCCTGGTGGTTCGGTGATGTCTGGCTACATGATCTTGCAGGCCATGGAAACTTCAAAGGCCCCTGTTTATGTGGTCGTGAAGGGCTATTGCGCCTCGATGGCGGCGATTGTCACCACGCTGGCCAAGCGCTCCTTTGTCTACCCGCAGACCCTGGTTCTCCATCACCAAGCATCAACGGGTGTTAGTGGCAACATGACCCAGATGCAGGAGCAGCTCAAGTGGAGCAAGTTCTGGTGCGAGCGTATTTTTATCAAGGTCGCCGCCCGCATCGGCGTCCCGCTCGATGACTTCATCAAAGACATGTATAAGGCCACCGTCACCGGGGACTGGAAAGTCCATGGCGACGAAGCGGTCAAGCTCAAGTGGGCGACGGATGTCGTCGAGCGCATGAATGAAAACAGCTTTACCACGGCGGGCGCAACGCCCGCGCCGGCCCCGTTGCCGTTGACGGGCTTTGGCGACACGAACCCGGCGACGGGCCGCGTCCGCCAAGAGATTGCCCCGGCTGGCCCTTGCGATCTCTGGTGGATGTACGACCCGACCATTGAATACGTCATCCGCTAATTTCTTTTATTAATAACAAAAATCCTATTCTCACTATGAACCTCTCCTCCACCTTCCGTCTCCTCGCGCTGGCCGCCTTGGTCACCGCTCCGGTGCTCGCGCAGCAGACCACCCGCCGCGTCATCGTCGTCCCGGCTGGCGCCACGCCTGCGGGCGCTCCCGCGGCTCCCGCCACGGGCGGCACGCCCGCCGCCCCGGCCACGGGCGGCCTACCGACCGCTCAGCCTGGTGCCACGACCGTTGCGCCTGGTCCCGGCATCAACCGCGAAGAAATCTCCCCCGAGCAGAAGGCAGCTATGAAGGAAGCCGACCGCATGCGCACCGAGAAGGCCCGTATCGACGCCGAAGTCGCCCTGGCTGAAGCCAAGCGCACCGAAGAGCTCGCTCCCCTGAACGCCGAGACCGCCAAGCTTTCCGCCGAACGCGCCCTCCGCCTAGCTAAGGCCTCCGCTGAAGCTGCCGCCTTGGAAGACGAACGCGCCAAGCTGGAACGCCAGGCTGCCTTGGAGGCCGCCCGCTCGACCGCTCGCCTATCTGAGCGCAACAACAAGATCCGCGAACTCGAAGCCGAAGCCAAGCAGCTCCAGCTCGAAGCCGCCAATACGATTTCCCGCCTCAGCAACGAGCTCTCCCGTTTCCAGAAGGAAGAAGAAGCTCGCAAGGTGGCCACGAAGGCTAAGCCGAAGTACCTCAAGGAGCCCTTGGTCGATGGCACGCTGGTGATTAGCGACCGTCGCATCGCCTTTAACGGCGCAGTCACGGAAGGCTTGGCCGATTACGTCAGCCAGCGCATCAACTTCTACAACAACCAGTCGTCGGAATTCCCAATCTTCATCGTCGTCGACAACAGCCCCGGTGGTTCCGTCGCGGCGGGTTACCAGATTCAGAAGGCCATGGCCGCTTCGAAGGCGCCCGTCTACGTCGTCGTGAAGGGCTTCGCCGCTTCGATGACGGCCGTGATTGCGACGCTCGCGGAGCGCTCCTATTGCTACCCGAACTCGATCATCCTGCACCACCAGGTTTCCAACTCGGCCCGCGGCAACATGACCGTGCTCAAGGAACAGATCGAATTCACTAACCGCTGGTTCGAACGCCTCGGTACCCCAGTGGCGAAGAAGATGGGCCTCACCTTGCCGGAGTTCGTGAAGCAGATGTATGCCAACGATTCGTCGGGTGACTGGCAGGCTTTCGGCGAGAAGGCCAAGGAACTGAAGTGGGTCGATAACATCGTCGAGCGGATTGAAGAGACGGCCATCCTCGACCTCCTGCCCCCGGCCCCGACGGTCATGACCTTGCCGACGCCACGCACCGCCCAGGCGGACGCTTCGGGCGTGGTCCAGAAGACCGACGACAAGGGCCACACCTACTTCGAACTACCCGCGCTCTCCAATCCCTTTGACGCTTGGTGGATTTATGACCCCCGCGGTCAGTATCGCTCCCGCTAAGCTGCCGATTTGAGCGTTTTTGAAGGCCACGGACCCGTTCCGTGGCCTTTTTCGTTTGCTCGGAACTATCAATTAATATGACTGTCCTAATCCCCATGCGATTCCCCGCGCTCCTGGCCCTCGTGGCCACCACTACTGTATCCTTTGGTGCCGAAGACGGTGCCCAGGTTTACAACACCCTTTGCGTGGCTTGCCACGGCCCGGACGGCAAAGGCCTCAACGGTCTGCCCCCCTTAGTTGGCAGCGATTGGCCGAAAGGCCCAGCTGAGCGCACCATCAAGATTGTGCTCCACGGGATGACTGGCCCCGTGGAAGTCGCGGGTAAAGCCTACAACATCGTCATGCCTCCGCAGGGTGCCGTGTTGAGCGACGAGAAGATCGCCGCCGCCCTGACCTACGTCCGTAAGAACTTCGCTGGTAATGCCGGTGCTGTCACCCCGGAGCTCGTCAAGTCCGTGCGCGCCGCGACCGCGACCCGGACCACCCCTTGGACCGCGGAAGAACTCCTGAAGGATCACCCGTTCCCTCCGCCCAAGACCGCCCTGCGGAACCTCGTCGGCACGATGTATAAGGGTGAGTGGAAGGAGATGCCGGATTTTTCCAAGCTGAAGCCCGCGCAGATTGAAGACGAAAACACGGGCATCATCAGCCCCGCGCAAGCCAGCTTGAAGGACGCTTTTGCCATGGTTTGGACTGCCCAGTTCCAGGCCCCCGAGGACGGGAAGTACATCTTCGCCTTCGACTGCGATGATTACGGTTCTCTCTATGTTAACGGCGAGCGCGTTGCTGAGATCAAGGGCATCGGCCCGGTCGGGGAGCGTCGCAAGGAAGTCTCGGTCTTGCTCAAGAAGGGTGCCGTGCCGTTCCGCCTCGAATACG
>CAMDWM010000193.1:0-3025 GCA_945878755.1 Akkermansia muciniphila
GCCTCACCGAAGCGGCCGGTTACGAAGGTGACTTCGCCTCGGGCCGTCGCCCCTTCCCTTGGAAGGCCGGCACCTATACCTACGCCATCCGCAAGCTGACTTACGAAAAGGACAAGGACGGCAAGGAGTGGACGTGGGTGGGCGCTTTCTTGACTGAGAAGTCTTCGAGCCAAACGGTCTTCATCACGTCCCTCAAGTTCCCCGGCCGTACGCTTAAGTTCTGGGGCCGCCACTCCGCCTTCATCGAAATCTACGGTGGCAAGAAAGTGGTCATCGCTGACCTCCCCAAACTCGAGGTCCGCATTGGCATGCCCCGCATCAACGGCCAGCCCATCGCGTTAAAAACACTCTCCGTTAACTACCCGAAGAACAGCGGCCCTGCGTCGCCAGCCATCATGTCCACGGAACTCGCAGAAGGCGGCAAGGAAGTCATCTGCAAGCTACACAACGAGATCCTCACGCGCGAGAAGTGGTCCTTCCCACTCATCCCAGCCGCCCCAGCCAAGTAAGCCGATGCGTGCCGCGGCCTTCCTCCTGCTGCTCTCGGCGTCGCTCCTCGTCGCCGCGGAACCTGCTCCGCACCCCATCCGCATCGTCGCCGATGGCTTTGAGGCCAGCGAAAAGGATGTCGCCAAAGTCTGCCTTTCCGCCGCTGCAGAACTACAGAAATGGGCGCCAGGGTTACCATTCGAGAACGTCGTGGTCGTCAAAGGCGATAAGGGGCCAATCACGCTCTTCCAGCGCAATGACCGGAAGGAAATCGTCGTCCGTCTCGATACGCGCAAGACGTTCTGGAGCCAATACGCCTATCAGTTCGCTCACGAGTTAGGGCACATCCACTGCGGATTTCGTGATGGTCCGCGCGAGAACCTCTGGTTTGAGGAATCGGTTTGCGAGACGGCCTCAGTCTTCTGCCTCCGGGCGATGGCCATGACCTGGAAGACCGCTCCACCCTACCCAAACTGGGCTAGCTACGCCCCCTCTCTGCGGAGCTACGCCGACGATGTCGTCGCGAAGCGTACCTACAAGGCGGAGGCCGAACAGAAGGGCCTACCTAAGTTCTACCGTGACCACGAAGCTGAGTTCCGTGCTAACCCGACGGACCGTGAACTCAACGGCGCCGTCGCCCTCTTCCTACTCAAGTATCTCGAGGAAAAGCCCACCCGCTGGGCGGCCTTCCGTTGGCTCAACGCCACGGCCCGGCCGAAAGACGAGTCATTCAAGGACTACCTTAAGCGCTGGGAACAGAACACGCCCGCTGAGCATAAGGACTCGGTGCGGGGTATCCAGAAGCTCTTCGGCTTCTAAAACAAAAAGGCCGCCCGACGGCGGCCTCGATAGGCGAAGCGACTCAGCTTTACTTACCGACGACGTAAGCGAGCGTCCCTGCGGTCTTATCAACGGCCGGGGCACCTTCTAAGAGATCGGCAATCGGATCCCACTTACCGTTAATGAGGCCGTCACGGGCGGAAGCGGCGATGCTGGCCTTCCAAGACTTAGCGCCCGCGGTGACGACCAGATTCTGGACGTCCACGGTCAGTTCGACATCGGGATGGGCCCGGACCAACGCATCGCACTCGACGAGGTCGTCCTTGGAGAGCGTCAGGCAAGGGACACCCAGCGTGGTGGAGTTACCGAAGAAGATTTCGGCAAAGCTTCCACCGACGAAGGCCGTAAAACCAAAACGCCGAAGCGACTGAGGGGCATGCTCACGGGAGCTTCCACAACCAAAGTTGAAGCCGACGACCATGACGCCCTGCTTGGCAGCGGCGATGCGCGCGGCTTGGGCGGAGTTCATCGGGTGCGGGCGCTCGAGGCCGTCGGGGCCGGTCCGCTCGTCACGGAAGGCATGTTCACCGAGGCCATCAAAGGTCACGCAACGGAGGAAGCGGGCGGGGATGATGCGGTCGGTGTCGATGTCGTCGCCGGGGACGGCGAGGGCGTGGCCTTTGACTTGGGTGACTTTAGCGAGGGACATGATTGCGAGATTGAGGGCTGAAAAGGGGATGAAAAGGGGGATCTAAGGGGAACCGGAATTAGGCGGCGCGCGGGATGATGGCGACAGGCATGGCAAGGGCGGCCGCCAAAGAGGCCAAGCGCTCTTGGGCCACCGAAGCAGCGACGGCTTCATCGGCGAAGAGGACAGCGTGTCCGGCCACGACCCAAGGGAGCGTCACGGTGCACACGGGCTTACCGTCATAATGGGCATCGACCGTGACGTCCTGCTGCCATGCCAAGCCCTCGGAAGCACACGCAGCTGGCACGGCATCGCCTTGGGCGACACGGGCGAGCACGCGCTGAACTGCAGAGGAGGCGGACATTAGACCTTAAAGACTTCGCGGGCGTCGGTGACTTGACCGGTGATGGCGGCGGCGGCGACCATGAGCGGGCTCATGAGAATTGTCCGGCCAGTCTGGGAGCCTTGACGGCCCTTGAAGTTACGATTCGAGGAGCTCGCACAGAGCTGATCGCCCACGAGTTTGTCGGGGTTCATCGCCAGGCACATCGAGCAACCCGCGCCACGCCATTCGAAGCCAGCTTCGATATAAATCTTATCGAGGCCTTCATGGACGGCCTGGATGGCGGTGAGCTGCGAGCCAGGGACGACGATCGCCTTGACGTTCGGGCTGACCTTGCGGCCCTTGAGGTACTTGGCGACCTCGCGGAGGTCGGAGATGCGGCCGTTGGTGCAGGAGCCAAGGAAGCAGACGTCGACTTTGGTCCCCTTGATGGCGGTATCAGGCGCCAATTTCATGTGCTTGTAGGCATCCTCGGCCGTAGCGCGATCAGCGGCGTTAAGGGTTTCAAGGGCCGGCATCTTTTCATCAATGAAGATCGCCTGCCCTGGGGTGATGCCCCAAGTGACCGTTGGACGGATCGCCTCGGCGGTGAATTTGACGACGTCGTCGTAATGGCAGCCAGCGTCGGAAGCGAAGGAAGCCCAGCGAGCCACCGCGGCATCCCAATCGGCGGCCTTCGGCGCGTAGGGCTTGCCCTTGATGTAATCGAAAGTCTTTTGGTCCGG